>NZ_PDGU01000022.1:0-165253 GCF_014334955.1 Corynebacterium sp. LK33 | reverse complement strand
GGGTTTAAGAGCTCTTTTGTTAAAGCTTAAATGCTTTAGGCCTCAGTGACAGAGCCGCCTGCAGCCTCGATCTTGGACTTTGCGGAGCCCGAGAACTTGGTTGCGGTGACGTTGACGGAGACGTTGATGTCGCCGTCGCCGAGGACCTTCACCGGCTGGTTAGCGCGGACGGCGCCCTTTGCAACCAGGTCGGCGATGGTGACGTCGCCACCGTTCGGGAACAGACGCTCCAAATCCGAAACGTTGACCACCTGGAAGGTGACCTTCGCCGGGTTCTTGAAGCCCTTCAACTTCGGCAGACGCATGTGAAGTGGCATCTGGCCACCCTCGAATGCTGCCGAAACCTGCTTGCGGGCCTTGGTGCCCTTGGTGCCGCGACCAGCGGTCTTACCCTTGGAAGCCTCACCACGGCCGACGCGAGTCTTCTTCTTCTTAGCACCCGGAGCCGGGGCCAAGTCGTGGAGCTTAATTGGTTCGCTCATGGTTTACCTACTCCCCCGCTACTTCTTCAACCTCGACCAGGTGACGCACAACGTTCACGAGACCGCGCACAGCCGGAGAATCCGGGCGGACGACGGAATCGTTGATGCGCTTCAGGCCGAGGGTGCGCAGCGAATCCTTCTGCTTCTGCTTGGTACCAGCGGTACCACGGACCTGGGTAATCTTCAGTGCCATGGAAATCACGCTCCCTGACCTGCGCGTGCGCGCAGCATACGTGCCGGGGTAACCTCTTCGAGGGACTTGCCACGACGTGCGGCGACCTCTTCAGGGCGGACCAGCTGCTTGAGAGCATCAACGGTTGCGTGAACAACGTTGATGGAGTTGTTGGTACCCAGCGACTTGGACAGAACATCCTGAACACCGGCGCACTCGAGAACCGGGCGGACAGCGCCGCCGGCAATCAGACCGGTACCCGGAGCAGCCGGGCGCAGCAGCACGATGCCAGCAGCGGTCTCACCCTGAACCGGGTGGGTGATGGTGCCAGCAATCATCGGGACGCGGAAGAAGTTCTTACGAGCCTCTTCAGCACCCTTCTGGATAGCTGCCGGTACTTCCTTGGCCTTGCCGTAGCCGACGCCGACCATGCCCTCGCCGTCACCGACGATGACCAGAGCGGTGAAGCTGAAGCGACGACCGCCCTTGACGACCTTGGAAACTCGGTTGATAGTTACTACGCGCTCGATGTACTGCGAACGCTCGTCCTGCTGGCGACGGTCGTTACCGCGGCCACCACGACGGTTGTTGTTCTTGTTGTCAGCGGAGTTACGTCCGCCTTCGCGCTTATCGCGTTCCGACATCACGCATTCCTTCCGTTGGACTTGTAAGTGCGCATTAGAACTTCAGACCACCTTCACGGGCAGCCTCGGCCAGAGCAGCAACGCGGCCGTGGTACTGGTAGCCACCGCGGTCGAAAACGACCTTCTCGATGCCAGCATCCTTAGCGCGAGCAGCAATCAACTCGCCGACCTTGGCGCTCTTGGCCTTCTTGTCGCCCTCGAAGCCACGGAGATCTGCGTCCAGAGTGGAAGCAGCTGCCAGGGTACGACCGATGGAGTCGTCGATAACCTGAGCGGTGATGTGGCGGGAAGAGCGGTGCACGACGAGGCGCGGTGCCTCGGAGGTGCCGCGGACGTTCTTGCGCAAGCGTGCGTGACGGCGGGCGCGGGCGACACGACGACGAGTCGAGATGTCCTTGCCTACCGGGAGGCGCTTTTCGTTGGTGTTGCTCATTACTTACCCGTCTTTCCGATCTTGCGACGGATCTGCTCGCCATCGTAACGAATGCCCTTGCCCTTGTAAGGATCATCCTTACGCAGACGACGGATGTTAGCTGCGAGCTGTCCGACCTGCTGCTTATCAATACCTGTGATCGACAGCTTGGTGGTGCCGTCGACGTCGAAGGTGATACCTTCCGGTGCTTCGATCAGGACTGGGTGCGAGTAGCCCAGGGAGAACTCGAGGTCCTTGCCCTTCTTGGCGACACGGTAACCGACACCGAAGATTTCCATCTTGATGGTGTAGCCCTCGGTCACACCGACAACCATATTGTTAATCAGCGAACGGGACAGACCGTGCAGGGAGCGGCTCTTACGGTGGTCATCCGGGCGGTTGACCACAATCTCATTGTCCTTCAGCTCAACGGTAATTGGAGCCGGGATAGAGACAGACAGCTCGCCCTTCGGGCCCTTGACGGAAACGTCCTGGCCGTTGACCTGGGCAGTAACGTTTGCCGGGACAACGACAGGGTTCTTACCAATACGAGACATTGTGTAGTTCCCCCTTTACCAGACGTAAGCGAGGACTTCCCCGCCAACCTTCTTCTCGTAAGCCTGACGGTCAGTCAGCAGGCCCTGAGACGTGGAGATGATAGCCACGCCCAGGCCGCCGAGGACCTTCGGCAGGTTAGTGGACTTTGCGTAAACACGCAGACCCGGCTTGGAGACGCGACGCACGCCAGCGATCGAACGCTCGCGGGACGGGCCGTACTTCAGGTTCAGGGTCAGGGTCTTGCCGACCTTGGCATCCTCGACTGCGTAGTCCGCAATGTAACCCTCAGACTTGAGGATCTCGGCGATGTTAGCCTTCAGCTTGGACGACGGCATCGAGACAGAGTCATGGTACGCGTTGTTAGCGTTGCGCACGCGCGACAGCATGTCGGCGATTGGGTCAGTCATGGTCATGGTTAGTGACCGCTTCCTTTCTCGCTGCGGTTCCTTCCCACCTCGTGGCTAACTCCAATGACCGCGCAAACAGCAACTGTCACACGGCAAAAGCTTAAGTTGGAGTGATTACCAATATCGTGATTCCGGCGATTTAAGGGCTACTGTTCGCCAACTCGGTTCAATAGCCGAGTCAGCTCGCCACCCAGGTGACGCCAGAGACGATGCGAGGCGAGGGGCCTACAGCAAAGTTCTTACATTTTTACTGCCGCACCTCTTATAGAGGGCAGACCTGGTGATATTAACAAATACCGGCCGAAATGCAAAAACGCCGCGGACGGACGTTAGTCCGCTCACGGCGTGAAGCCCCACCAACTAGCGGTGGAACTCAATTCCTAGCCGACATGGTGCCGGCGAAAGGAAATTAGTAGAGCTGGTCGGCGATGATGTTACCCATTGCCTTTTCACCAGCCACCGTCGGGTGGTTGGTCATCGGACCCATCACCGGGTCTGCGAAACCGGCGACGAAGCGCTCATCCGGGTTCGGGTTGCAGGTACCGTGGCCGAGGGTTGCCTCGTAGACGTCAATGAAGCCGGCACCTACGTGGTGAGATGCGGAGCGAATGCTGTCACGGAATGCACCCTGGATCTCGCTGGCACCCGGTGCCGGGATCGGGAAGGTCTGGTCCGAGGTGTTGACCAGGCACAGCTGATCATCAGTGGCGTACTCAGGGTACGACGCCAGGACGACCTGAGCGCCCGGGGCAACCTGGTGGACGCGGTCAGTGAACTGACGCAGCGTCTGCTTGAACGCGGATGGAGCCTGGGGATCCGGCTTTGCGACAAGCTCGCCTGCCACGTCAACCCACTGGACCCAGTCCATGCCGCCGTACATCAGGACAACCTTCTCGGTGCCCTCTCCGATGTCGCCGTACTGGATGGAAGCCTCCAGGTATGCGAGGAGCTGACCCGGGAAGCCGCCAAGACCGTTACAGGACCAGTCACCCAGGGACTTGTTCAGCTTCGAAGCTGCAATCTTCGGCCAGTTTTCCATGTCGGTAGCGCAGTTAGCGACCAGTGCGTTCTGTCCCGGCGCCAGGCCACGCGGGCCGCCCTTACCGGCATTAGCGGTGAAGGAGTCACCGAAGGTAACGATTTGCTTGACGCCCTTCGGGCCGGTGTCGCCGATACCCGGAATCGGAATGTTCGGCATTTCCGGCAGTGCCGGCTGTGCGTTGGCAGCACCTGCACCCAAGCTCAGACCCAGAGCCGCAACAGTTGCAATAGCAGCCGAGCGGACGGCCACGGAGAAGTTCTTCATGTAGTTAATCCCTTTGCGTTTTAACTTAAGAACCGCTCTGTGTAGAACCACTGGCTCAATCACACAGAAGCTGAAGTCACTTAAGTCTTGCCCAAATTGATAACGACCACAATGCATTTTGGCGGCCGTCACTATGACGAATGGCAGTTTACAACGAAATCATCACAAACGCCTAACTTTCAACTGAGAAACCTTGTGGCTTTACTAATTTCCAACCCCCAAAAAGGGTCAACTTTCCCACCAGCAACACTGGTAACTTTTACGCAGGCCCCGCACAGCGACCTCACTCCCCCACGAACATAAGCAGTTAACAGAGCAGCAAAAAGCCCCGGAGGCCAAGCGGCATCCGGGGCTTCAGGCAAAAGCTACCGAAGAGGCAAAACTACTTCTTGAACGGGAAGCCCAGCTCGCGCAGCAGCGCGCGGCCTTCCTCGTTGTTGGTAGCGGTGGTCACAACGGTGATGTCCATACCGCGCGGGCGGTCGATCTTGTCAACGTCAATCTCGTAGAACATGGTCTGCTCAGACAGGCCGAAGGTGTAGTTACCGTGACCATCGAACTGCTGATCAGACAGACCGCGGAAGTCGCGGATTCGCGGCAGAGCCACGGTCAGCAGACGATCCAGGAACTCCCACATACGGTCGCCACGCAGGGTGACGCGAGCGCCGATGGCGTCGCCTTCACGAAGCTTGAAGTTAGCGATCGACTTGCGAGCACGACGGGTCTCTGGCTTCTGACCGGTGATCAGAGTCAGGTCGTTGATAGCACCGTTAATCTGCTTCTTATCCTGAGCAGCAGCGCCGACGCCCATGTTGACGACGACCTTGGTAACGCCCGGAATCTGCATGACGTTCTCGTAAGAGAACTCTTCCTGCATCTTGCCGCGAATTTCATCGCGGTAACGGGCCTTCAGACGAGGGGTGTAATTTTCGCTCATGCTTAGATGTCCTTCCCGGTACGGCGGGAGATGCGAACCTTCTTGCCATCCTCATCGAAGCGGTAACCAACGCGAGTCGGGGTACCATCTTCGTCGACCAGCATGACGTTCGACACGTGAATCGGAGCTTCCTGAGTGACAATGCCACCCGAGGATGCACCGCGCTCCGCAGCGGAGTTTGCAACGTGCTTCTTGATACGGTTAACGCCCTCGACCAGGACCTTGTCGCGCTTCGGGTAGGCCTCGATGACCTTGCCCTGAGCACCCTTGTCCGGACCGGAGATAACCAGCACGGTATCGCCCTTACGGATCTTCACTTAAATCACCTCCGGTGCGAGCGAGACAATCTTCATGAACTTCTTGTCGCGCAGTTCACGCGCGACCGGGCCGAAAATACGGGTGCCCTTCGGCTCACCGTCAGCCTTGATGATGACAGCTGCATTCTCGTCGAACGAGATGTAGGAGCCGTCCGGACGACGGGTCTCCTTCTTCGTGCGAACGATGACTGCCTTAACGATTTCGCCTGCCTTGACGTTGCCGCCCGGAGTAGCTTCCTTGACAGTTGCGACAATGGTGTCGCCAATGCCAGCGAAGCGTCGGGTCGAGCCACCGAGAACGCGGATGCACAGAATTTCACGTGCACCAGTGTTGTCGGCAACGCGCAGACGGGATTCCTGCTGAATCACTGCGTTTCTCCTGACCTGGTTGCATTGTGCGTCAGATTTCCGTCCTAAACGCACGCGGTCTTTATGTCTTGCGTTTACGCTTTACGACGGAAGCACCTGCTAGAGGTAGCTTTCCTATCGCTTTGACCTCGTGCTAACTACGGCCATAGACCGTTGAGAGCAGCACGCAGCCACTTCGCGCAACCTGTGTATTATGGCACGTTCGTACGGGACAACAAAATCCCTTAGTTTCATGCCCCCAACATGGTTTATGCCTTCTGCGGCAACCCTATACTAAGACAGTGACAAATCAACATTCCGAGAGTGCTCAGACGCAGCCAGCACAGACGCTACCGGTATCGCTACTTGCCGGGTTGGCCTTGTTATCCGCCGCCGCCCCGTTCGGCGCAGATACATACCTGGCATCCTTCGTGGAGATTGCACGCGAGTTCTCTAGCTCCGAATCCATGGTTCAGCTCACGCTGACCACCTTCATGATTGGTATGGCTGCTGGGCAGCTCGTCATTGGCGCCCTCTCCGATAGTTTAGGTCGCAAGAATCTGCTTCTCATTGCGACTTTGGTGTTCTTGGGCTCGTCAATCCTCTGTGCAGTAGCACCGAATATTGGCACGCTTATTGCAATGCGCCTGTTCCAGGGGTTAGCTGGTGGCTCCACAGTTGTTCTGGCTCGTTCTGTAGTACCAGACCTCTTGACGGGCAAGGCATCAGCGAGAGCTTTCTCCACGCTGATGGGCATTTCCTCCATCGCCCCGGCAATCGCTCCCCTTGTGGGCGGTTTTCTAGGCCCCGCATTCGGCTGGCGCAGCGTGTTCTGGTTTCTCGCAGCCATCAACGTCGCCATGGTCGCGATTGTGGTTCTGATGGTTCCGGAAACTCTGCCGCCTGAGCGACGCTCCACAGGTGCTCTGCGCAATCTCCTACCCAATATTGGCCGGCTGCTGCGGCGGCCAGTATTTGTCGGCTACTTGTTGGCTTTCGCTGGTGGCTTCTCGGTGATGTTTTCGTACATCGCTGCGTCACCCTTTATCTTCCAGGAGCTGCTGGGGCTAACCCCTACTCAGTTTTCTCTCGTATTCGCATCCAATGCAGCGATGTTGACATTTGTGTCAATCCTCAACGGCAAGATGATCAACCGGCTTCATCCCCGCAAGGGCATTTTAATTGCCCTTACGGTCATGCTCGTGACGTCGATAGGCCTGATTATTAATGCCACCGTCGGGATTACTTTCTTCACTACTTGGCTGTTGCTGTTCATTACGGTACCGATGATGCCGCTAATCTTCGCCAATGCCACGGCACTCGGAATTGAGGAGGTTCGAGATATCGGAATTGGCTCAGGTTCCGGTCTCATGGGCTTCACACAGTTCCTCGCGGCCGCCACGGTTTCCCCGTTGGTGGGGCTTGGTTCCAATCTGCCCCTCTCGATGGCTATTTCGATGTTGACCTGTGCATTGATTGCACTGACCGCGGTGTTGACATTGACGCGCGCCGACCTCCACAAACGCTCACACCGACTTCCATAAGAGCTACGAGCGAGAGGACTCCCCGCGTTTCACTTCACTGGTTGAGAATGTGCCCGAATCGGCATTAAATCGATGGTGCGGCCTCGTACCACCCGTAGGCATGGGGCTGACATGGGAGAAAGGTCCTGCCATGACCACGCACACACATCCTCATGAACCACATAAGGCATCTGAGACGGCGAAACTCAACTGGCTTCGCGCCGGAGTCCTCGGAGCCAACGACGGTATCGTCTCCACTGCTCTAATCTTGCTCAGCGTGATTGCAGCAGGTTCCTCTCGCGAAGCCATTCTGACTGCTGGCGCCGCGGCCGTTATCGCTGGGGCTATCTCGATGGCCCTGGGTGAATACGTCTCGGTTTCAACCCAGCGCGATACTGAGCGGGCACTGATTGCCAAAGAAAAGGCCGAGCTTAAAGACTTTCCAGATGAAGAGCATAAAGAGCTCGTGGGGATTCTCTCTAGCTACGGCATCCCAGAACATATCGCCGAAGATGCTGCCCACGGCATCGCACAAAGCGATCCGCTGGCGGCTCACCTAAAGCTGGAATTGGGCATTGACGGTGAGGAACTTACCAACCCCTGAACTGCTGCCGGTTCTTCGGCACTGTCGTTCCTACTCGGCGCCATCCTGCCAATGATTGCGGCACTGATTTTCACCGGCCCCACCTCTGGCGCAATCGCAGTCACCGTTGTCACCATCGTGACTCTGGCCCTGACCGGCTACATCAGCGCCAAGCTCAGCTCCACGCACTCCGGCAAGGCTGCGCTACGCCTGGTGATTGGTGGTGCACTCGGTTTGATTGTGTCCTACTTCGTCGGTCTGCTCTTCGGGCAGGCTGTCGGTTAGACCGTCAAATAGGTGCCCGGTTAACGCACAGCGAAACTCAAAACCTAGTCAACATAGCTGGTCTTCGTCTGGTTCAACCAGGCGTAGACCGCGCCGATCCCCAGGCCACCACCTACGAAGTTGCCCAGCCACACGGCCACCCAGTTAACAGTTATGTGCAGACCATCGAAGGCTGCAGGATGCGGATCAGCGAAAAAGGCCAAGGAAAACAACGAGAAGTTCGCAATCACGTGCTCGAGTCCAAGCCCAACGAACACTGCAATAATCGGCAGAATCACAACGAACTTCGAAATGATTTCCTTGGCTTGAAGTGCACCTAGGACAGCCATATTGACCACGAAGTTCGCACCCATGGCCTCTACGAAAGCGCCGAAGAACGGCTTGGCCAGCTTCCCCTCAGTCAAGGTGGAAATCAGATGTGTGTCATCGATCCCACCGAGCTTGGCGCTCTGGCTGAGCACCAGCGCCACAATCGCCGCACCGATGAAGTTGTAGAACGTAGCGACGGCCACCATTCGAAAGGCCACTCCCCACGCCATGCGTCCGCGTGCGGCGGACCAGGACACAAACATCATGCTGCCGGTCGCAAGCTCCGCACCGAGCACCACAATGGCGAACAGCCCAAGCCCGAACAGGCACGCAAAAACCAGTCCCCCAGTCCCCGGCGCGACGCCCTCTGCCACTTGTCCAGCGACCGCTGCAAAGGCCGTCCCGAGCGTCAGGTACATACCCGCCAGGACCGCTCGCACGGCAAATCGTCCGTAGTCCTGCGTCAACAGTTCCTGTTTCTTGTCGCCAGCCGTATCCAGCGTTTCGTATAGCGTCACCGCCGAAGCCTTTCCCTGCGTGCCGTTAATTGCAGTTATTCGCATAAAAGAATAACGACAGGCTGACGCGGAATCGCAACCGCTTTACGACGGTCACAGCGCCCTACCCCCCCTAGGCGCTGCAACCAGGAACTGCGATTCACCGTCGAAGAGAGGCAGATTTACTTCTTCTCTGCGGTAACAGCAGGTTTCGCAGCAGTTTCTGACTTCGGCTCGTCCTTCATGGTTGAGGCAATGGCCGAGGCAGCCATACCGATGTAAAACGGCCAGCGCAAACGTAGGTTCACACCAAAGATGGCCGGCTCGGTAATACCGAATAGCGCCGACATACCGGAGGCGCCAGCCAGACCTTTAAGCTTCTCACTCTTGGCCAGGAAGTACACCGCCAGTGCGGCACCACCTTGGGCAATATTGGCCATCGATGCCGTCGCGAAAATGAACGAGCCTCCCTGATCCCACAGCATGTACTCGATTGGAGGGAAGGACTGGTGCAGACCAGTGATGACAATTGGCGAGTAGACCAAGCCGAACAAGAAGCCACCCACAGGTCCCGCGAATTCGTACAGATTTGCAAGACCAATACCCAGCCATTCACCTGCAGTGCGCAGTACTGGACCAATGGCGGCAAAGGTGATGAAACCAGTGATGAGCAACGTCAACAGTGGTGTCAGCATGAAGTCGACAGTGCCCTTGAGACGCTTATGGAAGAACTTCTCAATCGTTGCCAGAATCCATGAGATAACCAGAATCGGCAAGATGAATCCCACCCTCCGGGCCGGAGGGAGCAAGCGCACGGACGCGGTTCTGCGATGGTATACGGCGTCCGTCTGCCTTCAAGTTTCCGGTATAAAAGAGCCACACATCATCGCCATCAACAGCCGCGCCGCCCGAATAACAACCATGCTTGTCATAGGGCATGTCCGGATACAGCGCATCGGGGTGATGACGCCACCGCTCCGCTGTCGTGAGCGACGCGGACGCATGCCCCCACCCAGTTCTCTTCGGAGCATGTGGAAAGCATGGATCATGCTGGTCGAACACATGCAGTGTCTCGCCGTCCACGAAAAGGCCATTCGGGTCATTCAGTCGGCCCTGTGGCGGTGACAGATGGTAATTCGGCCGATAGGTCATACCCCCCCCCCGATATTATTGAAGTCATGGCTATTTGTGTTTGCGGCGAAGGTCTGGTTGACCTCGTTCCGGTATCTCCTGGCAGCCTCAATAACCACGTGCCGGCGCTAGGCGGGGGTCCCTACAACGTCGCGGTCACGGCCTCTCGCCTCGGTGCGGATGTTATTTTCCAGTCCCGCCTGTCTACGGATGGATTCGGAAATGAGCTGGTCAAGCACTTGGAAACCGAAGGGGTCGACACCACTTACGTTCAACGTGGCCCAGAGCCGACCATTCTGGCGGTAACCACCATCCACGACGATCGCTCTGCAACATACACCTTTTACACCGACGGCACGGCCACCCCACTTGTGGAGCCGAAGCTCATCGATGCGAATATCGCATGTTTTGGCACGCTGTCGCTGGCGCTGGAACCGGGTGCCAGCCGATACGCGGAATTGCTCAAGCAGTTCGCAGCCAACGACACCCTAGTCGCTTTGGACCCGAACATTCGCCCCATGTACGCAACGGATGCACACCGCGAATTCCTCATGGGCTTGCTCCCCTACGTCAATTTGTTGAAGCTCTCGGATGAGGAAGTCGAGTTCCTTGGCGAAGAGGCGCTGACTAAAGTTCCGGCCGCTGTCATCACCCGAGGTGGCGATGGGCTCACTTTGCTTGCCGACGGAAACCGCATCGATGTCCCAGCCGTCAACGCGAATGTCGTTGACACCATCGGTGCTGGGGACACAATTATGGGCGCGCTGTTGGCACAGTTCGACGAGCGTGGCCTAACAGTCGCTGACCTGACTTTAGTATCACCAGATCAGTGGCGCGAGATTCTGCACTATGCGGCCGCCGCGGCTGCCATTACTGTCTCCCGTAAGGGAGCTCAGCCGCCGACGAAAACCGAAGTCGAGGAACTGCTGGCCAAGGATTCCTAGGCGGCACTACTTAGTCCGCTCGATTTAGCTCGCTCAAGCACTGCAACCAGGAACTGAGACTCACCGTCAAAGGGACGAAGATCCCACGTGGAATAACGCTGAATCACGGTGAGCCCAGCCTCCTGCGCAGTGGTTTCAAAATCGGCAAAGTCCCAACCACGGCCAGCGCCGAAGCCGATAATGGCACGACCGTTCTCCGGATTCAGCACCTCCGCGAAGCCCTGCAGTACCTTCGCGCGGTCTTCTGCCGCTACGAAAGTCAGCACATTGCCGGGGCAAATGATGACGTCGAAGGCGGATGCCGTGTCATCGTGGGGTGTGTTCTCCAGCCCGTCGTCAAGCACGTGCGGCAGCTGCGCCAAGTCCCCGACCAACCACGTCGCCTCCGGGAACTGTCGCTTTGCCTCGTCGATGAGATAGGGGTCGACATCGACGCCGACAATCTGGTGTCCAGCCTTCGCCAAGTAGCCGCCGACGCGCCCCTGCCCGCAGCCGGCATCCAGAATTCGAGCGTGGCGTGGCGCGATTGCATCCACCAACCGCGCCTCGCCGTCAATATCGCGGCCCTCGCGCACGAATCCCCGCCACCGGTTGGCGTACCGGCGGGAATGCTGCGGATCGGCGGTGATAATTTCTTTCCAAGTGCGGTGATTGTGGATGCCATTGCTCATGGCACCCATTATGGCGTAGCTGTGCAGCGACTGGTCGGGGGCAGGATACGTTAACCGGCTTGCACCTTTGAGTCGTAGTAGTAGAGATTGTCCGAGCCTACGTAGCACTCGGAGGCATAAAGTGGCTGTTGGCTGGCACTATATTCACAGCCTTGCAGCCCGCCGAAGGGGCCGACGGTTCGCCACGCGAGCTGGCGTCCGCCACCGCCAACTCCTGCATCTGCGTTTCCGCCCGAGTTTGAGGGCTCCTCATAGGTCGGTTCCGGCTCCTGGTACGTGGGGCTAGGCGTATAGGTCGTCGACGATTGGGGCGTTGTCGACTTTATGGTTGTCGTCGTCGACGTTGTGGTGGTGTAACTGTGGGTCTCTAAGAAGTCTTCGGGATCGCCGAGCACTTCTTCGATTGCGTCTACATCTATTCGACCGAAATCTCCACTTAATGCTGCGTTACGGAAGCCCTCCTCATCGTCTCGGATTTCCTCCAGCACAAGCTGGACACACGTGTCATGGATATCCCGCCAATCTTCCTCATATTTAGTAACCGGTGCATCGTAGCAATAGAGACCCGCCGAAAATTCTGCATCGTCATAATCAATCGGTTCGACTGTCGGGGTCGATGAAGTACTCATAGACGCATCATCAGCTGCGACCGCTTCGTTGCCGTCTTCCCTGTTCAGCCCTGCTAATATCGCCACAGCAAGGACGACAACAAGCGGGAGACCAATTACCGTGCCAAGGATGACCTTGGAGTTCGACGATTTCGAATCAGCACTGGCCACACCACCGGCACCCTCGGTCTTCTTCCTCGGCGCATCGCGTTTCGCCGCATCAGCGTCCACAGCGGGCGCTGCGCTCTGCTCATTACGCGGTGTCCGTTCTTGCTCTTCGGGAATCCCCTCAGAGCCTGCTTTACGACGCGGCCCCTGCCTGCGCACCGGCTCGTTGTCCTGCAACTTTCCTCCTCCATATACACCGCAGTCAGTTTCTAAACTGCTGGCGAAAGCTAGTGGCAGCGGATTGTCACAAGACCCCGCTGCATAGTGTTTCACCCCATTAGAGGTGCGCAGAAGGGAAAAAGTTCCCGCAGCGGTTGAAAAACATTTATCAGCGAGTAAATGCCATAATAAAGTGAGAAAATCTTAGTTACCGCACTCCGCAACTACGAAATAGGAATTTTGTACGAGAGCACGAAATGGCACAGTCATCAAAATCTCAACTGAGTAGCCGTTTTGCTCGGCGAACATTGGCCGAGTCTTCATTAATTCTCGCTGCCTGTATGGTCGCGGCGGTCGTCGTGATGCAAGTTGTGCACGTCACGCCTAACGACGTCGACGAGAGCAATTCGGCCTTAATGGCTGAGGAACCATCCGCCATCGCTGATTCAGCCTTCATGATTCGTGATGGAAAGTTCGACTGTTCCACTATTTTTGACCAGGCCTCTTTAACGCAGTTGGTCGAGTCGGGAATTGCCTATATTCCGGAATTCAATCGGCTCACTGAGAAGTCCGTTTCAACAGGTGCAGACGGACGAATAATTTGTGAACGTGCTGCTTCAGTAGAAGACGGAGTACAGTTCAACTACTTCATCGTTTCCAAAACCACTCCGTGGGATGGAAAACCGGAAGATGCAGAGCCCGATGTCTTCGGCTGGGTTCACGAAATTCCCATCAAGAACGACGATGCGGAAATTCAGGGCTATGGCTCTTTTTACAGCGATGAGGAGCGCGGCTTTCTGCTCGTAGCCGCTATGCGCGATATCCATGTGGCGACGGGCACGACCCCGGAGGCGGATGCTGTGGCGGCGAAGAAAGCCAGGGACGTTGCCGAAAAGATTGCTCCAATTCTGGATCGCAGTGTGAAAGCAGCAGCTGCAAACAAAACCGTGGACGCGAAAACATCTGCGGACGCTTCTCAAAAGTCATCTCTCACCTTCTACCGCAATGGTCACTACAGCTGTCGAGCATTTATGGATACTGCGACGATGAAAGCGGCTAAAGAGATCGGTCTGGAAATCCCCAGGCTGCCAGGAGCTAAGGCTGGAATTAGCTCACCCCAGGACACTGAAAACGTTGACTCCTCCGTGCCAGGCACTGAGCTATGCGGCTTCTCGCATAACTTCGACGAGGTTGACATCATTACCGTGACCGACCCAAAACATTCTGTCTGCACCGCGAACAGCGGGGTCGCGTTGAAAAAGCTGCCGGAGTGGTCGTACTTTGTTGACCCACGACCAGCACAGTACGCCTCGGACGGTAAGCATCAGGGGGAGATCTCTCTGAATCTGTTGCACAAGGATGAAGCTAAGGGCTGCGTTGTTGTTCGGTCTTACAGTGACCAGGGCAATCTGCCCGATTTGCAGAAGGTACTAGCAAAGATTTCACCAGTTGCTGGGTCGCTTTCTGCTCTGGAGAAGTCCCTTGATCAGCCCGCTACGAATGACAAGGAACAGAAGTAATGAGCACTCCTGACAGTCAGCAAACCAGCACCACCACGGAGCAGCAATCTAGTAAGCCGAGTGCTTCAGCACCCATGAAGAAGGCTCTAGTAGTTGCGGCTGTCGTAGTGCTTATCGCCCTCGTAGCAACGGCTATTTTCTGGTGGCAGCGCTCAGAATCGCAAGAGGCAGAATCCGGTGCTCCTGCGGATGCCTCCGCCGATGCAGCTTCTGATGTCGCCACAAAGCCGACGAACTTCCTTGTCCGCGACGGAAAATTCGACTGCACAACTTTGGACGAAACAATTCCGATTAGCGTGCGCCAACAAATTCCCGGCACACTGGGCAAGGCACAGGGGCAACGTCAACTAGCCGTCGAAAGGCGAGATGATGGCACGACCGTTTGCCCAATGACATTCGTAGCCACGGGTGATGTCGGGGGAATTAACGACGCCAGTACCGAGGCCGCAACCAGCACTCATGACATGTTGCTGTACCTCGAATTGCCGATGGACTATCGGTCCTTTGTCATTGAGTCCAGCTCTACCTGTGCTCCGACGGAGGCTGAGCAGACCCCAGAATCTATCGACTCGCTCACGCCGAGGCCGGACCAAAAGTGGGAAGTTCTCAACCTTGCTCCTGATGAGGCTGGCATCGCAGCAGTCGCAGCACGTCTATCGGATCCGCAGCTCGGGTGCCTAACTGCAAAAGTGCTGTTCCCAGAAGGAACTATTTCGCCGGACCAGACAAACTCCTCCCGCGATCTTCTAGCAAAGTTTGTCGATGCTGCCGCTGAACCGCTATCTACCTCGATCGCGGCGGCTAAGGCCCCTGGGAAACATGCCCCTAACAGTCAGAATCTTGCAATCGAGCGGTCAACTTTCGTAACGAAGCATGGCCTCGACTGCCGTCGGTACGTACTCAATTCTTCTCTGACTCACCAGCACGAAACTGGTCTTGTCTCCGACTTCCATCGCATTCCCGGCGACTACAATTCCAGCCCTGAAATTGGAGATGATACTCCGCTGTTTAAAGTCGCTTCTGACAAGCAGAGTGTTACCTGCTGGTTCAATTCCAATCTCGGCGGCATGAACACATTCTCGCCGGTGGAGTTTGAAACCTACAGCTCCGTCCCGGTTGCTGTCACCACCACTAGCGCCAACAGCAAACTCCGTCTGCCGAACTCCATGTCGTTGAAGGATGTTGCTCCCGATTCAGACAATGCTCTGACTGATTGGCACTATTTCGTGTATATCCCAGGTGAAAGCGCACCACTTTCCGGCAGCGATGAGAATTCCCAACCAACTCTGGAACTGGAAAAAGCCGAAACTCCAACGCTGAATGTCTACCGTTGTCATTCAAATGGGAACGACACTGCCGACAGCAAAGATGCCGAAAACGGCACCGAGGTGGCAAGCAAAGAAAAGTCTGCCTGCCTAATCATGTCGATTCCTACTAACTATTTGACATCTTTTGATATCGCCACCTTTTACCTCGACAATCCGTTGGAAGAACAGAACCCTGAAGATGTGCGACAAAATGGGCCGGATTCAGAAGCTCTGGCCGAGGAGCAAAGGTTTTATTCCAAGCTAAACCCGAATTCTCTCAGCAACGATACGATTTCGAATCTCATACAGCTTGCTCAGCGCGTAGATCCGGTACTCACGTCACGCTAGTACGCTCACCGCTGACTAGGTATTGGGTCTCCCTAAGCCTGCCAGTCCGTCTTATGTGAAAGTTATGTCCTCTATGTCTTGGCTACTCGCTCTCGATATTGGTAATTCCAGCGTTGTCGCTGCGGCAGCAATCGACGACAACCCCGCATCCATCGTTCCCCTCGGCTATAGCACGGGCACCGAAGCTAGATCCTGGATGCCTGCGGCCGTGTTCCTCACCAGCGATACGGTCTACACGGGTCAGCAGGCAATTGATCACGCAGCCGATGCGCCGAGTGCTTTCGCACACTCCCCTAAGCGCTTCGTCGGCTCAGATAACCAGCGCGCGGTGGAACTCTTCGCCACAATCATCGAGAAAGTCCGCCGCTCGGCTCTGATGCATTTGGGAAATAGGGATTCTTCTCTTTCCGACTTTCCAACGAAGCTCATACTTACGCACCCTGCAGCGTGGCCTTCGTCGGCACGCACAGTACTTATTGACGCCGCCAAGTCTGCTGGCTTCGATGAAGACACCATCGAGCTGGTCTCTGAACCAATTGCCGCTGCCTACTCTGTCTCGCAAAGACACCGCACGGGCAAGCTTTTCGTCCTCGATGTTGGTGGCGGTACCTGCGATGTCGCGGTCGTCGATATGGATACCGCGTCACCACGTGTGCTTGCCGACGGCGGCGAGAACACAATCGGTGGAAACAACTTCGACCTCGCCATGATTGAGCTCATGGAGTCTCGGACTCTCGAAGAATTTGGGGAACTGCCTGAAGAAATTCACTCAGTCGAGGGACAATTCGAATTCCAATCACAGGCGAAGAAGGTTCGTGAGGCGCTCTCGGAATCCCCAGATGCTAGCTTCACTGTCGACAGCGAAGAGCTTCTCATTACCCGTGACGAGTTCGAAGCGGCTATTGCGGACGATGTTGAGCGGATTCGCGCTCTTATCGCCGACAAGACCAGTTTGCTCGGTGAAGCTCCAGGAATGCTCAGCGGCCTACTCGTGGGTGGTACGGTCCGAACCCCTGCTATTTCCCGCGTCGTTCAGCAGTCGATGGAGGTTCTCCCCATTGAGGAGCCCATTACAGCGGTAGCTCTCGGGGCCGCTGAATACGGGAAGATCTTGCTTGCACAGGCGAGCAAACCTACCAGCGGAGGCACCCTAACCCATCCGGTTGACGATGCTGACAGCGTCACCTCAAAGAAACGAGCGCTCTCACCAAAAGCGGCCACACGCATTGGCGCAGTGGTAGCAGGCCTCGTAATCGCCGCAGGCATGTTCTACTTTGTCGGTAACGGTTCCGATGAATCCTCCAGGCAGGCTGCAGACCCCGCAGCCTCGTCGGAAAGCGATGCTTCTGCAACCCTTCACACGTATCCAAATGTGTCCATTGGCAACCTCAAAGCGACCGTCTTAAAGCCAGATGCGCCGGCGTTCAAAGATGGCTATTTCTCCTGTGAACCAATGATCGACGCAGTAAAAGATGAATTGGACGGCATCAAGGGTTTCCCCCAGGCGACCCCTGATATTTCCGGTTTTGCAGGCACGTCCGAATGTCGATTCAGCGGCACGGACAGCGCACCGGACGGTTCTCTTTCTATTAGGACGTTCACCCCAGCCGGAACCTCGATGTCCGTATCTACCGTCAATCCTTCTTCCGATTCGCGAATCGCGAACTGGTACGAAAAGGAAAAGGGCGGCATTGACCACCTCGAACCTGCTCAGGTTTTTGTCTATGTACGTGACTTCGGCTGGCTTATCGTCGAGTCGACTTCTGGCGAGATAATTGAGAAAAATGTTCTTCAAGATGTCGCAGCTGCTCTTGACGGGGAATTACAGCCTAAGCGACCTTAGTCCCTCCAATAAACTACCTCGTAGCGATTAAGAGTTTTTCATTGAAAATACTTGTTAAAAACAATAAAAGATACCATCCCCCTCATCGATCTAGGGCATTCTTTTCCTTCGCCATAATATGCATCATTGTCATCGTTATAACTTTTGCATCACTACCCGATAAGTCTAACGAGAAAAATTCCTTCGACCCTGCTAATCCTGCTAGAGACGCGAATTCAGATAGCTTCCCTTTTCTCGTCCGGAACGGAAAGTTCGATTGCTCCACTTTACGTGATTCCGTACCCTTGCGGATTATGCAGAACATTCCTGGCATAATCTCTCACGAATCGTCGGTAGACGCATTTAAACCGACCAGAGACCCTGACGGTAACTCCTATTGCTTTGTATCTCATATTCCAACGGGAGATATCGCCGGACTGGATCACAGCAAACGAGAAGATGCAATTATCGACAGAAAATCACTTAGATCCCTTAAGCTACCTTTAGATTACCGCTCATTTGGCATCAGCACATTACGCTCATGCCCACCATACGACCCGAATATCCGGTCAACTGATAAAATAATCCTGGACGAATTTTCCCCTCTGCCCGGGCAAGAATGGCAAATATTTAAGCGGGCTATCGGCGACCCGTTGTCAATGGGGTTCGCCGCCCGCCTGATAGATCCTCAAATGGGATGCTTGACTGCCATCATACGATTCCCCCAAGAAGACGTATCCCCTATCCAGGAACAAAATTCAATAAAGTTCCTGAAGAACTTTGTTAACGCAATCGCACACCCATTAGGCGTATCTATAGAAGCAGAGAAGAACTATCCTAAAAACAAAGAACCTGCTCTCACAAATACCCTTACCACTCCTCAACCGACATTTCGTAACGGAAATACACTCGACTGCCGTTCATATATTCTTAGTACCTCAATTGTCCAGCAGGAAGAAATTGGCCTAGTCGGTAACTTTGAACGCATTCCCATTGATATGCTGAAACCACTCTCTTTACCCACAGGAACTCCACTTTACCGCGTCGAACCTGACAAGAAGAGCGTCACCTGTTGGCTAAAGTTCGAATCTGGAGAAAGCCTCAAGAATAGTTTTCTCCCTCCAGATCTTTACGACGCAATTCCAATTAGTTTAATTACAACAAGTTCCGATAGCGATTTTAATCTCCCCTCGTCCAACCTTGTCGATGCCGCCGGTCTAAAATATGAGCATCTTCCAAATTGGGAGTTCTTCTCTTATATCCCTGGCAACAGCCAGCCACTTTCTGTAGGAGACTCTCGACTGACGTTCGAAAATTCTAAATATCCGTCAATCAACCTTTACCGCTGCGATTCAAAACCCAAAATACTTAAAAAGAGAACAAAAGCAGCCGAAGGAAACTGCCTCATCCTATCTGCCCCAATACGTGGGCCACTCTACCCGGATGCATTACCTACACTTTCGCAGCTTGCACGAAATATCGACCGCATTGCCTTCAACGACTAGAATGACAAAACTAGTTGTACTCCCGTGCTGATTAAATCTGGCGCCGAATGACGGGTTCCAGTCGTCTTTTTAAGCTCTATGTGCCGCCCACAACCTTCCATTGGCCCCGTCGGCGCACAACACTCATATGTTTAGCTTCGCAAGCCTATCCTCATGGTCTGAATTTTTCTAAACGGAAAATTTTTGACGAAGCCGGGAACTTTTTCGCCTCCTCCCTCCTCTATAGGTCAGACACATTGAAACGCCGACCTTATTTCCAGGAGGGAACCGCATGGTTCGCACGTCCCCGAACCTCACGCCCCCGCGTGGCCGAGGCCCAACGCAAGACCCGCAAGCTCGCACCATCGCCGTATTTATTGCATGGCTTATTAGCATCGTGATCGTGTTGGTGCTGCTCATCAACATCTTTTCTTCACTATCAGGCCCAGCCGATGAAGATCAGAACCCCACTACGCCATCCCAGACTTCGTCCACTCCAACTTCCTCAGAGCAAAGCGAGACTCCATCGGAAGATGATTCTGAATCGGCAGGTTCGCCCTCATCGAATTCGGACGAAACGGGCTATGGCGTGAACGAACAGCCATCGAGCAATGACGTAAATGGTGGCTCCTACGAGCAAGACTCCTCTTACACCCAAGGTTCGGAAACTAGCCAAGAGCAAAGCCAGCCGACAACGTCGACTTCAGAGTCTGAATCGCAATCGTCACAGTCTGCAAAGAGCAAGCTAAAGCCCAATTCAAACTCCGAGTAAACCCCGGAGTAACAGCGTAGCTTTCTCTATTCCCGATTCCCCCTACTACTTATTTGCCACTCGCTCTACCTCGAAAAGGACGTCTCATGACTACCGGAATGAACATGGAACCCCGCGGAAATATCCTGCCGATTTATTTCGTCGCTGACGAATCTGGCTCAATGGGGCCGGACATCGCTGAGCTCAACTCCGGCCTTCAATCCCTGCTCAACGAGATTCGAATGGCGCCTTTTGCTGCCGCAAATGTTCGTTTCTCTGTGATTGGCTTCGACAACGAGGCACGCCTGTACCTCAGCAACGCTGACTTGCGCCATGTTGAGCAGATGCCAACTCTTTCCGCACGGTACGCAACATATTTCTCTACTGCGTTTGACCTACTCAATGCTCAAATCCCAGACGATGTAGCGCAGCTCAAGGCCGAAGGCTACCGAGTCAACCGCCCAGCAGTCTTCCTGCTTACCGACGGCTACCCCATGTCCGATGATCTCTGGCAGGAGGCGCTGAGTGATCTCCAGAACGCGCCACACCACCCGAATATCTTGGCATTCGGAATCGGCGAATCGGATGCACAGATTATCGGTCAAATGGCCAGCAAGAACGGCTGGGCATTCCAAGCAGCGCAGGGCGCAGACACCGGTGCCATGTTGTCTGAGTTCATGTCTTCGCTAACTCAGTCTGTCATCAGCTCTGGCACGTCCGTCGCCAATGGTTCACCGGAAATTATCACTGATATTCCCGATGACTTCGTCAAGATCGACATGGACGAGCTGTAAGGAAAACTGCGATGACAAACTACCCTCAGCACGAGCGTTATCTTCACAATCCACCACAGAAGAGCCTGGTCTCACGCGTTCTCGGAGAACTCGTTCGCGTCCGTCCGAAAGATTTACTCCATCCTTTTAATGATCCGCGTGCGGTCGAAGACTGGAACACCAGCCAGAACAGTGGCTACCCTTCCTCGCGTCGCCTCGACAGCCGACCTTCTACTGCCTCACCCTATTCGAACCCCAACTCTCCGCGCCGAGACTCTCACGCTGGCGTCCCACGCGCTTACGAAACTGCCGGCCGCGACACTCACATCATGCCGGAACACGGCTACTCGGATTACCACGCTGGCCCCGCTAGTTCCTTCCAGCCTGCTCAGCCGGCAGACGAGAACTCCGGAGCCCCGTCTAACGCCTCCAAACCAGCCCCCAGCCCCAAGCCAAAGTCCACATCGGCGACAAACCGCGCCTTCAGCACGGAAATCACCGCCACTTCGCATGACGATGGCCTTGCCCCGCTGGTTGTCGGTGATGCCGGCGCAGAAGTCGATCCCATCATCGTTGATGCAAAGTTCGGCACTGGTCGCCAAGTCCCCGACACCGTTATCGATGGCTGGCGCTCTAAGCAGTTTGCGATGCGTTCTGTCAGCTTGCGCGGGCGCATGCACCGGTACAACGGCGCACCTCGCCAAGACTCCGTACTTACTCTGCTTTCCGACGATGGCAACACCCTCTTCGTAGCAGTCGCCGATGGAGTTTCAGCCGCCCCACAAAGCCACCGAGGTTCAGCTATCGCAGCACGCTACGCCATCGGCTGGCTGAAGAAGATGTACAAGGACAACCTGAGCCAACAGGAATGGATTTCGCTGGCGAAGGGAGCTTCCTACAGCATTCAGACTGCGGCAAAAGAAGCCGGAGAAGACCCAATGGACTTCGCTTCCACACTGGTCTGCGCTGCTATTTCGAAGCATGGTACCGGACTTCGCGGGCATGTCCTGTCAATCGGCGACTCGGGTTCCTGGACTGTCACCGCTAATGGTGTGGAGCTGATTGAAGGTGGGAAGGAAGAAAGTGACTCTGCAATTAGCTCATCAGCTGTAAATCCACTCCCACTGGTTCCAGAAAACTTGAATGCCGTCTATTTCGAAAGCGCTGGTGACGAAACGGTGCTCTTTGGAACCGACGGCATCGGCGACCCCCTCGGTGGCGGTGGTGGCCCGTTGTCTGACCTCTTTGTCAAACGCCTTTACAAGCGGGTGCCATCGACTACTGAATTTTGTCACTTAGTGGACTTCTCCAAGGCCGGCTTTGACGACGACCGCACCCTAGTTGCGATTTGGCCAGCCCACATTGGAGTTCCGGATAGCTAGCCGTCTCTAGCCCCAATCAGATTGTTACACCACACTTTTCAAAGGACCCCTTTTAATGAGCGCACACGAAGCAACTACTACCACTCCTGTAGTTGAACTGAGTGAACTGCCTTCCGGCCTGGAAAAGCTCGGATCCGGTGGCGAAGGAGTCGTCTACAAGCTCGGTTCTACGCATTTTTCGTCTCGCCCCTGTGCTTTCAAAAAATACAAGTCACCCGACAAGGTCAACGAGTCTCACCTGGAGAAACTAGTCAAGTTCATTAACAAACTCGGCGAAGTCGCCCCAGATCGCAAAGAGTGGCTGCTCAATCAAGCGGCATGGCCGACTCATTTAGTGCGTGATAATGGAAAGACCGTCGGAATAATCATGCCGCTAATTCCCGATCGTTTCTTCCAGCTTCTCTCTCCTACGTCGACAAGCACCACGAAACGCGCGGCGGAATTGCAGTATCTGCTGAATGGCCCTGAGTTTGAACAGAGCATCGGCCTGAAGGTAAGCGAACGTCAACGCTACGAATTTTTGGAGGATTTTGCGAACCTACTGCGCGTCCTTCATGGCGCTGAGATCCGTGTCGGGGACATCTCGGTTAAGAATTTGCTCTTCTGCCACAACTCCACCGGCCCACATGTGTACTTGCTGGACTGCGACTCTATGAGTATTGGCCCGTCTGAGGGACCTGATGTGCAGACACCTGGCTGGGACGTGCCGAATGGGGAGAAACCGCAGACTAAAGAAAGCGATGCATACAAGTTTGGGCTGCTTGCACTACGGCTGCTGGCTTCCGACCAGTCCACTCGCAACCCGAATGACCTACCTGCGGGGACCGTGAGCTCCGTTCGATCCCTCACTCAGCGTGCGCTCACGGCTTCCAGCTCAAGCAGGCCTACTCCGCGCGATTGGCTCGGTGCGATTAGCGAGGGGAAGGAAAAGGCATCTACCGAGGTAGCAGAAGTCGCCCCAACTAAGACGCAAACCACTTTGGCTAAGACCTCGGGTGGCACCTCTACCGCGACGAAGACCATTTCACGGCGTAAGCAGGGAAGGCCTGTGCCCTCGGCTGTTTCGACTAATGCCGTTGGCAACACTCCAGCAACCATACAAACCACGGCTCCGGCATCAACAAATGCCACTTCTACAACCGCCACCCAACCGGCTAATGGCAACACCAACTCAACAGAGAAGAAGGGTCTTGGATGGCCAATTACCTGGACCATTCTGGCAGGTCTGTTGTGTCTTATGAACTTTATCGGGGGTCATCCGGGTTCCGGCTTCTTCATGCTCATCATGTTTATCGTGAACCTCTGCTGGCTCTTGGTTCGCATGGACGAGTCTAAGGACAGTTCACAATGAGGTCATTGAAATATCTTGATCTGGTCAGTCTCCGATGCGAAACAGAACATCGCTTCCCACAGTCAACAGCGGATACGGCATGGGAAACGGAAGCAGAGGTACTCACGGTAACTCCTTGCGCTGAGGAAGTACTGGATATCGCCCTATCCAGAGCCTTTGGAACAGACCCATCACTTGAAAACCACTTCTCAGAAATTTCACACCCAATTTCTCCAGAAAAAGGGAAGGAGTAGTACATGAGTACTGAAAAAGAGAACACAGCTATCGCATCGCTAATGGCGGAAATTGATGGTGAAGCAGATTCTGAAAACCTCGTCGATGACATTATGCTGACCATTTTTGGAACGGATGTCGTGGATCAGTCCGGTTCCCTGCCACCAATTTCTGGTGAAAGTCGACTCAATTCTGCAACTCTCGCAGCTGATTTAGGTCACTCGTCGGAAAGCAACTTCAGTGGGGACTCAAAATGACTGCCCGTTATGAATTCAACAGACAACTTGTCGCAAGACGGTTCCAACGAAGTGCTCTGGCCGAAAAAGATCGCCTGTGGTCAATTGCGCTTGTGTTCGGAGGAAGCCGCCATCTTGCTCAAACCATTCTCACTCATGGCCTCGGCAATGCATGGAAATCGGTCTCCGTTTTAGCTGAGAAAGCAGGAGCCTCCCATGACGCTCTGGTACGCCGTGAAACCTACTTTGCGCTTGCGCAGACGGGTTTAGGAGTTCTCACTGCGAAAGAAGCAAGAACACAAGGTGGTTTTTCGCCGAGTGGCCACGATCCTCTGTGCCGAGTAAATGCCCTGCGTGCTTACATGGAACCAGAAGACCTAACCTTGCTAGCGCTGGAACAGTATTCCCCTCTGAGCAACTCTGAACTGTCCATCCTTTTTGGACTTCCAGAGGACGTTGTAGCTGAAAACATCGCTCAAGTACGAACAACCGCCGAAGAGATCCTACGGGGCAATGAGCTCAGTGAATGAGCACACAGCTCCTAAGAGCTTTTCCTCCAAAGGCGAAACCAACCCCAGAAGCTTTCTGCTGGCCAGAGCATGTATCTCAGCAGCACGTGGAGCGTCCTCCACTGTCCCCATCTGGAGTGTCTCTTCAGCCAGAGATACTCCTTCTGCAGATACGCGACTACCGGGGCTCTGGCTCAGCAGGTGGTAAATGGTTACCGCCAGCCGTTGCTGGGCAGTCAAATACTCTTCCCAATAGTCGAGCACCTCGGCGGCATCACAAGAAAATGCCAGGTCTTTTAGTTTTTCCTGCACATAGCTACAGCGACTCAGCACCGTTGCAAAAGTAATACTCTCGCCCAGATGACCTGCTAAGGAATCGATTCCCGAGGCCTGACGTAAGAATCCCTGCAGTTGTACGGCGCCACCGCTGGCACTATTTCGTCCCTCTAGGACTCCATAGGACCCCAGCACTTCCAGCAGTTTATGACGGCTACTAGCACTGACACAATTGGGAAATTCAGTCTCTAACTCATGCATCAATGTGTCACGAGCCACCGTGTCAAGGCTGCTGAGTACTCGAGCCAGCGGCTCGGTGATTGCACCTGTCTCCGCGCTTTCCGCCATAAGACCGGAAACTGCTAATACCGAAGAAAAATAGCGAGAGTAGTCATTCGACAGTTCAGTGGCTCTGTTCCTAGCTGCTTCGATTGGATCACTTGGCCCAAAGGCGCCGGCACCGAAATCATCTGCGCGCGAAAGCACTCCCACCGATGACAGAGTGGTAAAACCTAGGGAGCGGATATGCGCAATCTCGTCGTCACGCAAGGTGGAATCGAACACATAGATCAAGCCATCAATGGCGGCGCCTTGTTGGTTCCACGGCACACGGGTCAACTCGCGCAGTCCATCGACAATTTGATGATTTGCCGCATCAACCGTTCCAAGACCGGGCGTATCGACGAAGTTTAGCTGCGACAATGCCTGCGATGGGAGATAGTGAACCTTCACGCGCCCATCCAAATCAGCCACACTTTGGGCACTCTGGACACTATGGAGGGCGCCTCGACTGGCTAACGAAACATTCTCGATTCGCTCCGGCGTTCCCTTGGTGTACACGGTGACGGCATTCGTACACTCGAGGATCGCAGTTTCTGCAATTTTCTGGCGCACCAAAGCATTAATGAGTGTCGATTTTCCAGCCTTCATTCGTCCACTCACCAAAATTGTTGGCGGAGTCTGCATTAGCTGACGGCACTCATTGGCAACAGCTGTAATTCTCTGCTGCTTATCGTCATATTCACCAGCGCGATCAATCAGCTCACGAAGCATAGAATCGACGGTGGCAATCAACTGTTTAGCTGCAGAATCGACATTCGCATTACTCTGCATTGGCATCCACCCGACTCAGTAATTCACCACGAAGTCTGGCAACATAAGCGGACTTCTTCTTAGCTTCCTGCCGAGCGACCTGTCTGTCTCCAAGCGCCGACTGACAATCCTGTTTCGTCTGCTGAATTTGGTGTTTAGTTCGACGAATACGCAGTTCAAGATTGTCATTGAACTGGTTGATTAGTAACGGTCGCAACTCATTGTAAACAGTCTCGATTCCCTGATTGAGCTGTCTGCGCACCTGCAGAATCACTTGATCTAGCCATTTTGCTAGTTCAACGCGGCCAGTTTTAGACGATCGATGATAGACATTCACACCGAGCCACAAACCAGCCATTGCAACGAATGGCAGGACAGTACCGCCGCTCCCAATAATCGCCGCACCAATCCCCGGTACAAAACCTAAAACGTGGGTAAGCCCGAAACCACCAGCAATCGTCAGTGACACCAGGGACGGATCTACGACTTTGGCTACGGAATTCTCGCTCTCAGGTTTGCTAGAAACGGAAATACCCGCGGCAACTTCATTAAGGGCATCAATCACGCTGTGCCAATCTGCAACGCCATCTGTGACACCTACATAGACCTCGCGAGACCGAGCCATAAAGTAGCGGATTGAGTCCTCGAACAATTCGGACAGTTCGGATTCGATTTGAAAGAAAACTGCATCCCGATGGGCTCGAATATAACGTGGCGGCGTCGACGCGAAGTACGAGTGCCACTTCTCTCGAATCTCCACCAACTGTGTTTCAGCCATACTTACGGCTTCACTTCTGGCCTGAGACAGCCCTGACGTAAGTAGCTGTTGTCCTCGACGCCGGTCGGAAGTGAGGTGCTCAAGTTCCACCTTCTTCTCTTCCAATCGGGTCAGCATGGCCGTGCTATCTGCTGAAATCTCGCTCTCGAGCTCGGCATATTCACTATTCAGCAGAACCAACGCTTGCCGCATAACTGGGGTATACGCATTTTTCTGCAGCCGGCTGCGCGCCTCAACAATCGCCTCTTGTAACCGGGGAATCCCCGAGTCATTGATAACCTCGTCGGCTAGAAAAGGATTGCCATTGAGGGCAGAAAGGTACCGCAGCGGAGAGACACTGACTATAGGTACTTCGGAAACTAATTCTCCCAAATGCTGCTGAATCTGCTGACGGGTAGCTCTTTCAATCTCTCGCCAACCCAACAGATTTTTGTCTTTCTTGGTGATTGCCACTACAAGTCCTGGTGTGCTTGCAGCGATTCCTTTCAGGGTGGCAAGTTCCGGTTCGGTAATCGTAGTCGTTGCCTCAAGCACAAACACCACAACACCGGCATTACGAGTAAGCGCAATCGCAGCTTTCGAGATTTCCGAATCAGCGCCATTAAAACCAGGGCAATCAATGAAACTGTCATCTGCCAACGACTCTCCGCCTCGGATTGCCCCCTCCCCTAGCCCAAAGTTTTCCTGACCGGAAATCTCCTCCACATCGGGACCAAAACTGAAACCCGTTTCGCATGCGGAATGACTGGTGGACGCACTTCCAGAAAGCGCATCCACCAGCATCGTCTTGCCGCATCCGACCTCACCGATAACGGCGACTACCGTCGCTTCTCTACTCGCCTGTAGCGGAGCTCCGAGGAGTCGGGCTTCTTCTCGCTTGCCGACGGCATCAAAGTATTCAGCCGCTTTACGAATTAAAGTGGCATCCTCGCTGATACCGACACCTGAACTTGAGCTCGTATTAGAAGTGGCCGGCGTCATAAAAATCCGCCTTATTCTTCTTTGAGCAACTCGAGCATTTGCCTTCGTGCCCTGTTTAATCGGCTCTTGACCGTCGCAAGCGGGATACGCTGTTTGGCCGCGATTTCCTCATAGGTGTAGCCGGCCAATTCACGGAGGATTAAGACTTCTCGGAAGTTCGGTTTCAGTTGGTTCAACGCAGTTTGGACTTGGTCGACTACTGCTACCCGGGTATCAATATCGCTCCCGGCAGAACGCATGTTCGCGCCCGCTTCGGAATCGAGCTGCATCATCTCCGTGCGCTTCTGAATCTTTTGCCCCTGTTTCTTGCAGGCATTCAGCGCGATCTTGGTGAACCAAGTTTTGAAAGAGGAATTGCCCCGAAACCTATCCAAATATTTATATGCAGATGCTACAGCGACGCTAAAGGCATCTTCGGCGTCGTGGTAATTGCTGCACATACGCAAGCAGACGCTAAAAACGCTGTCCTTATACAGCCTGATGAGTTCAGCGAAGGCTGCTTGATCGCCACTCTGGGCACGCTGAACTAACTCCCGTTCCAAAACCTTTGTTTCCATTATGACAGCACCCCGCCGAAATCATCGTCCGAGTTGTCATCACCGGAGTACAGGTCATCGAAATCGAAGTCATGGTCGTCATCGTCACCGTCGTCGGAGGCATCACGATGATCGTCGTCATCATCTTCGACTTCCATTTCGGCTTCTTCATCGTCATCGTCCTCATCATCCGCTGCATCATCAAGAAACAGCTCAGCCTCTTCAGGACTCACGAAATGACCATCTTCGGTCAACTCAGGATCATCATCGGCTGGGATTAGGGACTCATCCGCCAGGTCGGAGTCAGGTTCCATGGCAGCAGCCAGGATTTGTTCAAAAACGTCGTCGGAAAGCACGTTTTGCGTGTCTCCCAGCAAATCTGGCAGCACAGGCTCGACAGCCTCATTATCCCAGGGTTTGGGACTATCGGCTCCATCAGTAGCGCTCACGAAAGCTACTCCTTATTTTGGTCGGACTAGTCGCATTTTAGCATTCCAGGTTAGGCTCCACGTTGCCATCCTGCGACTCACACATTGGGCAACTGATATTAATTAACCGGCACCTCGCAGGGAGTAGTAGTACCAGCCATCGCTCATCTCGAAGCACTCCGAGTAGTCGTCCGAGCCACCACTTTGGTATTCACTGTCCGCGATTTGGATGCAGTTGGACGACGTACCGGTTCCATATGGACCGTTGAGGATCCAGGTGTAGTTCGATGGCGGTGAGTACGGAGGAGACGGGAACTGTTCTTCGGGTTCGGAGTAGTCCGATCCTGAACTGTAATCCGAATCAACCGATTCCTCAGTTGTCGTAGTGCTTTCAACGGTCGTACTGGTTTCTGTTGTCGTATAGGTCGACGTAGGAGTGTAATAATCGCTTGTCCGCGTTGAGGTGGAAGTGGGCTCGGCAGAAGCCGAAGCCGTGGTTTCTGCAGCCCGATTGTCCTCTTGATTGTTGTTCCAAACGGCCCAACCGCCGACAATTACACCAAAGAGCGCCAGCACAGCCACGATGCTCAAAATGACCGCCGGTGCCGACGAATTCTTCTTTGGCGCATTGGGAACATTTGAGCCTGCGGAAAAATCGGACGCCCTTGGAGCATCACCTACACTTGCCGAGTTTTCCACAGGAAATTGTGTTGTTTCAGTGAATGAAGAGGCCGATTCTTCCACTGGGTGGTGCGCCGCGGGCATCTCACTCCATGCACGCTGCTGCCCGGTCTCGGGAGCAGATCCGGGCCCCGATTCGCGCGGGGTCTCCGGGCCTACTGGCTTGTTCATAGCACCCTGCTTACGACGGGGTTTCTGCGTCCGACGGACAGGATTGCTTGCGTTGTTGGGATTAAAGGAATCGCCTCCGGAAGAACCTTTTCGCCGAGGCGGTTGAGATTTCATGGAATCCATTGCTTTGGTCTCCTTTACCGTATTTTTCGTGAGTCGTACTGGCTTATTGCGGCTTGTACGTAATGGTCATTGCCCGAGTACTTAACCTTCGGAGAAAGTGGATACTTTGAAGCCTGTAGGTTTAACTGAGCATTCGAATTTCCCTGCGCAACGAAGTCCTTGACCACTTGACTGCAATAGCTCGCTATCGCGTCGCTGTCCCTGCGGGGAAAGACACAAAACTGCGGTACTGCACGGTGGACATGCGGTTCAACATCTGCAACCGTAATTTGCGCTCGTTTACGAGCCACAGCTTGTTTATTACTTTCAATAATCTGTCGGGATTTCGCGGTAATCTGCGCCGCTCGTTGGTCGAACTGGTTAGCTGAGCTAATTGCTCTATACAGATTCCCTGCAATAACTGACCAGTCCTTTTGCTCGTCAACCCATTCCACATTTGTTCCCTGCGATTTTGTGATTCCTCGATAAACAAGGTTTCCAAATGCAGCCAGGCCGCAGATCCACACTGCCATCGTCGTAAGGCCGAACACATCGCCAATAAGAAGCCGGGTGAAAACGCTCAACACGGTGATTGCAAGCAAAATCCAAAAAGTCGTCAAGGGCTTGGTACGAACAGAAACTAATTGAACGTTTCCCCAAGCGGGATTCGACCCGAAACCTGCGATGTATTTCTGAATTTCAGCTTGCGATTGTTCCTGATTGAGCACGGTATGCCGACCAGTGTCTGGCGAATATAGCGCCCAGCGGTTCCGTCGATCACCTGCTAAGTGTGCAGCGACAACATCTGCGATTTGACGCTGCTGAGACTCCACGTCGCCGTGCGCACGCGCGCGAAAACTCTCATTAGTCGTTTTCTGAGCTTTGAGGTCATTGTGCGCTTTTACGTATTCAGGTAACGCTAGATTTGCCCATTTTTTGTCCTCGGCTTGCGCGACATTGCTGACGCAGTCCTCCCAGATCCGCCTATTCTTCGAATAGTTTTCTGTGATGCGGTGCCAGGAACTTACAACTTGGCCATGATTAGATCGCTGAAAAGCCTGTGCTTTTGCTCGAGCCTCCGAATCGCGGGTGGACTCAACCCGAGCCTTCTTAGCTGTCGACTGTTGAAGCGTTTGCTTCCAAGCACTCAACTTTTGCTGTGCGCTGGCGATGTCATCATTAACCTCGCTGAGCTCGTCTTCCTTCCCATCAATAAGGTCTGGCAGACGACTTTCCTCTGCATCCAATTGCGCTGGTTCTGCCAGCAACTCATCTACATCGCTGTTGGCAAGACGAAAGTCGGATTCGGCTGACTGTAAAGCACTCTCGGCGTCAGAGAGCAGCGATTTTGCTTGCTTGCGTGCTCTTTCATATTGATCTTTATCAGCATTGTATTGAGCTGTTTCGCGGTCAAAGCGACCGTCATCAATCGGTTTCGGAAATTGCAGTTTGGAATCTTCAAGGCTGTCGATTCGCTGCTGATGACGATATTCATCTTCTACCGATTGCCGGTGGGCATCAGCTAACCGCTGTCGCTCAAAGTAGTCATTGCCGTCATAGTCACGAATCTGCCGGTCGAGGTCTTCGGAATACTGCTGAGCGTCTTTGAGCTTTCGCGTCGCATCTTGGATTTGCCTATCGATATCATCAATCCGGCTTTCCCAGCGCTGCATCTCCAACTTGAATCGACCATCGTCAACCGGCTTTTGCAAAGAGTGCAGTCGGTTTTCAGCCTGGTGAAACTCATATTCTGCTTGCTGCTTTGCCAATCGAGCAGACGATACCCGATCCCGCGCATCTTCAGCTTGACGACGTGCTGCTGCTAGCCGACCGGAGTAGGAGGCGCGCTTAGAAGCAACAGCATCCAAATCATCACGGAACCCCTGCAACTCCGAAGAAACTTCATCACGCTGATCGCAGAGAGCTCCGATATGAGATTGATAATTCGAGACCTGAGTTTTCGCTTTGTTGATCTCAGCCTCAAATGTCGACAGCTGTGATTGATAATTGCGCGTGACACCGTCACTAATTTTCTGAGCCAACTCTGCTGAAGTCGGCGCAACAAAAGACATCATGGGGAGAACTCGAAATAGTTACGAATATGGCTAGCGATTCGCTTTACTGCTCTTTAATCAGGCGAGTGTTTCCCCAGCGGTCATGGTAGCCCTGGTTGTACGGCGAATTCATGACGGAGAAGAAGCGCACCACGTACGCAATGCCCGCTGCAAAGCTTCCGATAAATGGCACCAAAGAATAGAAAAGGTTGATGTTGCGCTTTACCGCGTGGCCAAATCCCATTGGTCGACCATCCGTAGTGATCAAACGTAGGCCAAGGATTTTCTTTCCGAGAGTCTGCCCCATGGTGGCCTCTAGACAAACTTTGTAGGCGAAGCCAAGGATGAACATAAGAATTGCACTAATAATCATGCCTCCAATTACTGCCTCATCACTGCCCGCGGCACTGCCTCCGCCTACAAAAACCACGTAAATCACGAACTGAATAAGACTGATGATTAGCGCATCGATGAGGTAGGCACCAGCCCTTTGCCCCAGGGAGGCATTTGTATAAGTCGGATCTGCCCACTGCTGTTCGTGCAGGGTTACCGGAGCAACTTGAGCCATACCCGGATGTGCTACCGACTGCTGAAAATGATGGGGCTGTTCATATAGTTGCCCCGTAGCGGATGAGGACTGGTACGGCTGCTGCTGATTCGCGACAGACTGCGTGGGCATAATGTACGGGTTTTCCTGGCCGTATAGGGGCTGCTGCGACAGCTGAGGTTGCTGCTGTTGAGGAGCCCCGAAACCAAACTGTGTGTTGGCCTGTGGCTGGGCACCAGAAACTCCTGCCTGGCCTCCGGCTCTGCGTGGCTGAACGGTGCGGCGAACCGAGTTATTGGGATTCTGCTGATTCATTCGAGATTCTCTTTCCTTGGGAGGAGGTGACGTAAGGACCTAAGTCGCGGAAGGAGACAAGAGAAGTGAACTTGGAAACAATCCTTGCCCTTGTCGATTCCTTCAATTCCTTGCGACTTTCACTCCTTAGAGGACGCCGCGGGTCAAAATGTTCCTGACGAACGCTAAAAACTTTTTCTGATTTGGATTTCAAGGCCAGACGCAAAAAGGATGAAACTGGCCCACATGCGTTCTCGCTGCACGTTGGCGATGCTAAAACGGGCGGAGAAACGACGAATCCCGCCTTTAGCCAAAGGCGGGATTGTTTGAGGCTAGGAGCCCTGAGATGTTGTCTTAACCAGCGTCATGCCGCGGTACCACGCCAGCGATTGTGGAAGCAAGCAAAGGATTAGAGCGAGGATTGACAGCCCAAAATAACAAGTGAATTCCCACCAGTAATTGAGTTCGAAGTAGCCAACAACCCAGGTATTTTCGTATCGAACAATGTGAACGATGTCGTTAATCAGATTAAGACCGGGTACCAGTGCTGCTGCCATCAAAAGGGAAATTTTAAGTCGACGATACATTCTAGCAACTGTGAATCCACTCACCAAGGTCAGAGCAATTGTTCCCAGAATTGCTACCAGAGAAAACGAATTTGTTACCAGGTACAAGAACCTGAGCCAGGGCGATCCAGAATTTTCGAGACTTTGAACAAAGGTAAAGACTCCATCACCAATCAAGAAAACTGCTAAACCGGCCAACGCCACGATAGCGGCCTGAATAGTCTTTGGTGTACGTACCCACACGTCTTTAAGCGTTGCTTCCGGCGCTAGTGGTTGCACCGGGGCAAACGTCGTGGTGACTGTCCGCATGATTACACTGTTGTGGGATTCCGAAGACACGGTCGGAGTCATGTCACCGACAGCACTGTGACCACGCGGAGCATCAACACCTCCCTGCCCTAAAGCAGTTAGCCCCTGGGAGCTTCTCGTTGTCGCCAAATCCGCTAAGAAATCCGTCGTTACCTCCGGCGGAGAAAAGGGACTCTGCAATGCCTGGTCATAGCGCTGTTTTTTGCTCTCATCTGCGAAAATTGCAACTGCATAACCTGCAAGTTCTTTCTTTTCGGCATCCCAACTTTGAGAGTCGGTACTGTTAATCTGCTGTTGAATTTTGTTAGCTACAACAGCTCCAGGCTGGCTAGGATCCACCGCAAAAACTGCGTATAAATCAATCCCGCTCATTTGGGAAGGCCTCCTCTTCAAGTCACGGCAATCTTTGCCGCACACAAACACTCATGGGGTTCATGTATTAGAGGAGTCCGAGCACCGAAATGTTCCCGACTTTGCCGAATTAGGAATTAAGCCTTAACTGGTTGTCTCTCCAGAAAGCGCCTACAAAATCGAGTGAATGCCTAGATTCCCAAAACCGACTTAGCAATCAGGAAGTAGATGATTAGGCCGGAGGCATCGACAAGCGTGGTAATGAATGGGTTGGCGAAGACCGCCGGGTCAATGCCGAACTTCTTACCAATCAGCGGCATAATGCCACCGACAGTGGCAGCAAGAGTACAAATGCCCAGCAGCGTCAGGCCGATAACGAGGCCTATGTCCCAGCCGTAAACCAACCCCGCCAAGAGTAGGCCGAGAGTACCCAGGAGCAGGCCGAGGAACGCACCAACTCTCACCTCTCGGAGTATGACCTTGAGTATGTCGCGAGGTTGGACATCTCCCAGCGCCAAGGCACGCGTAATGGTGGTTGCAGCCTGGTTGCCGGTATTGCCACCTGTACCAATCAGCAGCGGTACGAATACCGAGAGAACTACCATCTGAGACAGAGTCTCTTCGAAAGTTTCTAGGACTTGCACGGTTAATGTTGCACCGATGGCAAGTACAAGCAACCAGACCACACGGGAGCGAACGATCTCAAAGATCGGCGTAGCAAGGTAGGGCAAGCGCAGAGGCTCAGAACCGGAAATACGAGCTTGGTCCTCCGAGTCTGCTTCCTCCAGGACCCGGAGTGCGTCGTCCACCGTGAGCAGACCGATAACACGCTGCTCGCTATCGACGATCGGTAGAGCTAAGCGCTTGCGATCAGCACACATGCGAGCCACCTTCTCTTCGGACTCGGTGGCCTCTGCGTAGTCGGCTTTCCTCAAGATTGCCGATACATGGATATCACTGTCGGCGCGCATCAAATCACGAAGGCTGACCACGCCCACCAGTCGGCGATTCCGGTTCGATACCGGCAAGGTGTAGATAGACTCGGCATCATCCAAATGGTTATAGACCGTCTCCAAGGCCTTACCCACCGTCATATCGTCGTGAAGCGATACCAGCTCCGGGCTCATGCGGCGGCCAATGGATCCATCGGGGTAGCCGAGAACAACATTGGTGAGCTCGCGCTCATCATCCGGCAGATCGGCGAGCAGTTTCGAGGCAACCGAGGCTGGTAGCTCATCGAGCAACTCAGCTCGGTCATCCGGTTCCATCTCTGCAAAGACTGCAGTGACTTCAGGATCGCGCAAGCTTTCAATTAGGTGCGCCTGCAGAGCCGAGTCCAGCTCATCGAAGGTCTCAACCGCGGTGTCTTTCGGTAGCGTGCGGTAGAACAACGCACGTTCTTCATGGTTGAGGCGGCGCATCTTTCGTGCGGCAGCCTTGGGATCAATTTCCGCTAGAAGCCGAGAAAGCGTCGCCACATCGTGTGAGCGAAGTGCGGACTCGAGATCTCGATCATGAAGGTTTCTGGTGTTGCCCATTATCCAGCATGCCTCCCGCTACTCGGACTTGGTACCGGCTGCACCGACCTCTTTAGACCATACCGGCAAGCAGGAGGTTTAACCCCACAGAGAACGAAGCTGACCGGTATGTTGCGGTTCCGAGCTCTAGACAAGCCAAGCCAGCCGAATGCTAGGAACAACCGTTAAGAACGTTCTAGACCCGCATCCTCTGTACAAATCGCTCGAAACTACCGCCATCTTCAAAGCTATCTTTCAATAATTCATTATTTTTATGACGGTCAATATGGCGAATATAAATCGCCAAATCACGATTATCATTAATCACCATCGCTTGACCTCCATACCCAAATTCGAACGCCGTAAATCCAGGCAATTCATATTCTTTATAATTCGGCCAAGATTCCCGATGCGCATAGACTCGCTCAATCCACGATTCCACACCGACATAAATATAGCTATCACAAACTTGCGCCGCTACCTGGGGTACCTCAATATTTGGGATACTCCAAATCATATCCAGCGAACATTTCGTTGAGGTCGCAGGAATTAAACTAGGCGATTTAGAGGTCAGCGTGGGCCGCAATCCTTCGATACTTGGTCCATCATAAAGGCGAACCTCATCGTGACCGCCGGCGCCATTCGACCCCGCATACCACATACTACCACCGAATACACACGTAGCTAACAGTAAAGTGCCAACAATTAAACTGATATCAATTACGTTAAATCTCTTAATGTTGGCTTCGTTTTCGATAGGCATCTTTCCGAACTTCCCCATTTAAAACCCTCCATCCACAGACAAAAGTTCATAGAGTCGCTCATGCCACTCTTCAATATCTGTTGTAGAGTCTGTACGCCAAAAATGGGTACAGTTGATTTCTATCAAGAATGATTCATCATCGGGATAAAGAACTGTTCTATAGTCTGTCCAACTTGCACCCGCAAACGGTTCACTTATATATGAAAATGCGTTATACCCAGGTATGGACAAACCATTGTAGCCGTCAAGAGACTCGACACCTGAAAGATGCCTCCTGACTACTTTTTGGTCTGAAATCAATGAATAAGAAGGAGTTGTACATGCCCCGGGCAAATCGATCCCATATGAGAAACCCTCGACGTTCTCGTCTCCAAGACTTACAGTTCGCCCTCCATCGGATTCTTCATCAACGTAGCTAATAGCTCGTAAAAGCGGAGGTAACTTCTCAGCCAAGGTATGTGGCATCCCAGGCGGTGTATAAACATAGTTCTTCGCCTCGGATACTTTCGAATAAGCAAATACAACTGAACCAAGGAGCATTCCGGTGCAGACCAAAAGAACAGCTATACGACGATTATTCAAAACCGCTTTCTTAGATCGCGATCTCTCCGAAGCCTGTTTGTTTCCAATCTGGTTGTCAGGACGTGGGCGATCTTCAGACGCCTGAGCGCGTGGGCAATCCTCCAAGGACGATATGGAATCGCTGCTTATCACCAGCCGTTGGGGCTTTCTACCGGGAATTGAACTCATCATGATTGTTAGAGTCCGCGCGCACCCAAAAAGTTCCCTGTTCATACGAAATTTTTCAGTCTTTTCGGGAAAGAGCCTTAGGGGCAAAACTCGTGGGTTATTCGCAGAACATGATGTTGTCGAACGCTTTCACCACTTGACTCCGAATCAGCGGCCAGGCCGTTCACGCTCCATCTCGCACAGGCACAGCACTTAGCTGTAGAGCCTCCCATAAAACCCAGACACCAAGTAGAAGACAGCTAATCCGTGCTCGCCCAAATAATCGTCCCCAGACGTACACAAGCTAAGAGCACACCAATTGCTCCGCAGGTAAGACTAGCGTCATAAGCGCCGTTGTAAGCGCACACTACGGCGATAACCCCAAAGATTATGCCGACCACGAGAGACACAACGGATATAACCCCGATAGTCATTCCCTTTCGGAGTTCGTAGTAGTACTGTTCGGTTACCTCGTTTACTTCATGAGTCGCCAAATGACTGGTCAATAACAGCTCTTCTAGATCTTCATTATCCAATTCCCCGGCTGCGAACAGCTCTTGAAGTTCTTCACCAGTTTGATCCTCGTACTGCCGAATATGCCTAAAGATATACTCTTCTAAGGTCAGTCCCTCGTCCTCAGCGGTTTGCTCGAGCAGCAAATCGATGAAATCGTTCTTGAGCGGTAACTGGCTTTCCACTGCGCCTCCTGGTCAACGTGATAATCAACCACCGACGGACCAAATATCGCTTCCAATCGCATTGAAGCACGTCTCTAATAGCCGGTGTTCACGTATTAGAGGACTTGCGCAGTGGAAAAGTTCCGAAATAAGGCGCACCAGATTCCCGAAAGCCATCTGCATCAGGCACAAACAAAAACCCCGCCGCAGAAAACACTTTCGTGTTTCCCGCGGCGGGGTTCTCGTCGTAAAGCCTTAGCTGATTGCTCAGCCTATGGGTTTTACTTAGCCTTCTCGATGATTTCGATCAGGCGGAAGTGCTTGTCCTTGGAGAGCGGACGGCACTCTTCGATGCGGACGTGGTCGCCCACGCCAGCCTCTTCGTTCTCGTCGTGCGCCTTGACCTTAGAGTTCGTGCGCATGATCTTGCCGTACAGGGCGTGCTGCTTGCGGTCCTCGAGCTCGACAACGATGGTCTTCTGCATCTTGTCGGACACGACGTAACCGGTGCGCACCTTGCGTGCGCCAGCCTCGGTGGTGTTCATGTTTTCCTCACTCATGCTGCATCACCATCGGTTGGTGCAGCAGACAGGCCGAGCTCGCGCTCACGCATAACGGTGTAAATGCGAGCAATATCCTTGCGGACAGTGCGGAGACGGCGGTTGTTGGTCAGCTGACCGGTAGCGCTCTGGAAACGGAGGTTGAACAGCTCCTCCTTAGACTCCTTGAGCTTGGCAACCAGGTCATCGTTATCCAGCGAGCGAAGCTCGTGGGCGGGAATGCCGTTCGACATCAGTACTGATCCTCCTTCCGAACGATTCGGGTCTTAATCGGCAGCTTAGCGCCTGCGCGCTTCAGTGCCTCGACAGCAGTTGCCTCGTCCGGGTAGGACATCTCGAACATGATGCGACCCGGCTTGACGTTTGCAACCCACTTCTCGACCGGGCCCTTACCGGAACCCATACGAACACCCAGTGGCTTCTGGGTCAGCGGACGGTCCGGGAAAATCTGGATCCAGACCTTACCACCACGCTTGACGTGGCGGTTAATAGCAATACGCGCTGCCTCAATCTGACGGTTGGTGATGTAGGCCGGCTCGAGAGCCTGGAGACCGTAGTCACCGAAAGTCACCTTGTTGCCGCCCTTGGACATACCAGAACGGGTCGGGCGGTGCTGGCGACGGAACTTAACGCGCTTCGGGATGAGCATGAATTAGCCCTCCTTCTTCTCAGATGCACGCTGACGACGCTTGCCACCACGACGCGGACGGTCGTTGCCGCGACGCTGGCGGTCGTTGCCGGCGTTGATCTCGGACTCGCGACGGCCACCGATCACGTCACCCTTGTAGATCCACACCTTGACGCCAATGCGGCCGAAGGTGGTGTGAGCCTCGTGGGTGCCATAGTCGATTTCCGCACGCAGGGTGTGCAGCGGAACGCGACCCTCGTGGTAGCGCTCGGTGCGGCCCATCTCGGCACCGCCGAGACGACCGGAGCAGACAACCTTGATGCCCTTGACGTGCGGCTGACGCATTGCAGACTGGATAGCCTTGCGCATTGCACGACGGAAAGCGACACGGTTGGCGAGCTGCTCAGCGATGGACTGAGCAACCAGCTTCGCATCCGCGTCAATGTTCTTGACCTCGAGGATGTTCAGCTGAACCTGCTTGCCGGTGAGCTTCTCGAGCTGGCCGCGGATGCGGTCAGCCTCGGAGCCACGACGACCGATAACAATGCCCGGGCGTGCGGTGTGGATGTCCACACGCACGCGGTCACGGGTGCGCTCGATAACGACATCGGAGATGCCGGCGCGCTCAAGACCGGTGGACAGCAGATCGCGGATCTTGATGTCCTCGGCCAGGTAGTCAGCGTACTGCTTGTCGGCGTACCAGCGGGACTTCCAGTCGCTGGAAATACCGAGGCGAAGACCGTGTGGATGGATCTTCTGTCCCACTATCGGTCACCTTCCTTCTGGCTCTCGACGACCACGGTGATGTGGCTGGTGCGCTTGCGGACGTGGAAAGCACGGCCCTGCGCACGCGGGCGGAAGCGCTTCATGGTCGGTCCCTCGTTGGCGTAAGCCTCGGAGATGACCAGAGTACGACGGTCCAGGCCGAAGTTGTTCTCAGCGTTTGCAGCTGCAGACGCAACAACCTTGGCAACCGGATCAGCAGCACCCTGCGGAGCGTACTCCAGGATGTTCAGTGCCTCGTCGACGGACTTACCGCGAACGGTGTCCAGGACGCGACGTGCCTTCATCGGAGTAACGCGGACGAAGCGCGCAGTTGCGCGTGCAGAAGTAATGTCGTTGCTCATGGCTTATCGACGTCCCTTCTTGTCATCCTTGACGTGACCCTTGAAGGTCTTGGTCGGGGCGAATTCGCCCAGCTTGTGGCCGACCATAGAGTCATCCACGAACACCGGCACGTGCTTGCGACCGTCGTGAACGGCGAAGGTGTGGCCGATGAAATCGGGGAGAATCGTGGAGCGGCGAGACCAGGTCTTGATGACCTGCTTGGTGCCCTTCTCGTTCTGTGCATCGACCTTCGCGAGGAGGTGCTCATCGACGAACGGGCCCTTCTTAAGGCTGCGTGGCATTCTCAGTTCCCTCCTTAGCGCTTCTTATTCTTGTTGGTACGACGGCGACGAACGATCAGCTGGTCGCTCGGACGGTTCGGCTTACGGGTGCGGCCTTCCTTCTGGCCCCACGGGGAAACCGGGTGGCGACCACCGGAGGTCTTACCCTCACCACCACCGTGCGGGTGGTCGACCGGGTTCATGACAACACCGCGGACAGTCGGGCGCCAGCCCTTCCAGCGCATACGGCCGGCCTTGCCCCAACGGATGTTAATCTGATCCTGGTTTCCGACCTCACCGACGGTTGCACGGCAACGTGCGTCGACGCGGCGGATCTCAGAGGACGGCATACGCAGAACTGCGTACTTGCCTTCCTTACCGAGAAGCTGAATAGAAGCACCAGCAGAACGTGCCAGCTGTGCACCAGCGCCCGGCTTGAGCTCCACGCAGTGAATAGTGGAACCGGTCGGGATGTTGCGCAGCGGCAGGTTGTTACCAACCTTGATGTCGGCATTAGCGCCGGACTCAACGATGGCACCCTGCTTCAGGTTCTTCGGAGCGATGATGTAGCGCTTCTCACCGTCTGCATAGTGCAGCAGTGCGATGTTGGCGGTACGGTTCGGGTCGTACTCGATGTGAGCGACCTTTGCCGGAATGCCGTCCTTGTCATTACGACGGAAGTCGATGACACGGTACTGGCGCTTGTGTCCGCCACCCTTGTGGCGAGTGGTGATGTGACCGTGAACGTTACGGCCACCAGTCTTCGACAGCGGGCGCAGCAGAGACTTCTCAGGAGTCGAGCGAGTAATCTCGCTGAACTCGGAGACGGAGCTCTGGCGGCGACCCGGCGTAGTCGGCTTGTACTTACGAATAGCCATACTTTTGCTCTTCCTTAACTTCCTCGTCGGCTAGCGGCTAAGCTGCCGAACCGCCGAAGATGTCGATGGGATCGCTGCCGGCCGCGAGAGTCACGTAGGCGCGCTTGGTGTTCTTGCGCTTGCCGTAGCCGGTGCGGGAACGCTTGCGCTTGCCCTCACGGTTGAGGGTGTTGACGGAAGCGACCTTGGCACCGAAAATCTCCTGGACCGCGATCTTGATCTGGGTCTTGTTAGCGTCGGTGTGGACCAGGAACGTGTAAACGCCCTGCTCCATGAGTCCGTAGGACTTCTCAGACACTACCGGTGCAACAATGATGTCGCGGGGATCTGCGATGGTAGCCATTACTTCTCCTCCTTACCGGCGGTGCGAGTGATGAAGTCATTGAGTGCCTGAACGGCGAAGATGACGTCATCGGCCTTCAGAACGTCGTAGGTGTTCAGCTGATCCTCAGACAGGATGTGGACACCTGGCAGGTTACGAACCGACTTCCACGAGTTGACGTCCTCGCGCGGCAGAACGACGAGCACGTTGCGGCGCTCAGTCAGACGCTCGACGAAAGTACGAGCTGCCTTGGTGGACGGGGTCTGGCCTGGGACCAGTTCCTCGACAACGTGGATGCGGTCGTGGCGAGCACGGTCAGAGAGTGCGCCGCGCAGAGCAGCTGCAATCATCTTCTTCGGGGTGCGCTGGCTGTAGTCGCGCGGCACCGGGCCGTGGACAATGCCACCGCCGGTCCAGTGCGGAGCACGGATCGAACCCTGACGAGCGCGACCGGTACCCTTCTGGCGCCACGGCTTGCGGCCACCGCCGCGAACCTCACCGCGGGTCTTGACCTTGTGGGTGCCCTGGCGAGCTGCTGCACGCTGTGCGACAACAACCTGGTGCATCAGGGCGATGGACACCTCCGCGTCGAACACGGAAGCAGGAAGCTCAACCGAACCGTTCACGCCGCCTTCAGCGGTGTGTACGTCTAGCTTGAGGTTGGTCATGCGTGAGCACCACCCTTCGTGGCAGTCTTAACAACCAGGAGGCCGCCGCGTGCACCCGGAACTGCGCCCTTGATGAGCAGCAGGTTCGCGTCAGCGTCAACCTTCTGGATCTTCAGGTTCTGGGTCGTGACCCGGTCGTTACCCATGCGGCCTGCCATGCGCTTGCCCTTGAAGACGCGTCCTGGCGTGGCGCAAGCGCCAATGCCACCAACACGACGGTGAGCAGCCTGGTTACCGTGAGCAGCACCCTGGCCAGCAAAGCCGTGGCGCTTCATACCACCGGCGAAGCCGTGGCCCTTAGAGGTACCAGTGACGTCGACGTACTCAATTTCGCCGAAGATGTCGACACCAACGGACTGGCCGACCTCGTAAGAGGAGGCGTCCGGGGTGCGAATCTCAACGCTGTGGCGACGCGGGGTCACACCGGCCTTCTTGAAGTGGCCGGCCTCCGGCTTGTTGACCTTACGCGGGTCAATTTCGCCGTATGCAATCTGGACGGCGTCGTAGCCGTCGGTTTCCTTAGTGCGCACCTGAGTCACTACGCACGGCCCAGCCTCAACGACGGTAACCGGAACAACGCGGTTCTCCTCGTCGAAGATCTGAGTCATACCGAGCTTCGTGCCCAGGATGCCCTTGATCTCGTTTTCACTCATTTATCTTGTCTCCGCTACCAAAAGTCCAGGATCACTGAATGTTCACATCGACACTTGCCGGAAGGTCAATGCGCATAAGTGCATCGACGGTCTTCGGCGTTGGATCGAGAATGTCGATCAGACGCTTGTGAGTGCGCATCTCGAAGTGCTCGCGCGAGTCCTTGTACTTGTGCGGCGAACGGATAACGCAGTAAACGTTCTTTTCGGTTGGCAACGGCACCGGGCCAACGACGCGTGCACCCGTACGGGTAACGGTCTCCACGATCTTTCGCGCAGAAGCGTCGATAGCCTCGTGGTCGTAGGCCTTGAGCCTGATGCGGATCTTCTGTCCGGCCACGCTTGTCCTCTCCTCGGTCGGCGCGCCCCAATTAAAGGGGCGTCGACCCTGTCAATGTTTCTCGACGCCGTCAGCAACTATGGCCAGCGCCAGAAATTAAAACTGGGTTGTGCATTACTTCAAAGCGATTTCGTCTTCGATCGTCATGGCAAATTAACTTTTGGCCATGACCCGAGCGGACGAATAACGCCTTGCACTCAAATCCCAGTGGAAAACAAGTCCCCCTCGTGGGGCTCTTCATTTTGCCTACTGCCGCTGTTAATTTGCCATGCCACCTCCGACCCCCGCGGTCGGGCGTGTCGCCCGTTTTTCTCCGTGAGGCACGATTGGGAAGAAACTTCCCTACGTGGTCATGCTCGCCTTACCATAGGCGCTAAATCCAATTTCGTACTGGTTCCCAGCTGGGCCTGATACAACAATTGGCGCGAACGCCTTTGTTAAAGCAACCTCCGTATTAAAGCACGTCCGGGCTACGAATGTAAAATCACGATTCCAAAGTGCAACGTACATCACACCCATTACGGCACAGTCTGCTTGACGACGGCTATTGCGCCGCCCCCGCTCCGTCTAGTGTCGGCTATGCACAGATACAAAAATCCCGACTTCCGCTTACGCGGAGTCGGGATTCTTCTAAGACTTAAGTTAAAGCATTTCCCCTATGGGGAGAAACCTTACTTAACGATCTTGGTAACGCGGCCAGCGCCGACGGTGCGGCCACCCTCGCGGATAGCGAAGCGCAGGCCCTCGTCCATTGCGACCGGCTGGATCAGCTTGACAGACATGTCAACGTTGTCGCCCGGCATGACCATCTCGACACCTTCCGGCAGGGAAACGACGCCGGTGACGTCGGTGGTGCGGAAGTAGAACTGCGGACGGTAGTTGTCGAAGAACGGGGTGTGACGGCCGCCCTCATCCTTGGACAGGATGTAGACGGAACCCTCGAACTCGGTGTGCGGGGTGTAAGCGCCCGGCTTAGCAACGATCTGACCGCGCTCGATGTCCTCACGCTTGGTACCGCGGAGCAGCAGACCACAGTTGTCGCCAGCCTCAGCGGAATCCAGCAGCTTGCGGAACATCTCGATACCGGTAACGGTGGTCTTCTGGGACTTCTCCTTGATGCCCAGAATCTCGACCTCGTCGTTAACGTTCAGAACGCCGCGCTCAACACGACCGGTAGCAACGGTGCCGCGACCGGTAATGGTGAAGATGTCCTCAATCGGCATCAGGAACGGCTTGTCGGTCTCGCGAACCGGATCCGGGATGTTCTCGTCGCAAGCTTCCATCAGCTCGACGATGGAGTTGACCCACTTCTCTTCGCCCTCAAGAGCCTTCAGTGCGGAGATGTGGACAATCGGAGCTTCCTCGTCGTAGTCCTGCTCAGCCAGCAGCTCGCGGACCTCCATCTCGACGAGCTCGATGATCTCTTCGTCGTCGACCATGTCGCACTTGTTCAGCGCAACGAGGATGTACGGAACGCCAACCTGGCGAGCCAGCAGAACGTGCTCGCGAGTCTGCGGCATCGGGCCGTCAGTAGCAGCGACAACCAGGATTGCGCCGTCCATCTGAGCAGCACCGGTAATCATGTTCTTGATGTAGTCGGCGTGGCCCGGGGCATCGACGTGAGCGTAGTGGCGCTTCTCCGTCTGGTACTCAACGTGGGAAACGTTGATGGTAATGCCACGTTCCTTCTCTTCCGGTGCCTTATCGATGGCATCGTAAGCGAACGACTCGTTCAGGTCCGGGAACTTGTCAGCCAGAACCTTGGTGATAGCGGCGGTAGTGGTGGTCTTACCGTGGTCAACGTGACCAATGGTACCGATGTTGACGTGCGGCTTCGTACGCTCGAACTTCGCCTTTGCCACTTTTAGTCCTCCTGGAGGTCTAGGTGGCCACGACTCTCGCAGCCACAATTTTGTGGTCACTCAATCCGCCTTCACAACATCAGAAGCCTTCAAGCTGTTCGCTTACGACTTCGGAACGTGCGCGCGCAAAAGAGCACTATTCTTTCACTGTGCCAGTTACTCGATACTAGGGCAGGATACTGGAGTTTTCCAAACCAGACCAACCCCCTAGTTAAGGGTGGGTAACGGCCAGCAACTCACATCGTCATTTACCTGCATAAATGCTAGATATTTGAGTTGCGATTTAAAATCGCCCAACGATATGAATTGCGAGCAGCTACCCCCTAGAGCTTGCCTGTGCTAACACACGCCAACAGTCTGACGATGTCTTAGCACAGTCAAAGCTAGAGGGAATCTACTAAAGCTGCAGACCCTCGCACTGCGTTCCCTAAAAAGAGCGACACTGCAGTGCGTGCAGGGATGGGGTCAGCTCTGATTGAGTGCCCCACCCTGCCGGCGCGATTTAAGCGCCGGTACGAGCTGCAATGATCTCCTCGGCCACGGAGGACGGAACCTCAGCGTAGGAGTCGAAGATCATGGTGTAGTTAGCGCGACCCTGGGTCTTGGAGCGCAGGTCACCAACGTAGCCGAACATCTCGGACAGCGGAACCAGAGCCTTGACAGCCTTGACGCCGGTGCGGTCTTCCATGGAGTTGACCTGGCCACGACGGGAGTTGATGTCGCCGATAACTTCGCCCATGTACTCTTCCGGAGTAATGACCTCAACGGCCATCATCGGCTCGAGCAGGACCGGCTTAGCCTTCTGAACAGCTTCCTTCATAGCCTGCTGACCAGCGATCTTGAAGGCCATTTCAGAGGAGTCAACTTCGTGGTAAGCACCATCGAGCAGGGTTGCCTTGATGTTCACCAGCGGGTAGCCAGCGAGGGTACCGTACTGCATTGCGTCCTGAATACCAGCGTCGACAGACGGGATGTATTCCTTCGGAACACGACCACCAGTGACCTCGTTGACAAACTTGTAAGTGGTGGACTCGCCCTCTTCCACCTCGTCAGTAGCCGGAGCGTACGGCTCCAGAGCAATAATGACGCGGGCGAACTGACCCGAACCACCGGTCTGCTTCTTGTGGGTGTACTCGAACTTCTCGACCGGCTTGCGGATGGTCTCGCGGTAAGCAACCTGCGGGTTACCGATGTTTGCTTCAACCTTGAACTCGCGCTTCATGCGGTCAACCAGGACGTCGAGATGGAGCTCGCCCATACCGCCGATAACGGTCTGGCCGGTTTCCTCATCCAGGTGAACAGTGAAGGTCGGATCCTCTTCAGCCAGACGCTGAATAGCGGTACTCAGCTTCTCCTGGTCGGCCTTGGACTTGGGCTCAATAGCAACGTCGATAACCGGATCCGGGAAGGACATGGACTCCAGAACAATCGGAGCATCCTGTGCACACAGGGTGTCACCGGTGGTGGTGTCCTTCAGACCAATGAAGGCGTAGATGTTACCTGCCACTGCCTCGTCAACAGGGTTCTCCTTGTTGGCGTGCATCTGGAACAGCTTACCGACGCGCTCCTTCTTGTCCTTGGTGGCGTTCAGGACCTGCTGACCAGGCTCCACGCGACCGGAGTAAACGCGGACGAAGGTCAGCTTGCCGAAGAACGGGTGAGCAGCAATCTTGAATGCGAGAGCGGAGAACGGCTCATCCTTAGACGGCTTACGGACCATTTCGACGTCCTCGTCGCCCATCTGGTGGCCGTGAACTTCACCGATGTCCAGCGGATTCGGCAGGAAGTCAATGACAGCGTCGAGCAGCGGCTCAACACCCTTGTTCTTGTAGGCGGTACCACAGTAGACCGGGTAGACCTCAGAGTTCAGGACCATCTTGCGGATGGCACCCTTGATCTCGTCCATGGTCAGCTCTTCGCCACCGAAGTACTTCTCCATGAGCTCCTCGTCGGACTCAGCGACGGTCTCAATGAGCTTCTCACGGTACTCGTTAGCCTTGTCGACCATGTCCGCCGGAATCTCCTCGACCTGCGCAGGAGTACCGATCTCAACCTTGCCCGGCCACATGAGGGCCTTCATCTCCAGCAGGTCAACAACGCCGTCGAAGTCATCCTCAGCGCCAATCGGCAGCTGCATAACCAACGGCTTAGCACCGAGGCGGTCAACGATGGTGCCAACGGTGTAGTAGAAGTCAGCGCCCAGCTTGTCCATCTTGTTGACGAAGCAAATACGCGGGACATCGTACTTCTGAGCCTGACGCCAAACCTGCTCAGACTGCGGCTCGACACCTTCCTTACCGTCGAAGACTGCGACGGCACCGTCGAGCACACGCAGGGAACGCTCAACCTCAACGGTGAAGTCGACGTGGCCCGGGGTATCGATGATGTTGATCTGGTTGTCGTTCCAGAAACAGGTCACAGCAGCGGAGGTAATGGTGATACCGCGCTCCTTCTCCTGCTCCATCCAGTCGGTTGTGGACGCACCATCGTGAGTCTCACCGACCTTGCGGTTAATACCCGTGTAGTACAGGATGCGCTCGGTCGTAGTCGTCTTACCAGCATCGATGTGCGCCATGATGCCGATGTTGCGGACCTTGTGGAGGTCCTTCTTTACGGGAAGTGCACCTTCAGCCACTTGATTCCCCACTCGTTTCAAATCGGTTTGGCGGTGAGACTCAATTACGGGATTGCAATTGGCCGTCAAATCCGCCGTCGGTCGGGTTTGCTTTATCTATAATGCCACCGTCTTGGCGCGAAGTCGCGCCGTGACGTACACCTATTGCGTAAATTCTACGCAAGACATCGGGTGTAAGCGCCGGGCTGGCCCCTATTGAGTGACCCTTAAAGATCCGTGGACCGCGACCGACGCGCGCCGTTGACATACCGGCAGCTGCTTTACGACGGTGACCACTCGCGGCCTCCGTCGATAAGCGATTACCAGCGGTAGTGAGCGAATGCGCGGTTAGCTTCCGCCATCTTGTGAGTGTCCTCACGACGCTTGACGGATGCACCCAGGCCGTTGGATGCATCAAGGATCTCGTTAGCGAGACGCTCGGTCATGGTGTTCTCACGGCGCTGACGGGAGAACATCAGCAGCCAGCGCAGTGCCAGCGTGGTGCCGCGGCCCGGGCGAACCTCGACCGGGACCTGGTAGGTGGCGCCACCAACACGGCGGGAACGAACCTCAAGAGCCGGCTTGACGTTCTCGATTGCGCGCTTCAGAGTCAGCACCGGATCAGTACCGGTCTTCTCTTCGCACATCTCAAGTGCACCGTAGACGATGCGCTCTGCAGTCGACTTCTTACCGTCGATCAGAACCTTGTTGACCAGCTGCGACACCAGAGGGGAGCCGTAGACCGGGTCGTTGACGACAGGACGCTTCTGTACTGGGCCCTTACGTGGCATGGCTTACTTCTCCTTCTTTGCGCCGTAGCGGGAACGAGCCTGCTTGCGGTCCTTGACGCCCTGGGTGTCAAGGGAACCACGGACGATCTTGTAGCGGACACCCGGGAGGTCCTTAACACGACCACCGCGAACGAGCACCATGGAGTGCTCCTGCAGGTTGTGGCCCTCACCCGGAATGTAAGCCGAAACCTCGACACCGGAGGTCAGGCGAACACGAGCGACCTTACGAAGAGCCGAGTTCGGCTTCTTCGGGGTGGTGGTGTAAACACGGGTGCAAACGCCGCGGCGCTGAGGGGAACCCTTCAGAGCTGCGGTTGCAACCTTAGCCTTCTTGTCATGGCGGCCCTTGCGGACCAGCTGCTGAATAGTGGGCATGAAGCCTCTTTCTGTTTTCAATCCTCGCTGGACATTCTCACGACCGATGCCAACCGCAGCGGAGTAACCACCTTCCGTGTGAATGCATCACAAGAAAAGTTATTACTCATCCAGTGGTGAGCCCATCGGTTGAACGCAAGAAATGGAGGGATTTTGAACGTGCGAAACCCAGTCAGCCGCTCTCGCTGGCCTACTGGGTAATGTCTCAAGTTCCCAATTCTTTTCTGGGATCGTTGTATAACAGTACGCGAGCTGCGGGTTTAGTCCAAACACCCTGGTAATGGCACAAAAATTTCAAGCACTTTGAGCGCTTGTGGGCTTGGTGATCAAATTTTTGGGTGTTCAGCACGGCGCGCCTCGCCCCAAAAGACGCAGACGTTACTATGCCGGTTTGAATCGATAACTCGGCCAATTCGGCCGTCCGTTCGGTTTGCCCATAGTACTGTCCTGCATCAGCACTGGAGAAACTTAATCGCCATGTTCACCACAGGCGAATGCCTTCTTCATTGCCAGCAGTGTACTGGCAGCGTATAGGTGGGGACATGTCTAAGAAGGTTATTGTCATTGGCGGCCACGGCAAGGTGGCTCAAATCGCTACTCCCCTACTTATCGACGATGGCTACGAGGTCACGTCTGTTATTCGCAACCCCGACCAGGTTCCGGATATCGAGGCTCTCGGCGCCACACCAGCCGTTTACGACATCGCCAGTCTCTCGACCGGACAGTTTGCGGACCTTCTCAGCGGGCACGACGCTGTGATTTGGTCCGCCGGCGCTGGTGGAGGTTCACCAGAACGGACCTACGCGATCGACCGCGACGCAGCTATTACTTCGATTGCCGCAGCCGAGCAGGCTGGCGTTAAGCGCTACGTGATGGTCTCTTACTTTGGTGCGGGCCACGACCATGGCGTTCCAGAGGATCACAGCTTCTTTGCCTATGCCGAGTCCAAGGCTGCAGCCGACGAAGCGCTGCGCGCTTCAAACCTGGAATGGACCATTCTCGGCCCGAGTGCGCTCACTCTCAACGAGGGCCAGGATTCCATCGACACCACGGCGGACAAGGCAGGCGAGGTCGCTCGTGCGACCGTTGCCAATGTCATCGCGCAGACCGTGTTCAACGAGGCTACCGTTGGTCGCATGATTAACTTCAACGAGGGCAACACCCCGATTGCAGAGGCTCTCAAGATGTAGAGGAAGGAGGCCGGGACGGACCCCTAGCCCTCCCTCCCTCCCCTGCCTCTGCCTCTGTTCCTATCGCCTTTCTTCAGTCTCCAGCCGAGTTTTCCAGTTGGGTTTCCTCGACAAAGAAAAATCCTCCGGCACGACCGTGACGAACTAGCAATCCGCTAGTAAGCCACAACTGTGCCGGAGGATTTTTCCGGTTGCCACCTAACAGGTAGAGCACGAAGCCCCAACTGTTAGGCGAGGTGCTTTGCCAGACAGTGACCGATGGAATTCTCCCGCTCCCCCAGCCACTGCCGCAAAGCTATTGGTTTTTACTCGAAGGTTCCGATGTCATCCAGCGGAACTGCGGAACCGACCTGGTCGATGCCGTAGGTGTCCTCGGCGCCGTAGAAGCCCTCACCGAAGGAAGCGAACGGAGCGGCTGCCTGGCGGGCAGCTTCCTCAGTCGGCTCAACCGTGATGTTGCGGTAGCGCGAGATACCCGTACCAGCCGGGATCAGCTTACCGATGATCACGTTCTCCTTCAGGCCGATGAGCTTATCCGAGCGCTTGTTGATAGCGGCGTCGGTAAGCACGCGCGTCGTCTCCTGGAAGGAGGCGGCGGACAGCCAGGACTCGGTGGCCAGCGATGCCTTGGTAATACCCATCAGCACGCGACGGCCCTCGATGACGCTGCCACCGGAGGCGACAATCTCGCGGTTCTTAGCCATGACCGTGGAGCGCTCGACCAGTGCACCTGGCAGCAGGTCGGAGTCACCTGGCTTAGACACAATCACGCGGCGCAGCATCTGGCTGACGATAACCTCGATGTGCTTGTCGTGAATGGCCACACCCTGATCACGGTAGACCGACTGGACTTCCTCGATGAGGTGGCGCTGGACGCCTCGGCGGCCCAGAACCTCGAGGACCTCGTGCGGATCGGCAGCGCCCTTGAGCAGCTGCTGACCCTTGACCACGTGGTCACCATCGCGGATGGCGCGACGACGGCCATCGACAGTGATTTCAGCCAGGCCCTGACGCTTGGACAGCTTGTCGTATACGACCTCGTCCTCGCTGTTGGCATCCGGGATGAGGGTGAGCGTGTAGAAGTGCTCGTCCTCCTCCAGGCGCACGCGACCGTTTTCGCGGACCAGCGGAGCCTTGTTCTTCGGCACGCGGGCCTCAAACAGCTCCTGGACACGCGGCAGACCACCGGTAATGTCGCCACCGACACCACCCTGGTGGAACGTACGCATGGTCAGCTGGGTACCCGGCTCACCAATGGACTGCGCAGCAACAATACCGACAGCCTCTCCGATGTCGACCAGCTTGCCGGTTGCCATCGAGCGACCGTAGCACTTGGCACAGACACCGGTTGCGGTGGAACAGGTCAGAACCGAGCGGACCTTGACTTCCTTGACACCGTGGCTGAGAGCCAGGGTGATGTGGTCGTCGTTCAGGTCGGTGTCAGCCGCGATAAGGACATTGCCCTCAGCGTCGGTGACATCGGCTGCCAGCACACGAGCAATCGCGGCGGTCTCGACATACTTCGCACGACGGATCTCGCCGGTCGGGTTGCCGGCTGCGTCCAGAACATCCTCGCCGATCTCGACAATGACACCATCGTGGGTGCCACAGTCCTCTTCGCGAACGATGACGTCCTGCGCAACGTCGACCAGACGACGGGTCAGGTAACCCGAGTCAGCGGTACGAAGCGCGGTATCGGCCAGACCCTTACGGGAACCGTGCGAGTTGTTGAAGTACTCGAGAACCGACAGGCCTTCGCGGAAGGAGGTCTTAATCGGACGGGTGATGTATTCACCACGCGGGTTCGTAACCATACCCTTCATGCCGGCCAGCGAGTGAATCTGGCCCATGTTACCGGCAGCACCCGACTTCACGATCATCGGAATCGGGTTGTCATCCGGGTACAGAGCCTCGACCTTTTCACCGACCTCAGCCGTCGCGGCCTTCCACAGGTTAACCAGCGACTCGTGACGCTCAGCAGCCGAGAGCTTACCGCGGCGGAACTTCTTCTCCACCGTGGCGGCCTTCTCTTCGTAGCCGTTCAGGATCTCCCGCTTGTTCGGGAGAACCAGCACGTCAGACATAGCAATGGTGACACCAGAACGGGTAGCCCAGTAGAAGCCAGCATCCTTGAGCTTGTCGACGGTCTGAGCGACCGTGATCATCGGGTACTTGGCAGCCAAGTCGTTGATGATCGCAGCCTGCGGCTTCTTAGCCATAACACCTTCGACGTATGGGTAGTTCCACGGCAGCAGGTCGTTGAACATAACGCGGCCCAGCGTGGTCGAAGCCAGCCAAGTATCGCCCTTGTTCCAACCGTCTGGGAACTGCTCGGATTCAATCTCAGCCGGCGGACGCAGGTGGCTGATGCGAACCTTAATCGGGCTCTGCAGGCCAATTGCACCGCGGTCGTAAGCCATGATGGCCTCGGCCGGGCTGGTGTAAATACCCTGCTCCGGTGCGTCCTTGGTGGCATCCTGGTGGCCACCCGGCAGCTCCGGCTTCTCCAGCGTCAGGAAGTACAGGCCAGTGACCATATCCAGACGCGGCATAGCCAGCGGCTTACCGGAAGCCGGCGACAGAATGTTGTTCGAGGACAGCATCAGGACACGAGCCTCGGCCTGTGCTTCAGCGGACAGCGGCAGGTGGACTGCCATCTGGTCACCGTCGAAGTCAGCGTTGAAAGCTTCACATGCCAGTGGGTGCAGCTGAATTGCCTTACCCTCAACCAGGACCGGCTCGAACGCCTGAATACCCAGGCGGTGCAGCGTAGGTGCACGGTTCAGCAGAACCGGGTGTCCGGTAATGACATCTTCGAGGACGTCCCACACCTCTGGGCGCTGACGCTCAACCATGCGCTTTGCGCTCTTGATGTTCTGCGCGTAACTCTTGGCCACGAGCTCCTTCATCACGAACGGCTTGAACAGCTCGAGAGCCATCAGCTTCGGCAGACCACACTGGTGCAGCTTCAGCTGCGGGCCGACGATAATAACCGAACGGCCGGAGTAGTCAACACGCTTACCCAGCAGGTTCTGACGGAAACGACCCTGCTTACCCTTGAGCAGGTCGCTCAGGGACTTCAGCGGGCGGTTACCCGGACCAGTGACCGGGCGGCCACGACGTCCGTTGTCGAACAGTGCGTCAACGGATTCCTGAAGCATGCGCTTCTCGTTGTTGACGATAATCTCCGGAGCGCCGAGGTCAATCATGCGCTTCAGGCGGTTGTTGCGGTTGATAACACGACGGTAGAGGTCGTTCAGGTCTGAGGTCGCAAAGCGGCCACCGTCGAGCTGCACCATCGGGCGCAGCTCCGGCGGAATCACCGGGATGCAGTCAAGCACCATAGCGGCCGGGTCGTTGCCGGACTGCAGGAATGCAGTGACAACCTTCAGACGCTTGAGGGCGCGCATCTTCTTCTGTCCCTTGCCGTCGCGAATAATCTCGCGCAGCTCCTCGGCCTCCTTGGCCAGGTCGAAGTTGCGAATCAGGGTCTGAATAGCCTCAGCACCCATACCACCGGTGAAGTAATCCTCGTAGCGGTCGACGAGCTCGGTGTAAATACCCTCGTCGATAATCATCTGCTTCGGCTCGAGCTTGATGAAGGTATTCCAGATCTCGTCGAGACGATCCAGCTCGCGCTGGGCGCGCTCACGGATGTGGCGCATCTCGCGCTCGGCTGCAGACTGAACCTTCTTGCGGGCGTCAGCCTTGGCACCGGCTGCCTCGAGCTCAGCCAGATCCTCTTCCAGGGTCTGGGCGCGTTCGGCCAGCTCCTGGTCGCGGTCGTCCTCAACCAGCTTCTTGTCCACGAGCATGTCTGCTTCGAGGGTTTCCTGGTCGTTGTGGCGAGCCTCTTCATCCACAGAAGTGATGATGTTGGCGGCGAAGTAGATGATCTTTTCCAGATCCTTCGGAGCCAAGTCGAGCAGGTAGCCGAGGCGGGACGGCACACCCTTGAAGTACCAGATGTGAGTGACCGGAGCGGCCAGCTCAATGTGGCCCATGCGCTCACGGCGAACCTTCGACTTGGTCACCTCAACGCCACAGCGTTCACAGATGATGCCCTTGAAGCGAACGCGCTTGTACTTACCACAAGCACACTCCCAGTCACGGGTCGGGCCGAAGATACGCTCACAGAAAAGGCCATCCTTTTCCGGCTTCAGCGTACGGTAGTTAATCGTCTCGGGCTTCTTGACCTCACCGCGAGACCAGCGGCGGATGTCGTCGGCGGTAGCGAGCCCAATCCGGAGCTCGTCAAAGTTGTTGACGTCGAGCACCTGTTTTCCCTTTCCCTCCGCATCGAAGTAATGCGGAAACCAAATTCTCTGCGGAGGTTTTTGTACGTTGTCGTCTGTGTTGGGTTATTCGCGAGTTAGGGCTTCCCGACCCTGATACTCACGCAATGTTTCGTCGTTAAGCGAGAAACTATGCGGAGTCAGCGTCGGAACGCTCATCGCGGGACAGGTTAATGCCGAGGGAAGCGGTCGCGTGGTCGAGTTCCTCATCGTCGGAGGAGCCCAACTCAACCGGAACGCCGTCGGCCGAAAGGACCTCAACGTTCAGGCAGAGCGACTGCAGTTCCTTCAGAAGCACCTTGAACGACTCCGGAATACCCGGATCCGGAATGTTGTCGCCCTTCACGATTGCCTCGTAGACCTTGACGCGGCCAACCACGTCATCGGACTTGATGGTGAGCAGCTCCTGCAGGGTGTAGGCAGCGCCGTATGCCTGCATTGCCCACACCTCCATCTCACCGAAGCGCTGACCACCGAACTGGGCCTTACCACCCAGCGGCTGCTGGGTAATCATGGAGTACGGACCGGTGGAACGAGCGTGAATCTTCTCGTCGACCAGGTGGTGCAGCTTCAGCATGTACATGTAGCCCACCGAAACCGGGAACGGGAACTTCTCGCCAGAGCGGCCGTCGAACAGCGTGGCCTTACCGTCAGCGTTGACCAGCACCTCGCCGTCACGGTTCGGGCGGGACGACGCGAGCAGACCAGCGAGCTCCTCGTTCTCAGCACCGTCGAACACTGGGGTTGCGACCAGGGAGTCGGACGGAACGTCGTGCAGGTCTGCCGGAAGACGCTTAGCCCAATCCGGGTCGCCCTCAATGCTCCAGCCGGCCTTCGCCAGCCAGCCGAGGTGAACCTCGAGGACCTGGCCGATGTTCATACGACGCGGAACACCGTGAGTGTTCAGAATGATGTCGACCGGGGTACCGTCCGGCAGGAACGGCATGTCCTCCTGCGGCAGGATCTTGCCGATAACACCCTTGTTACCGTGGCGACCTGCCATCTTGTCGCCGTCCTGGATCTTGCGCTTCTGCGCAACGTAGACGCGGACCATCTCGTTGACACCCGGTGCCAGGTCGTCATCGTCTTCACGGGAGAAGACGCGGACGCCGATGACCTTGCCGGACTCACCGTGCGGGACACGCATGGAGGTGTCACGGACCTCGCGGGACTTCTCGCCGAAGATAGCGCGCAGCAGGCGCTCCTCCGGAGTCAGCTCAGTCTCACCCTTCGGGGTGGTCTTAGCGACCAGAATGTCGCCGTCGCGAACGTCAGCACCGATGCGGACGATACCGCGGTCATCCAGATCCTTCAGCATCTCCTCGGATGCGTTCGGGATGTCACGGGTGATTTCCTCCGGACCCAGCTTGGTGTCGCGGGCATCAATCTCGTGCTCCTCGATGTGAATCGAGGTCAGGATGTCCTCCTCAACCATGCGCTGGTTCAGGATGATGGCGTCCTCGTAGTTGTGTCCTTCCCACGGCATGAATGCCACGAGCAGGTTCTTACCAAGTGCCATCTCACCGTTGTCGGTACCCGGACCGTCAGCGATGACCTGGCCGGCCTCAACACGCTGGCCTTCGTCAACCAGAGGCTTCTGGTTGTAGCAGGTGCCCTGGTTGGTGCGTTCAAACTTGCGCAGCAGGTAGGTGTGGCGCTGGCCCTCATCATCCATGATGGTGATGAAGTCAGCCGACACGGTCTCGACCACACCGGTGGCCGAAGCGACAATGACATCGCCGGCGTCGTAAGCAGCACGCTGCTCCATACCAGTACCGACGAACGGAGCCTCCGAACGCAGCAGCGGCACAGCCTGGCGCTGCATGTTCGCACCCATCAGGGCACGGTTAGCGTCGTCGTGCTCGAGGAACGGAATCATGGCGGTAGCCACGGAGACCATCTGACGCGGGGAAACATCGAGGTAGTCGACCTCATCGGCGCGGACGGACTCGACGTCACCACCCTTCTTACGAACAGACAGGGTCTCCTGAACGAAGTGGCCGTTCTCGTCGATCGGGGTGTTGGCCTGCGCGACGACGTAGCGGTCTTCCTCATCAGCGGTGAGGTAGTCGACCTCGTCGGTGATGACACCATCGCGGACGCGACGGTACGGAGTCTCAATGAAACCGAACGGGTTCACGCGTGCGTAGCAGGACAGCGAACCAATCAGGCCAATGTTCGGACCCTCTGGGGTCTCAATTGGACACATGCGACCGTAGTGGGACGGGTGAACGTCTCGAACCTCAAGGCCAGCACGGTCACGGGTCAGACCACCCGGGCCCAGTGCGGACAGACGACGCTTGTGGGTCAGACCCGACAGCGAGTTGTTCTGGTCCATGAACTGGGACAGCTGGGAAGTACCGAAGAACTCACGGATAGCCGCGGAAACCGGGCGCACGTTAATCAGGGTGGTCGGCTGGATCGACTCCACGTCCTGAGTGGTCATGCGCTCACGAACCACACGTTCCATGCGGGACAGACCCACGCGGACCTGGTTCTGAATCAGCTCGCCTACGGTACGCAGACGACGGTTACCGAAGTGGTCGATATCGTCGGTCTCAACCGGGATTTCGACACCTTCCGGCGAGGTCATAACATTCTCGCCGTCGTGCAGGCGCACAAGGTATTCGATGGTGGTAGCAATATCCTGCTCGGTCAGAACCATCTCGCCGGAGGCATCAGCGCCCAGGCCCAGCTTGCGGTTGACCTTGTAGCGACCGACCTTAGCCAGGTCGTAGCGCTTCGGCTTGAAGAAGTTGTTCTCCAGCAGAGCCAGCGCGGACTCGCGCGTCGGCGGCTCACCCGGGCGCTGCTTGCGGTAAATCTCCAGCAGGGCCTCGTCGGTGTTTGCAACACCGTCCTTCTCCAGGGTGGCCATCATGATCTCAGAGAAGCCGAAGCGCTCCTTGATCTCCTCGGTGGTCCAGCCGAAAGCCTTCAGCAGAACCGTGACCGGCTGGCGACGCTTACGGTCAATACGAACGCCGACGGTGTCCCGCTTGTCGACGTCGAACTCCAGCCACGCACCGCGCGACGGAATAATCTTCACCGAGTGCAGCGGGCGCTCGGTGGACTTGTCGATGGTCTCATCGAAGTAGACGCCCGGAGAGCGCACCAGCTGAGAAACAACGACACGCTCAGTTCCGTTGACGATGAACGTACCCTTGTCCGTCATCATCGGGAAGTCACCGATGAAGACGGTCTGGCTCTTGATCTCACCGGTCTCGCGGTTGGTGAACTCCGCGGTGACGTAGAGGGGAGCCGAGTAGTTGATGTCCTTATCCTTGGACTCATCCACGGTGTTCTTGACGGAGTCGAACCATGGGTCCGACAGCGTCAGGGACATCTTCTGGGAGTAGTCCTCGATCGGAGAGAGCTCTTCTAGAATATCTTCGAGACCGCTGGTAACCCGAGCGTCTTCTCCGAGCTCCTCCTGGCGACGAGCACGCCACTCAGGCGTGCCAATGAGCCATGCGAAAGACTCACGCTGCAGGTCGAGCAGACCAGGAACCGCAATCGGCTCCTGAATCTTTGCAAACGAGTACCTCTTCGAAGCTCCGGGAATACCGGTTACTGCCTTGGTCTGGCGGGAGACTGCCAAGATGCGTCCTTCCAGCACCTCACGCGGTGGAGCACACCGGCAACCGGTGGTGCGCTCCGCCCGCTTGGTTTATACGCGATTCAAGTTGCAGGAATTATTTCTGTTGCGCACCGGGATACTTTGCGTCTAACCTTTGGTCACACACGAAAGTGATTCCCCCGCCACTTGGCCTCCAAGACCAGCCTTTAAAGGCGAGCCCCGAGCCCTAACGGCGGCGCCGCAGCAACTCCTTTAACAGCTAGATGCACGAAAAACGGTGCTACGTAATAGCCCCGCGCTCCGAGCGCAAACTATAAAAGAGCTGGCGACAGATACACTAATTCCAGCGCAACGATTTAGCCTATATCAAAAACTGGCAGTTGTCTAGTACAACTTGACAAATCGGGCGTGTCGCATTCACCCGTTACCGATATAACGATGAGGCCTGGGCGCTATGGCCGTCGTAAAGCGTTACTCTGCTTTACGACGGGTCGAAGGACGCACGATGCCCACGATTGCGATGAATACCAGAATTGAACCGGACGCAATGAGGCCGATTGACCACGGCTCTAGAGCTGGGCGCTGGAAATTCTGTATTGCGCCAAAGAGAAGCTGATTGGAAAGGCCTTCGTCCATCTTGCCGTTGAAGCGCAGGTAGTCCATGATCGGCTCGCCGTCGCGGGTCTCCCACCAAAGGTGGATGTCCTCGGCCATATCGATGACCGAGCCAGACTTGGGCTCAACCCACAAATCACGGGTGCCCTGGTACTGGAGGAAGCCGGACTTGTCATCCTGGGTTAGCTGAGAGACATAAGAACGGTACTTCTGGGCGAGATTCGTCTTCTCAATGTCCTGACGGAAATGCAGGACACGGTTACCACCGCGCTCCTCTTCCCCGACAAACTTTGCTGGCAAGGAATCGTGGAGGAGATCATCAAAGATCAGGTATTCCTTTTCCTCCGTGTCGGCCGGGAGCTTCACCCAGTTCCCCTCGAAAGCCACTGACCGTGGAACGCCCGCCATGCGGTCGACAAGCGTCGCAGGAGCCAGCGCCTCGCCGGTGAGTCGGTCGATGGTAACTGTCCAGATATTGGCCTCGATAAGCTCCGTCAGCGGGTCGGTGCCGATAACCTCAGGGGGAAGCTCACGCATTTCAGTCACGCCGACGCGGAGCGAAACCTTGTCCGCATCCGCGGGTTCGATGAGCACGCCGTGAAGCTGTCGCTGCAGCGGCGAGTGCACTTCTTCCCGCTTGCCCTCTTCGTTAATCCTGGTGGATACGCCGTCTTCCGCCCGCAGGGTATACGACACCGGCGGCAGGTCAAGCGGCATTTTGGGATCAACATTGAGCACTTTGGGCAGCAAAATGCCAGCAGCAAGCAGTGCGGTGCCTAGACCCAACAGAAGGATAGACAGAATTCTCGGCCGTGAGAGCATGTTAGATACTTTACAGGCCAATAAGGGTAATCAAGACAATGAGTGGGCTGGTTTTTGCCTCAACTCCCTGTGACGGGTGAGATTAGTGAGGTTTTGCCCGGGTCAGGTGGGTTAGCAAAGGCCCCAGAAAAAAAGAACCGCCAACCCCGGGCACGAAGCCCAGAATTGGCGGTCAGAATTGGTAGCTTTAGGCCGCTACCGGGGCCGAGGCAAGTAATTGAATTACTTGAGGGCAACCTTTGCGCCAGCCTCTTCCAGCTTAGCCTTAGCAGCCTCAGCGTCGTCCTTGGAAGCACCCTCCAGGATAGCCTTCGGAGCGGACTCAACCATCTCCTTAGCCTCCTTCAGGCCCAGGCCGGAGACGATCTCGCGGACAGCCTTAATAACGCCGATCTTCTTAGCGCCAGCGTCCTCGAGGACGACGTCGAACTCGTCCTTCTCCTCAGCAGCAGCCTCGCCGCCAGCAGCGCCTGCAGCAGCAACTGCAACCGGAGCAGCAGCGGTAACGTCGAACTCTTCCTCGAAAGCCTTCTTGAACTCGGTGAGCTCAACGAGGGTCATTTCCTTGAAAGCCTCGAGCAGTTCCTCAGTGGTGTACTTAGCCATGGATATTCTCCTATGAGTGTGGTGCGGCCGCTCCCCTCAGAGATCCCTGGGGTCGAAGCCGTCAAAGTGATATTGAAAAGTTTTTCGCGTGATTTAGTTCGCGTAGATCGCGAGCCGCTCGGGATTACTTCTTTTCCTCGAGTGCCGCAGCAAGGCGGGCAACCGAGGAGGTCGGAGCGTCGAGCAGGCCAGCGACGTTCGCCAGAACGCCGTTGAAGGCACCAGCCAGCTTTGCCAGCGTGGTCTCACGGTTATCCATATCCGCAAGAGCCTCGAACTGTGCTGCATCCATTGCAGCACCGTCCATGTAGCCGCCCTTGATCACGAGGTTCTTGTTGTCACCGGCGAACTTCTTAATCGCCTTAGCCGCATCCACAGCCTCGCCCTTGATGAAGGCGACTGCAGTCGGGCCGTTCAGGTGCTCATCAAGACCCTCAATCCCTGCCTCGTCGGCAGCGATCTTGATCATGGTGTTCTTGGCGACGGAGTACTTAACATCAGCACCGAGGGCGCGACGCAGTTCCGTGATTTCCGCAACGGACAGGCCGCGGTACTCAGTCAGCACGATAGCGTTGGACTCTTCAACGTCCTGCTTCAGCGCTGCAACAGCTGCAATCTTCTCAGCATTTGCTGCCATGTGTACTCTCGCCTCCTTCCTGGTCTTTGCAATTTTCCGCTCGGCCAAGTGAAGGATTCTTTTGCGCAAATACAACAAACGCCCCAATCCTCGCACAAGGATGGGGCGCACAATTCTTTTGGCATGTTCCACTTCAACTCCGCCGACCCTAAGGTCAACAGGTGAAGTCAAACTGCGCAAGCGCTTCCAAGTCCTCCTGCGTGGGCCGCTCACTGTATTCCTACAATGAAACCTTCAATCCGCTTCTTTCAAAGCGAATGACCGACGGTCTTCGGTGAAACTTGAGTACCAACCTCCATCTTCCCAACTCGATGTTGGTACCGATTGGAAGCCGGTCAAACTTCGTGACGAAACTTTATACCAGACCCTGGCAATTAACCAAATCGCCTATCCAAACCGCGCCGCACCTGGCTCTCCGAAGCGGCCGAACTCCAGGTCCTTCTCACGTTGCTGGACAATCATCTCGAGCTCGGCAAAGTACGCATTCAGGTCGTCGTCGGCAAGCCAGAGCACTTGGTCGGCGTAGTCGAGCACCACGCGCACCATGTCGTCGGGATGTGCGTCCAATCTGGCGGCGTCGAGAATATCCACGGTGAGTGTCAGTGCCACGCGCACAACCGGCGGGATCTGCGATGCCAGGCACTGCTGCGCCACGACATTACGCAGCTCGACGGCCTCCATCCGCGCGATGATGCGCAACAGCCGCACGACCACGACCTGCGCCGCCCGAGCTTGTAGAGCTTCCTCCTCACTCATCCCCGGAAGCACCACAGAGTCCTGGATATTGCGGCGAAGGACCTCAGCTACGCGCTCGTCCTCCCCTAGCCCCGTCAGTACCTCGCCCAGCAGAGTCTGTCCCGCGATGCGCAGGCAGGGCATGTCATAGGCGTCGTCGCCCAACGAGTCGAGATACGAGATGAGCTGCGGTTCAATAATTCCGGAACCGTCGTCGAGCTGCGCCAGGCGATTAATCTCGCCGAGCGCCTCCAGCCCTTCTTCGGGTTCCAAAATTAACGTCATAGTCGCGATTTTAAGCAACAAACTTTGGCTGTGAGTCCATTTCGCCTGGATTAGTTGTTTGGATTAGCAATTCGCTTTACGACGTCTACCGCGCCCAAGCCCCCACCGCGCTATCGATACCCCTTATGCCAATGCAAAACCGCCACCTCACACACTCTGGAAAGTGCGCGCGGCGGCGGTTTTAAAGAGCTTTGCTCAGAGTCACTCTCGAGTGACTCGTGAAGAGCACACTCGCCTATCGGCTGATGCTGATTTAGGCGGTGTAGTCCTTGATCACGCTGGTGTCAACCGGGATGCCCGGGCCGTTGGTGGCGGAGACGGTGATCTTCTTCAGGTACTTACCCTTAGCAGCGGACGGCTTGAGGCGCATCAGCTCGTCGATAAGCGCACCGTAGTTCTCGGCCAGCTTCTCAGCGTCGAAGGAAGCCTTACCGATAACAGCCTGCAGGTTTGCAGCCTTGTCGACGCGGAAGGAAATCTTACCGCCCTTGATCTCGGTGACAGCCTTAGCGACATCCGGGGTAACGGTGCCGGTCTTCGGGTTCGGCATCAGACCACGCGGGCCGAGGATACGAGCCACGCGGCCAACCTTGGCCATCTGGTCCGGGGTAGCGATAGCAGCGTCGAAGTCGGTCCAGCCGCCCTGAATCTTCTCAATCAGCTCCTCGGAACCGACGAAGTCAGCGCCGGCCTCTTCAGCCTTGGTGGCGTTCTCGCCAGCAGCGAAGACGACAACGCGGACGGTCTTACCGGTGCCGTTCGGCAGGGAGACAGTGCCGCGAACCAGCTGGTCAGCCTTGCGCGGGTCAACGCCCAGGCGGATGGCAACGTCGATGGTGGCGTCGTAGTTCTTGGAGGAGGTCTCCTTGGCCAGGTTAGCGGCCTCGAGCGGAGAGTAGATGCGGCCGGCGTCGATCTTCTCGGCGGCGGCGCGGTATGCCTTAGAGTTCTTGCTCATGAAAAGTCCAATCTCAATTAAGTGAAATGGTTGGATTGTGGTGTGTAGCGGGCCGAAGCTGGCCCTACCACTTGATGAAGGAGCAGCTAAACGCTGACGGTTTACTTTGCGCCCTCGACGGTGATGCCCATGGAGCGAGCGGTACCGGCGATGATGCGTGCACCCATCTCGATGTCGTTAGCGTTCAGGTCCGGCTTCTTCAGCTCGGCGATTTCCTTGCACTGCTCCCAGGTCACGGAACCGACCTTGTTGGTGTGCGGAACGCCAGAGCCCTTCTGAATGCCAGCGGCCTTCAGCAGCAGCTTAGCTGCCGGCGGGGTCTTCAGAACGAAGGTGAAGGAGCGGTCTTCGTAGACGGAGATTTCAACCGGGACAACGTTGCCACGCTGGTTCTCAGTTGCTGCGTTGTAAGCCTTGCAGAACTCCATGATGTTGACACCATGGGCACCCAGTGCCGGACCAACCGGCGGAGCCGGGTTAGCCTGACCAGCCTGAATCTGCAGCTTAATAATCGCAGAAAGCTTCTTCTTCGGAGCCATCGGATTAACCTACTTCCTAGTTACCGGGGCACGCCGCCCCGATGAAAAGGCGACTCACCCCGTCCGGATGCCGACGCTTTACGACGACCCTTGCGCCCTCGACCATCATGGCCACTGGCGCTGGTCATTGAGTTGGTGCCAGCCACCGGGGATACGAATTACTTGGCGCATCTGTGCTCAAGGCACAAAAATGCACGCCTGGCTACGTTACCGCAGCGTATGGCGTGCATCAAAATCCGTTACCGGATTGGTTGCGCGAGCGAGCTAGCTGGTGCCTTGCTCGGCGCTTGGCTTGGCGGTGCTCTCCGCTTGGCTCTGCGCCTGGCTTGAGGTCGGGCCTAGTTCAGCTTCTCGACCTCATCGATGCCCAGCTCGACCGGGGTCTCACGGCCGAAGATGGAAACCAGAGCCTTCATGCGGCCGGTGTCCGGGTCGATCTCGGAGATGGTCGCAGCCACAGATGCGAACGGACCGGACAGGATGGTGACGGACTCGCCGACCTCATAGTCGATGGCGACGGCCTTCTTCTCCGCCTGCGGCGCCGCTGCGACAGCCAGCTCACCGTCGGCATTTGCAGCTTCTTCAGCGGCGTCCGCGGTGATGGTCTCCTTCGGCATGAGGAACTTAGCGACCTCGCGAATCTTGACCTTGGACGGCTGGCCCTCGCTACCGACGAAGGAAGTAACACCCGGGGTGTCGCGGACGACGGACCAGGACGGGTCATCCAGGCTCATACGAACCAGAACGTAGCCCGGCAGCAGCTTGCGCTTAACGATCTTCTTCTTGCCGTCGTCCTTGCGCTCTTCGACTTCCTCAACCGGAACGATGACCTCGTGGATCTGCTCATCGACACCCATGGTCTGGGCGCGCATTTCCAGGTTGGTCTTCACCTTGTTCTCGTAGCCGGAGTAGCACTGGATGATGTACCAGTCGCCCGGACGACGCTTGAGCTCACGCTGGAACTCGCGCAGGCGCTTACGGTACTCGGCATCTGCGTCAGCAGCTGCCTGTGCCTCAGCGTCAGCGGCAGTCTCCTCTGCCGGCGCTGCTTCTGCTGCAGCAGTGTCAGCTGCGGCTGCGTCGGCTGCGGCTGCGACTGCACCCTCGGCCGAAGCTTCTACCTGAGCCGGTGCGTCCTGCGCATCCTGCTCAGTTGCGGCAGCATCCGCGGACTGGGCGTCGGAGAAAATATTCTGACCATCATTCATGTCGTGCTAACCCCTCTTGTATCTACATCAACGGTTCGCGACATTGGCATCTTCGCCTAAAGAGTCCTAAGAGCCAATATGCCATCCGCAATCACTTCGCACAGCCAGACACCAGCTGCGCTAACGAATAATCCCGCCGTCCGGAACTCGGAGGCGGGATGAAAAGCATCACTGCGAAACAGTATAACCGATTACTTACCCAACACCGATCGGACACCCAGACCGGCCAGCGTGTCCACACCCCACACGAGAACGATCATGGCAATCAAGAACAGAATCACGATGATGCTGTAGGTGACCATCTGGCGGCCGGTCGGCCAAATCACCTTGCGCAGCTCGTCAACAACCTGCTTGATGAAAACCAAAGGGTTACGAGTCGAAAGCTCGTTGGTCTCCTTCTCACGCGCAGGCTTCTTCGCCACGGTGGTCTGCGCGCCCGTCGCCTGGCGCTTACCGGACGGGCGAGCCGCCGCCTGGAAAGTCTGGTTTTCCTCAGACACGATGCTCCTTCGCTACTTCGTGCATATGAGACCTAAAGATACTGCACAGTGAAACTCAAACGTGAATTCTTCAAGGGCAAACTCCGGGGAAGTTCTCCGGAGCCAAGCCCCCACTGTGCAGAGCAAGTCTGGTTCAGTGCGTAAATTCTAGCCGATAATCCACACTATCGAAGAAATGCCCTTCGTGGGAACCGCAGGCTTCGAGATTCGATTCTGACAACCCCAAAGAGCTACGGGCTGCTCGCTCGGGCTGCAAATGTGAAACTGTATGGGTTTATGACACTTTCAAGCCATTTTTCGGGCTGTTTTTGTCATAAACGCAGTCAGTAACTCGCATTGCCCCACCGCCACCGAACATAAACGAAAAACCCGCCACCCAGACGCATTTTCATACGCCCTGGATGACGGGTAGCTGCAGGGGCGACAGGACTCGAACCTGCAACCTGCGGTTTTGGAGACCGCTGCTCTACCAATTGAGCCACGCCCCTTCACCACCAGCAAAAGAACTTTCCAGTCCTTAGCTGACAATGTCCCACCTTACTGCATTGCTGCATAATCAAGGCGGGGTTCGACGAACATCACTGTCCGTAGTAGCGATGGGGGGGATCGAACCCCCGACCTCACGATTATGAGTCGTGCGCTCTCACCATCTGAGCTACATCGCCCCTATTCTCTACCGGACATAAGTCCGTATAAAAGAACAGAGCCCCCTGACAGAATCGAACTGTCGACCTTTTCCTTACCATGGAAACGCTCTGCCGACTGAGCTAAGGGGGCATCAGCATCCGTTGAACTCAGCACGTAACTCCGTGGCCAATTGTTGACCGCTTCGTTTCGCTCTGTGCTCTCCGTGAAGCCTTGCAAAGATTAACCCGAAATCACCACTAAGCACAAATCAGCAGGTAGGCAGCGGTATTTCTTGTCACGTTTGCAGACATTTGGCGCGCACTTATGGATAATCTATTCACTTATCGATGAGCTCCAGCGGAACCATAAGTGAATAGCTCATCGATGAGTGTCTGCCCTCTAACCCGAGCCCCTAACTCGAGCCCCTGCCCCCGCTTAATCCAGAGCCCCTCACTCGAACCCCTACCCCAAACCCCCGCCCCGCATCCCCATCAACGGGCCCTACAAAAAAATCACCGCGAGAAAATTCTCGCGGTGATTTCACTGTGCCAGATGATGGATTCGAACCAACGAAGGCAATGCCGACGGATTTACAATCCGCTCCCTTTGGCCGCTCGGGCAATCTGGCGTGCACTCTTAAACGGTGCGAATGGAATGCTACCCACTACTCTGTCATTTACACAAATCGGCAGGTCGAGAGGATATTTCCCTACCTGGATTCACCCCTCAGCAGAACTCACCCCAGAGCAGAGCTCACCTCAGAGCAGTGCTCGCCCCTAGGCCCATCTCGCCGATGGAGCTCAATCCACTACCCCACGCGCTCCACGGTGTAGCGAGCAACGTGACGCAGGGACTCCTTGGCCGCACAGTCAGGAAGGTCAGCGATGACGCGGTCGGACTCATCCAGCAGTTCATTGACCTTCTCCATCGCGCGAGCCACACCGTTGGTCTGAGCCAGGAGCTCGAGGGCCTCGTCGACAAGCGCGTCGTCGGAAACTGGGCCGACGAGAATCTCACGGAGGCGGTCAGCGGCTGGGGTATCCTCCTGCAGCGCGTAGAGCACCGGCAGCGTGAAGACGCCCTCGCGCAAGTCAGTACCCGGAGTCTTGCCGGACTGATCGGTATTGGAGGAGATGTCGATGATGTCGTCGACAATCTGGAAAACGATACCGATTAGTTCGCCATAGCGGCGCAGCGCGTTGGAAATCTCGGCCGACGCACCGGCGTGATAGGCGCCGAGATAACCGGCCGATGCGATGAGCACACCGGTCTTTTCGGCAATGACCTTCAGGTAGCGCTCGATGCGCTCTTCTATCGGCAGGTCCAAGTCGTTGAGGCACTCGCGCATCTGACCTGTGACAAGAACACCGAAGGTCTCAGCGAAGTGAGCCACGCTCTCGGAGCCGAGCTCTGCCAGCAGGCGGGACGCAGCAGCGAAGAGGTAGTCACCGGCCAGAATGGCGACGGTGTTGTCCCAGCGCGAGTTTGCGGAGGGCACGCCGCGGCGCTTATCCGCTTCATCCATGACGTCGTCGTGGTAGAGCGTCGCCAGGTGCGTCAGCTCCAGCACCGTCGCGGCGGTGATGACCTTATCGCTCTCCGGGTTCTCCCCGAACTGCGCGGCCAGCATGGTAAACATCGGGCGGAAGCGCTTACCACCAGCGTGAGCTAGGTGGGAAACCCGCTCGACTAGGAAGTCCTCGCCGCGCCCCAGCTCGGTAATCAGGAGGTCCTCGCTCTTGCGCATTCCCTCGGTGATTGTTGCTTCCAGCGCCTCATCAACGAAGTGAGAACTAGTGGCGGTGTGCTCACCAGTGCCCTGAGCACTTCCGGAACTAAGCCCGGAGTAGTCTCCAGTACGCATTCGAGACCTGCCTAACTGACGATAAAAGATAAGAAACTGCTAAATAAACTACCTTACGAGCATAGTGGCTAGCAGACCAGTTCCCATATTTGTTTCAACGTCGTTATACGCTGGGGCAATGACCTCAAGCCCGATTTCGCGAGTTTCCCCCACGTTCGACGGCACCGTCGCTCTACCCAGCAGCACTGACGTGCTCATTGTTGGCGCAGGCCCCACCGGCTCCGCAGCCGCAATTCACGCCGCCCGCGCCGGTTTTTCGGTCACTGTGGTCGACTCCCAGCGCTTCCCGCGCGACAAAACTTGTGGCGACGGGCTCACTCCTCGTGCCATCGCTGAGCTACGTCGTCTAGGGCTTGACGACGAGCTCCTGCGCCGCAACCGCAACCGCGGACTCAAGCTACACGGTTTCGGCGGCTCCATCACCGCACCTTGGCCAGATGATGCCTCGGGCACTTTCCCCGCTGTCGGATCCGCGATGCCGCGAGTTGAGCTCGACACTTTCTTGCTCAATGCCGCCGCTGATGCCGGTGCGCAGGTCTTCGATGGGGTCGCTGCGCGGAAGGTGGTTCTCGGAGCGCTGAACACTGGCGGCACGCGGGGCCACGGCGTGCGCGAGGTGGAACTTTCCGACCGCGAAGGCAAGCCACACACCATCTCGGCCCGCTGGCTGCTCGTGGCCGATGGGGTCCGAAGTACCGTCGGCAAGCAGCTGGGGCGTGCGTGGCATCGGGACAGCGTGTTTGGCGTGGCCGCGCGGTCATATGTCAGCTTCGACAGCGCGGACGTAGCGGATGACTGGATTCACTCGCACCTGGAACTGCGCGACTCCGAGGGGCAGACGCACCCGGGCTATGGCTGGATTTTCCCGCTGGGAGCAGGCCAGGCGAATGTGGGGTGTGGGGCGCTGGCGACGTCGGCACGCCCGGCGCGCACGAACGTGAAGAAGTTGCTACGCGAGTACCACGGGCAGGTGCGTGATCAGTGGCAGATGAGCGAACCAGAGCACGTGACGTCGGCGCTGTTGCCGATGGGTGGTGCTGTATCGAATGTGGCGGGGCCGAACTGGGCGTTGCTCGGTGATGCTGCGTGCCTGGTCAATCCACTCAACGGTGAGGGCATTGACTACGGCATGGAGTCGGCGCGGCTGGCGGTGGAGCTGATTAGTTCGATTGGTGCGGGCCGCGATGGGCTGACTCACTCCTGGCCCGCCCTCCTTCGCGAGCACTACGGCACCGGCTTCTCGCTGGCTCGCAAGTTGGCGCTGACGCTGACGTACCCGAGCTTCCTTCCCACGGTCGGCCCGCTGACCATCGGTGCCCCGTGGGGCAGCCAGCTCATGGGTGTTGCCGCACGCCTGATGGGCAACCTGGTCACGGAACACGACCGCGACGTAGTGGCGCGACTCTGGCGCGCTTCGGGGAGAGCAGCGCTGGCCTCCGATAAGTGGTTCGGGCGCCAGCCCTGGCAGTAGGAATCGCTTTACGACGGGCCCTGCGACCGGGCTTTGCTGCGAGCTAGCGAGCTACTGCGCGGGCTTGGTTGCCGAGTGCAGCGCTGCGATACCGAAGGTGAGATTCTGCCAACCGGCATCCTCCCAGCCGGAGGCATTGATGTCGCGGGCAAGCTGCGGCTGGTTTGGCCAGGCGCGAATCGACTCCGCCAAGTACACGTAGGCCTCCGGGTTCGAGGAGACGACCTTGGCGATCTGCGGCAGTGCCCGCATCAGGTATTCCTTGTAGAAGGTGCTGAACACCGGCACCACGGGGGTGGAGAACTCGCAGACTGTTAGCTGGCCTCCGGGCTTGGTTACGCGGGCTAGTTCGGCGAGGCCCGCCTTGTAGTCCACGATGTTGCGTAGACCGAAGCTGATGGTCACCGCGTCGAAAGTGTTGTCCGGGAATGGCAGCTTCATGCCGTCACCGCAGACCTTGGGAACATCGCGGTGTGCACCGGCCTTGAGCATGCCTCGGGAGAAATCACAGGCAACGACGTATGCGCCAGACTTTGCCAACTCCACTGATGAAACAGCCGTACCGGCGGCCAGGTCGAGGACTTTCTGGCCAGGCTGCAGGTTCAGGCGCTTTGCCGTGCGCACGCGCCAGTAGTGGTCAATGCCACCGGTGAGCACGGTATTAGTGATGTCGTAATTCTTCCCCACGCCGTCGAACATCGAGGCGACTTCGCTGGGATTTTTCGTTAAATCAGCCCTAGACACGATGTCCAGATTACGCGACCGACTTCTGACGCGTAGCAGCACCTGCATGGGAGGCATCAATCGCATCTGCTGCGACCTTGCTTGACGTCTCGGCCGCGGAAACCCCAGAAACCTCCTCGTAGTGGCGAACCAGGTCTGCACACAGTGCTTCCCAGGTGCGTTCGGTCACGGTGTCGCGGCAGCGGTTGCGCAGCTGCTTGCGTGCCAGCTCATCGTCGACGAGCAGTAGCTTGTCGACCGCCTCAGACAGATCGCGGGTGAAAGTCTTGGGTTCCAGCAGGTAGCCGTTGACGTCGTTGGTAATCAGGTCGCGCGGGCCGCCTGCGTTCGGAGCGATGGCCGGCACACCGGAGGCGTGGGCTTCCTGTACCGCCTGGCAGAAGGTTTCAAAGTCACCAGTGTGGACGAACACGTCCAGACTGGCGAATGCCGCTGCCAACTTATCGCCGGTGAGCTGTCCGGTAAAGACGGCATTCGGCATCTGCTTCTGCAGCTTCTGCAGCTCCGGGCCATTGCCGACAATGACCACCTGGATATCATCGCGGCCGTTCAGCGCTGCCAGCCGCTCCACGGACTTCTCCGCCGCGAGCCTGCCGACATAACCAACAATCGGCTTGCCCTCCGGGCTCCACTGCTTCCTGAGCTCTTCACTACGCTTTGTCGGAGTAAAGCGAACCGCATCAACACCGCGGCCCCAGCGGTAGACATCACGAATTTTGTGATTCTGCAGGTCCTCAATAGTAGGCGAGGACGGCGCCAGCGTTCGGGCGCAGGAGTTGTGAATCACGCGCGTCCACAACCACGCGGCCGTGGAGAGCCCCGCCAACTTGTAGTTCTTGGCAAAACCCGCAACGTCAGTCTGATAGATAGCCACAGCCGGGATGCCCAGTGCCTTGGCAGTCAACGCGCCCGCACCGCCAAGTACAAATGGCGAAGCCAAGTGGACAACATCCGGCTTAAACTGCGTCAGCGCCGACGCTACCCGACGGTTCGGCACACCAATCGGTAGCGAATCAATCAACGGCACCATCACAGTGGGCACACGCTCAATGCGGTAGTCGCAGTAGAACTCTGCCTCTTCCTGCCAGTCCCGAGCACCCGGCGCAATCACCAGCGCCTCGTGTCCTTCACGGCGTAAGTGTTCCAACACCCGCAGCACGGAGTTTGTCACTCCATTGATGTTGGGCAAGAAGCTTTCAGCAATGATGGCAACGCGCATGGTGCTAGTTTTCCATCTCGTCGGAAAGCGAAAGTGACCCTCTGTTTACCTTTTGGGGATCTCTTTGTAAACGACGGGTTGCGCGCAACGACGACCACCACAACGGCGCGACGACGAGAAATGTAACCACAGCGATACTGGTCGCCGGGAGAAGTGACAGCGTCCATGTGCGCCCGGCGACGCGGACGACATTGGGATCAGTGCGGTCGTATTCGACGCGGACGCGCTGCCCCTCTTCCAGACCAACGGGATAGAGCAAACCGGTTGGTGGCGACTGAAAATCGCCATTCTCGTCGACGAAATCAACCGTGGTGCGAAGGAGCTCGACCGAGCGCACATTGGCTACGGACTGCCCCATGTTCGACTCGATATTGCGGTCATTAATGAAACAGCCAACCACCATGGCCAGGCACGACAGCAACAGGCAAATCATCACAAAGAGCAGTACCTGACGAAGGAGGCGCGGCCAATTGGCCAGGGCAGTTTTCCACTGCATGGCGGTCGCGACCTCCCTATTTTTCTGTCCCTGATTGTTTCCAGCTCTGATTGGATGCTGCCGGCCGGCTAGTGCTTGTCCAGCGAGCCTTGTCCAGCTAGTGCTTGTCCAGCACCCCAATCTCCGCATTGTATGCCAGCTTGTGATGCAACTGCCGACGCGTCGCACGCGTGGTCGCCACCTCAATGACGCGGATGCCATCGACGTCGGTATCCGGGTGCAACTGCGCGAGCAGATCTGGGAGGCGGTCAACGCGCACGTGCTCGACCCCGTAAGCCTGGCAGATGCCCTCAAAGTCCACGTCCTGCGGGGTGCCGAAGATGCGCTCAAAGCTTCCCCGCAGAGCCGGGCTGCCCGCCTCCAGCGTCTCGAAAATACCGCCACCGGCATCATTGGCCACCACGATGGTGAGGTTTTCCGGCCTCGGCTCCAGCGGACCAATCGCCAACGCTGCGGAGTCGTGCTGGAACGTCAGGTCACCCATAAGTGCAATCGTCCGCGGCGGGCGGATCTCGTCGGCATGCTCGCGGTCGGACGCCAGCGCAATACCGATTGCCGTCGCCACCGTGCCGTCGATGCCCGCGGCACCTCGTCCCGCATACGTGTTCACCCCCGGGAAAGGCAGGCCCGTGTACGACGCATCGCGCACCGGGTTCGACGCGCCCAGCACCACATTGTCACCCGTGCGCAGGCTGTCCGTCAGAGCCGCCGCCACATGAAATCCGGTCAGCGGTTCCTCCGCTTCAATCGACTCGGTAAGCGTCTCTCGCACGGACTTCACCGCCAACTCGCTGGCGGCCTCACAGATTTTCGTCCACTGCGGGTCCTGCTCCCCCACAGTCTGCACATGCCTAACGACGGCCCTTGCGTTCGCCGTCACATCCGGGAACTCCACCCCAAAACCGTGGTTTTCCGCTTCGGAGACAACGGTCAGCTCGATATCCGGATTGGCCAGCAGCTTAGAGATACCTCGGTGCAGCGTCGGCCTGCCGACCAGCACAATCTGCTCCGGCGGAATCTGCGCGAAAGTGCCCGCCGCAAGCGGGTGCACCGGGTGCGCCGGCGCATATGCATTCGGCTCAGCGATGGTTGGCAGATCCTCCAGCGCCGGCAGGTGCGGGGCATTCGAACCCGCAATCACGAGTGTGCGGCGGCTGATGTCAATTGTGGCTGTGCTAGCCGCGTTGGCCGGGCCGGTTGCGGTGGCCGAGTTGGCTGCGATGGCGGCCGCGCCGACGTTGTTGCTGTTGGTAGGCGCAATCGTGGTCCAGGGGCCGCCGTCGGCGCGGCCCTCGGGGATGTCGGCGACGGAGTCGTCGTCAGGCACGAGCGGTTCGACAAAACGGACGTTAAGGTGGCCGGCGCCGGATCCCATGCCGGCGACAACGCGATCAATGCGAGCGCGGATCTGCGCGGCGGTGGCCTTCGTGACCGGGGCGGTGCCGTCCAGATCGAACTCGACGACGGAGGCATCAGCGAACAGGCGGTCCTGGACGATGGTCTGGTTCGCGCCGGTGCCGCGATAATGCGCGGGGCGGTCGGCGGTCAGTGCCAGCAGCGGAATGCCCGACGCGGTGGCCTCCACCATGGCGGGCACGAGGTTCGCCACTGCTGTGCCGGACGTTGTAATTACCGGGGTCACCTTGCGGGTGCGCGAGGCCAGGCCGAGGGCGAGGAAGGCCGCGGAGCGTTCATCGATGCGCACGTGTAGGCGAACCTTCGCCGCGTCAGCGGCCTGGACCAGAGCGCGGGCGAGTGGGGCGGACCGGGAACCCGGGCACACCACGGCATCGACCATGTCGAGACGCAGCAGCTCATCGACGATGAGGCCCGCTACCACTGCGGATGGGGCTTGTGTGGACTGGACGGCGTGAGTGGTTTCGGCCGCGCCGGTGTCCGGGTCTTGAGAGGTGTCCTGGTTGTCGTTCACACTCAATAGGCTACTTGCCGGAAGTTACTGACTAGGTTTATGTCAGTTTGGAAGCCGTTTTTCGGGCTCAAAGTGTCATAAACCTAGTCACTTTCTTGGCGTTATAGATGGGCGTACGCCGCGCGGAGGCGGTCGAACCACCAATCGCGGCGGGGGCCCGGCGCGGCGAGCTCGGCCAGGCGGGAAGGGTCGGGCGCGGGGTTGGTGACGGGCAGTCGGCCATCGATAAGTGGCCGGGGCTCGATGACGTCCTCGATAAACAGCGAGGACGTGGCCAAACCCGCCGCGTTCGGCTCCGGCTGCAGCTCGGTAGCAGGCAGGGCCGCCACCGTGAACAAACCGGCGGCCATACCAACGCCGGTATCCAAGGCGCTGGCGACGGTCACCTTCATCTCCAGTTCCTCGGCCAACCGAAGCAAACGGCGTGGCCCGCCAAGCGGCGCAACCTTCATTACGCCCACGTCAGCAGCCTGCTCGCGCGCAACCAAATACGGATCCTCGGCCTTGCGAATCGACTCATCGGCAGCGATCGGGCAAAACTCCCCCACTGTGTCGCGGACCGCGCGGAGCTCGGCGACAGTCGCAACGGGCTGCTCCATGTACTCCAGCGGCCCCAACTCATGAGCGGCGCGGATGGCCTGCTCCACCGACCAGCCACGATTCGCATCCACCCGCACCACAGGTTCATAGCCATAGGCTTCGGCCACCGCGGTGCGGACGGCGGCTACGCGCTCGATGTCGTCGTTAAGCGATTGGCCGCTCTCTGCGACCTTGACCTTAAACGTGCGGCACCCGGGGTAGCGCGCCAAGACCTCCGGCACCTGGTCGGGTGTGACGGCGGGGATGGTGGCGTTGACCTCGACAAACTCGCGCTTCGGGGTGGGCAGGCCGACGTATGCGCATTCGATGGCCGAGCGCAGCCACGCGGCGGCCTCGGACGCCTCGTACTCCAGGAAGGGAGCGAACTCGCCCCAGGTGACGGGGCCGTCGATGAGGAGTGCCTCGCGGGTGGTGACGCCACGGAATTTCACTGCCATGGGCAGCGCGACGACGTGGGCGCGGTCGAGGATGTCGTCGATTGGCGGAAGCTGGATGTTGGGCGCAGCGGACACAGACATACCCCTCATGCTAGAGACCTTTATGCTGGAAGCCATGACTGATACCGCGAAGTACTCGACCGATAACCCTTTCCGCCCCGAGCAGTGGAAGACGGTTGATGGTTTTGAGGATTTGACCGACATCACCTACCACCGGCACGTCGGCGAGGGCCGCGAGAACGGTATTGTGCGTATTGCGTTTGATCGCCCGGAGGTTCGTAACGCATTCCGCCCGCATACCGTCGATGAGCTCTACCGCGCGCTCGACCACGCGCGCCGCACCCCGGATGTCGGCGTAGTGCTGCTGACCGGTAACGGCCCGAGCACCAAGGACGGTGGCTGGGCATTCTGTTCGGGCGGTGACCAGCGCATTCGCGGTCGTTCCGGCTACCAGTACGCAACGTCCCACGAGCATGACGACGCTACCGCGGACGCATCCACCATCGATACCGCGCGCGCCAAGGTCGAGGGAGGCCGCCTGCACATCCTGGAGGTGCAGCGCCTAATTCGCACTATGCCGAAGGTTGTCATTGCCGTGGTCAATGGCTGGGCCGCAGGTGGCGGACACTCCCTGCACGTCGTGTGTGACCTGACGCTCGCATCGCGCCAGGAGGCCCGCTTTAAGCAGACCGACGCTGACGTGGGATCTTTCGACGCCGGCTATGGCTCGGCCTACCTGGCGAAGCAGGTTGGCCAGAAGTTTGCCCGCGAGATTTTCTTCCTCGGCCGCTCCTACGACGCTGAGACCATGCACCGCATGGGCGCCGTCAACGAGGTCGCCGACCACGCTGAGCTGGAAGATGTCGCGGTCGAGTGGGGTCGCATGATTAACGGTAAGTCCCCGACGGCGCAGCGCATGCTGAAGTTCGCCTTCAACCTGACCGATGACGGCCTGATGGGTCAGCAAGTCTTCGCGGGTGAGGCTACTCGCCTGGCGTACATGACCGACGAGGCCGTCGAGGGCAAGGAAGCGTTCCTGGAAAAGCGCGACCCGAACTGGGACGAGTTCCCGTTCTATTACTAGGCCTGTTGGGACACTGCTAGGGCTGGCTTAGCGGCGTGAACCCCCAGCCCTACTGCCCAGCCTTACCCCACCTTCGTAACCTCAAAACGCTGCTCCGGGTGGACGTAGGCCTCCTGCGCACGAACGAGCTCCAGCTCGCCAGAGCCGGACTCGTGCGTGACCTTTAGCAGCTCAAAGATACTGGCCGCGGTGTTGCCCAGCGCGACCGAAAGGTCACCGTCAATACCGCGACCGCGCAGCAGGTTGCCCGCGAACAGCGCAGCCGCGACATCGCCGGAGCCGTTGCGCTTCAGCGGCAAGTATGGTGTCGCCACCAGCCATGCGCCCGAGCCGTTGACGGCGAGCATCTCAATCTCGCCCTCCTTGCGCTCCGGACGCAGCACGCTGGTCACCAACACGGCCTCCGGCCCCATCTCACGAGCAGCATGGGCTGCCGCAATCGTGGACTCCAGGTCGCTCACCTCGCGGCCCGTCAGGTATCCCAGCTCAAACTGGTTCGGCGTAATCACGTCTGCCACCGGCACGACCTTGTCGCGCAGCAGCGGCGGAATGTCATCCGACACGTGGCAGCCACTCTTGGCATTTCCCATCACCGGGTCACACGAGTAGATAGCCTTCGGATTGCGCTGCTTGGCCAGCGCCACAGCTTCGATGATGACATCCGCAATATCGCTACCGCCCTGGTAGCCGGAGATAATCGCGTCGACGTCGTCAAGCTTGCCCAGCTCATCGATACCCTTGATGACCTCGCGCACATCCGTGGCCGGAATCATCGGGCCGCGCCACTGGCCGTAGCCGGTGTGGTTGGAGAAATCGACGGTGTGGACCGGCCACACTTCAAAACCTGCGCGCTGCAGCGTGAAGACCGCAGCGGAGTTGCCCACGTGGCCATAGCTCACATGCGACTGGATGGACAGAATCGAGGGCACGCGGTTGAACTCCGCGACAGTTTCAGCTGCCTTTTCAGTAGGGGCCTGGTTTTCGCTCATACCATCTATATTGCAACGGATGCGCGAAAATCCCATATTCCCTAGTAGGGGCTGGGGCGACGTCGGCTGGCTTTGAGCTCGGAGCGGCGCTGCTTCTGCGCTTTACGACGGGCAATCGAGGCCCGACTCGGTCGAGTCCGCCGGCGCCTCGGAGGCGGTGGCTGCACGGCTTCTCGGATGAGTTTCGCTAAGCGCCGCCTGGCTTCCGCGCGGTTGCGTACCTGGGAGCGCTGCGTGGTAACGGACACGGTGAGTGTGGTGCCGTCGAGTCGGTGGCTGAGGTTCTGGAGAGCGCGGCGGCGGTGGACGTCGGAAAGCACGCTGAGCTCGGCGATATCCACCGATAGCTGCACCTTGGAGTCCGTGGTGTTAACGCCCTGACCGCCCGGCCCTCCAGAGCGCGCGAAGCGTTCGGTGAGCTCCGCTGCGGGGATAACAAGGCCCTTTGGGATGCCAGGGCCTGGCGGGATGTTCAGGGGTTGCATGGTGGCCAGTGTAGTCAGGACGCGTTTGTGATCGGGTCCCGTTTCCTCCAATCCGCTGTTAAACAACAAATGCTCGCCTAAGCTGGCGAATAACACTTATCCACTTATAAAAACAGCAAGAAAAGGCAGGATTGAGACACCATGGCCACTTCTGATTCCCCGTCCATTTTCATCTCCGGCGGCGCGCAGGGCATTGGCCGCGCGGTGGCCGAGAAGTTCCTGGCTGCAGGCTGGACCGTCGGCGTCTACGACATCAATGAGGATGCCCTGGCGAAGCTCAAGGCTGAGCGCCCGGAGGTAATCGTCGGCAAGCTGGACGTGACGGACTTTAAGCAGTGGGAGGACGCGCTTGCGGACTTCACCTCCCACACCGGCGGCAAGCTGACGGTGCTGGACAATAACGCGGGCATCATCGGCGATGGCGATATCACTGACCAGTCACCGGAGATTATCCGCGCGCAGGTGGACATCAACTGCACCGGCCTGACACTGGGCGCGAAGGCGGCGCACCCGTACCTGAAGCGCACTAAGGGGTCTCACCTGGTCAACATGGGTTCGGCTTCGGGCATTTACGGCCAGCCGCACATCGCGCCGTACTCCGCGTCGAAGTTCTACGTCTCTGGTCTGACGCAGGCTCTGGATCTGGAGTGGCGCAAGGACAAGATCCGCGTCGTCGCAATCATGCCGCTGTGGGCGAAGACCAAGCTGGCGGACGTTTCCGCCGGTTCCACCCGTCGTCTTGGCGTGCGCATTACGCCGAACCAAGTCGCTGATGCTGTGTGGAAGGCAACGCACCCGCAGAACTTCATTGAGCGCCAGCGTCACTTCTACTCGGTGTCGGCGGCAGACTTTATCCTGCGCTACCTGGGCAAGATTGGTCCGCAGTTCCTTTCCCGCCCGGTTAACGCAATCATCGCGGGTTAAGAGGCAAACTAGACCTATGCTCTTCGATCAACTCCCGCGCGACGATGCCCGCATCACGCCGGGAGTTGTTCATTTGCCGGGATGGCTTCCCCTGGACCGGCAGGCGGGCATCATCACGCAACTCCGCGACATCGCCCGCGACGTTGCCGGCACTCCCCTGGCCATGACTCGCCCGCAGCTCAAAAGTGGTCAGATGCAGGTCTTTATGCTGCATCTCGGCCGCATGTGGGCCACCAATCCCTACCGCTACGTCACGCACGCAGGCGGCGTTCGCGTCCCGCCCGTGCCTGACAACCTGCTACAGCTCGCTACCGAAGCACTCGGCGCTGCCGCGCTTTACGACGAATCCCTCAGCCAGTGGCCCACCACTTTTCGGCCCGACATGGCGTTGGTCAACTACTACCCGCCCGGGGCCACCATGGGGATGCACCAGGATCGAAACGAAAACTACCCTGCCCCGATTGTGTCACTCTCTATCGGCGATGAGGCTCTGTTCCGCATTGGCGGGACTGAAAACCGCAACAAACCCTGGGATGACGTGACTCTCGCCAGCGGGGATGTGATTGTGTTTGGTGGTCCGAAGCGGCTTGCGTTTCATGGTGTGCCCAAGACTCGTCCGGGCACGCTGCCGGAAGGGTGCGGGCTTAAAGAGGGCCGCATCAACATCACATTCCGGCAAGTGGAAAACTCACACTAAACCGCGCAAGCCACCGACCGCTAGCCTAGACACATGCAGCGCACCGCTTCCTCCATGCACGCACAGCCTGCCACCGCGCAGACCCCTGCCCCACTCGACTGGCGCAGCCGGGTACGTTTCTTTGTCGGCTCGTTCCCAACTGCCGATCTCGCTATTGCGACTGCTTTCCTGCTGTGCTGCTGGTTGAGCATGACGCCGCTACTTACTTATGGCCCGAGCTTTACTTATGTCACCAATGTGATTCTGTCCGCGATGATTGCCGGGGCCGCAGCGTTTCGTCGTAAAGCAGTGCGTGCATCGTTTGTGGTTACGTACAGTGCCCTAGCGGGTCTCGCCTTGCTGGTGTGGCTATCCCCAGTGAACCTTGGGCTAGACCCCATTATTGTTGCTGCCCCACTATCTCTATGGGCTGTGACCAGGTGGGAACCGAATCGCACCTGGGGCATCGTTGGGCTGTTTTTAGGGTTGATTGGCAGCTTCCTCAACCCGGCAGTTCCTGCCTTCGGCTTTACCCCGGAACGACTATTGGTCTTCGGACTACCGGCGGTGCTTATCACGGCGAGCGCGTACGCAGTGCCACTATGGCTGCGCATCAACGCCGAGGAACATGCCGCGGAGTTGGAGAACGTCGTGGCGCTCAACAAGCTGGAGTTGTCCAGGGAGCTTCACGACGTCGTGGGGCACGGACTCACCTCTATTAAGGTTCAGGCCCAAACCGCTCTGTACCTGGCGGAGATGGATGGCTCACGAGCGGAATCCGCTGCTGAAAAGACCACGCTGGAAGGTATTGCCCAGACCGCAGACCAATCGTTGCGGGATGTGCATGCGCTTGTCGATGCGCTACGTGATGGCGGCGAGATTAGCGCTGACCCGAATGAGATTCCGCGTCTGGTTGCGGCAGTTTGTCCGCCGGGTCGCGATGTTTCGGTGACTCTGCCGGAGTCTTATGGAGACCTGGTGGATTGGCCACTCGCGAAGCGTTTGACTTTGGTGCGGGCAGTGACGGAGTTGGCCGCGAATATGGCCAAGCACTCATCGGGCGCTGGTCAGCTGGCACTGGTAATCGATCCACCTGCCGATGCTGATGACAGCCCGGCGCGGGTACATTTGGTGACCGCAAATCGGGCTGCGAGCGATACTTTGGAACCCAGGAAGCGAGCTGGCGCTGGCCTGATTGGTCTGGATGAACGCGTGGCGCAGCTCGGTGGTGAGATGACTTATGGTGAAAGCGACGGCATGTTCCGCGTCAGTATTCGGCTGTAAGCAGTTCGACCGAAGCAAGGCTGACTGGCGATTCTGTCGAGAAAGACGAGCAATGGGTGTAATTCGAGTACTAGTGGCTGAAGATCAGGCTCTGATTCGACAGTCTTTCGCGCAGCTTATTGATGCCCACCCGCAGATGAAAGTCATTGGTGCCGTGGGCGACGGCGCCGAGGCTGTGCGTCGTGCCTCCGGTGCGGATGTGGTCGTCATGGACATTCGAATGCCCGTGATGGACGGTATCGAGGCCACACGGCAGATTGTGCGAGGCGTGCCGTCCGGAGGTGCGGCTCGCGCTTCCACTCCAAAAGTCTTGGTACTGACCACTTTCCGCGAAGAAGACCTGGTGCTCGGCGCTTTAGAAGCTGGGGCCGCAGGCTTTTTGCTCAAAGACTCCAATCCCCGTGAGCTGCTTTCGGCCATCATGCGTATCCACCGTGGTGAAGGAGTCATCGATCCGAAGGTGACGCCGATGGTGTTGCGGCATGTTTCACCGCGCGCACCGCACTCAGGACAGCCAGCGAGAGCGTTCTCGACACATGGCGCTGACTCAGACCCCACTCACACAGGAACCCAATTCACACCCCGCGAACAGGAGATTTTGAACCTCGTCTGCCAAGGGCTTTCCAATGACGAAATTGCTCGCAGGTTGGTTGTTGCTACAACGACAGTGAAAACCCATGTGAAATCCCTGTTGACCAAGACGGGCTCACGCAGTCGCGTGGATCTTGTCATTTGGGCTGCGAAAAACGGGCTGCTGTAGCTTCTCCTCGCTGGTACCGTCATCCTCGCTATCGCCTCCTCCCTAGGGAGGATGTTTCCGCCACCTCATCCTCAGGGAGGGCGCGAACCGTGCCAAACACTCCTATTACTTAAGGCATGAACGCACCAACCCCTACCTCAGGCCCTTCCGCAGATGCCGCCGCTCCCCTCCTTCAGCTGCGCGGCATCACTGTCTCCTACGGCAAGAACGAACCTGTCCTGAACGGCCTCGATATGAACGTCCGCGCCGGCGAGGTCTACGGGCTATTGGGACTCAACGGGGCAGGTAAATCCACGTTGATGAGCACGGTGCTTGGGCTAATTCCCTACTCCGGTGAAATCAGCATCGCGGGACACCCGTGGTCCGTTGTCGACCTGGACCGCATCGGCGCCTCCATCAATGGCCCGGCGTTCTACCCACAGCTCTCAGCCACCGACAATCTCAAAGTGCACGCACATCTGACCGGCACGGACAAGAGCCGTATCGCCGAAGTCCTCGACTTGGTCGGACTTCATGCTGGTAACAAGCGTGCCCGCGCTTTCTCCACCGGCATGAAGGTTCGTCTCTCGCTAGCGATGGCGCTGCTCACCGACCCCGACATTGTGCTTCTCGACGAGCCCACCAACGGCCTCGACCCCGAAGCTATCGTGGGCCTGCGCACCTTGTTGCGAAATCTTGCCGCTAGTGGCAAGGCCGTCGTGGTGTCCTCCCATCAACTCGGAGAGGTCGAGAAGAGCGTTGACCACCTTGGCGTCCTTGCTGGTGGCCGACTGGTCTACGAAGGCCCGCTGGCTGACTTTGCGGCTGCTGGTCAATCCCTCGAGCAAGCTTTCTTCACCGCAGTAGGTGTTGCCCGATGAGCACTCAACCGCACACGCGCACTCTTAACACGCGCACCGTTCCTGCCCGCCGCTACTTCCGCGCCGAGCTACTGCGGGCAAAGTGGTCACTCACCATGTTTCTTCCCATCATCATGGTGGCAATCGCTCTGGTCAGCATGGTCTTTTCTAGAGGCGTTGACGCCACCGCCATGGCGAGCGCCCACATCTACTCGCTTATCCTGCTTCCTCCCCTGGCTGCTATTACGTCCGTCATCGGCCAAAACCGTGAAGAAAAACTCCGCCAAGGCGGCCTAATCTGGCGCAATATCTCGGGCACTCGAGTGCTCCTTGCCCGCGCAGCCACTGTCATTGCCTCCGCGGCCCTCGGTCACGCATTGATGGCTGCACTCCTTGCCCGGAGCGTGAGCACCGCATTGCAATTCACGCTCTTTAGCACGTTGTCATTCTTCGTCTTCTGGACATTCAGCCTTGCCCTATGGCGCCTTGTGCCACGCGCAGCTCTCTTCCTCGCTCCGCTCGCTTCCATCGCTTGGGCCATCGCAGGAACACTGGACGCCATGAGCCCAAACTGGAAAGTTCTCCCGTGGACCTGGGCAATCCGCCCAACGTTACCTATCCACGGAGTGCAGGCTAATTCCATCTCGGCTCCCGCCGACAGCGAGATCTGGAACATCGCCATCCTGCCGCCCGCGTTGCTGCATTTACTCCTCGGGCTAGGTCTATTTGCCATCGCATTGCTTGCGCACGGAAAATCTCTCAGCTTGCCGACGGGCCGGGAACGCAGCACTTCGTCGTTAAGCCATGGCATGAGCGCGACCCTTCCCTGGCGCACCTGGTGGAGTCTCGCAGCGCTGATGCTTGCCGGACTTGCGGTCGTGCGTGTGGTGTGGAACCCGGAGTATGCGCTGGGGCTGCTGAGTTTCGTCTGCGTGCCGACGGCCGCAACAGTGGTGGCCATCATGACATGGACTTCGCAAGCCGATGCCTGGCCAGCACTGATGTATCGGCGTGCGCGACGCAGCATCACGCTCCGACTGTTTGCCTTGGATATGGCGTTTCTCGTGCCGGTGCTGGTGGTTGCGGTGGTTATCAGTGGTGCAGGCGGCGAGACCAATAGCCAGACCGGCATTAACCCCTGGCCGTACCAGGCGGTAATCGCGTCTCTTGTGGCCGCGATAATTGTGGCCGTGACCGGCTTAATTGCGCGGCAAAGTGTGGCGGCCGCAATCTTTGTCTCGGTCGCGCTCGGGGGTTGGGCGGTGATGGTTGGCGGTGATGTCCTCAGCGCCTCACCGTTGTGGTGGACCTCGGAATGGGGATGGACTTGGGTAGTCCGTGATTACCCCGATCGGTGGCCAGTGATGGTTCTCGTGTCCGCCATTGTGATGGCGGCGTTCGTGGCTTGGGCTCGGGCGACATCGCTAAAGGCCATCCGCACCCGGAGCTGACGGCGGCGCAAACAGCAGAGCTGACTGCAGTCACGCGCCACCCCACCTACTCCTCGATAGCCTCGCGAACCTCTTCGACACTGAGGTTGGAGTCTTCAATTTCCTTGCGAGCTTCCTGGTTCCGTCCTCGGCGGACCAGGCGGAAGATGCGCTTGCGGCGGGAAGTTTCTTCACTGATGCGCTCGCGGCCGCGCAACCAGGCAACAAGCATGACAGTAATGAGCAGCAGCCCGATGTAGCCCAAGATTGGGTAGACCCAACCGATCAGGTTTTGGAAGCCCATGAAGCTCAAGGCGAAACCGAGCAGAACCAGGCTGACGTAAACAATCTTGAATTTTTCCGGGTGCTTAGCGGTGACGCGACGCCCCAGCGCGTAGAACATGCCAAGTGCCGTGTTGAAGATCATGCCAAGAATCACCACGGCCATGGCCTGGCCCAGCCACGGGTGCAGACGATTAATGACAGTGAGCATTGGCACGGCATCGGTGGCGACGGTACCAACAGTGTGGAACAGCGTGATGGTGGTGATCAGCAGCATCGCGGAGTAGATCAAACCACCGGTAAATCCACCGGCTCCTGCGGCGCGGGGATTGAACAGGCTACCGCCAATAACAATCGCCATGGAAACCGCAACCATCAGGTTAAAGCCGACATAGTTCACTGCGGCGACAACCCAGTTCGGCAGAGTGGTCGGGACTTCCGCAACGGCAGCTGCCTGCTCCGCGGCTGGGGTGGCCTCGGTGAACGCCAGCGTATAAACACTGGCCAGCAGGATAAAGCCGACGATAAACGGCGTGATGGAACCGATCACTGTGGTCACTCGGTCAACATCGAGGAAACCGGCTGCGATGGTCACCAGCACCATGATTACGGCACCGATCCACACGGGGATACCCCACTGCTGCTCCATGTTGGCACCGGCACCGGCGAACATGACGAACCCGGTGGCGAAGAGCGTGATAATCACGCCAATGTCCAGTACTCGCGAGAAGATGGGGTGCGATACGCGTCGGAAAACTTCGCCGTGCTCGCTGGCCTGAAAGTAGCTTCCCAGCTGCAAAATAATCATCGCCATCAGGCTCATAATCACCGCCGAGAGAACGGCACCCCAGACACCATTGATGCCAAAGGCGACGAAGTATTGCATGATTTCCTGACCCGTCGCAAAGCCCGCGCCGACGACGATGCCGACGAAAGCAAATGCAACGCGCAGTACTTGCTTCACCACAAGGGTTCACTCCTATTCGACTATCGGATTAATACAACCACCTTACTTTTCTCAGTGAGTTTTACTAATTGCAATAAGGCGTTCTACGAAGTTTCGCCTTTAAATTCCGCAGGCCACGCCGGTCGAATGCACTGGGCAGTAGCCGTTCGGATTCTTAAACAAGTACTGCTGATGTTCATCCTCAGCTCGGTAGTACTCCCCTGCTGGGGTCTCCGACAGTGGCTTAATCTCCGTGGTGATGGGGCCCAGGCCAGCGTCGGCAAGCTTCGGTGCGTACGCATCGGCGATCTCCTGCGCCCGGCGCGCCTGCTCGGGCGTCGTCGTGTAAATCGCGGAACGGTATTGCGTGCCGACATCATTACCCTGGCGGTAGCCCTGCGTGGGATCGTGGGCCTCGAAGGCCTTCGCGACCAACTGGTCGAAGCTAATCTGCTCCGGGTCATAGACGACCTCCACAATCTCGGTGTGGTTGGTCCGCCCAGTGCAGGACTCGCGGTAGGTGGGATTCGGCGTCACGCCACCGGCGAACCCGACCGACGTGCTGAGCACACCCGGTGTTTCCCAAAACAGCTTCTCAGCACCCCAGTAACAGCCGATACCGATGTAGACGACCTCCTGGCCATCCTCCCATGGACCGGTGATTGGCGTGCCGAGCACCGCATGCGGCTTCGGATTTTCCAACACCGGGTGCGAGCCGCCCTTTAGTGCCTCATCTTCCGGCACCAGCTCCGCTGACCTACCAAAAATCCAACCCATTTTCGATGCCCTTCTATCTATGACTGTCTTTGGTCTGCGCAACGCGCCCGAGGCCACGATTGTTCCGACCTCGCCACCAGAAACTACGGCACAACACGGGCTATGGTTTGGGTTGTGCGTACGCTCAGCCTGCTTTCCGTCAATCCCCACGACCCGACCGCCATCCTGCCCGACCTCCGAGCCGCGCTGAACGGCGAGGTCTCTTTTCTTCCCGTTCCGCTTCACGACGGCACGCGCGCCTCAATCTTGCGGAACTCACAACGCGCAGGTGAGCCAATTGATGAATCCATCGCGCTTGTTGTCGGCACCTCCGGTTCCACCGGCACTCCCAAGGGTGCACAACTGACGGTGGATAACTTGGTCTCCTCTGCTACCGCTACACATCAGTGGCTCGGCGGTGAAGGACAGTGGATGCTGGCGATGCCGGCCTACCATATCGCTGGCCTGCAGGTTCTCATTCGTTCGCTGCTCGCGGGCACGGATCCGGTGTGTGTGGATGTGACAGACGGTTTTGATGTAGCCGCATTCGCCGACGGCGCCGAGGCTCTCACAGGCGCTGGCGCCGGCCACCGCGCCTACACCTCGCTGGCTCCGATGCAGCTGGCCAAGGCGATGGAAGAACCCTTTGGCGCGGCTGCCCTGCGCCTCTTCGATGCCGTACTTGTCGGCGGCGCAGCCTTGAACCCGCAGGTGGCAGCGCGCGCCGAAGAACTCGGCATCAACGTCGTGACCACCTATGGTTCCTCCGAGACAGCCGGCGGCTGCGTCTATGACGGACAGCCCATCGAAGGTGCACAGGTCGCCATCGAAAATGGTCGCGTTTGGCTGGGCGGACCGATGATTGCACACGGTTACCGCAACGCGCCCAGTCACGAGGCTTTCCATAAACCAGGTTGGTTCGCCACCTCCGATGCGGGCGAGATCCACGATGGCCGACTAGTCATTACGGGACGCCTGGACACCATCATCGACTCCGGCGGGTTGAAGCTGCACCCCGAAGTCCTCGAACGTGAACTGCTCGCCATCGATGGAGTTACGGGAGCCTGCGTGGTCGGTGTGCCACACCCACGGCTCGGCCACGCTATCGTCGCAGCGTATGAAGGCATCGCTGAGCTCGGCGATGTCATGGACGGGCTCGGCGATGCTGAAGACGCCGGGCGAATCAATCACTGGATGATTCCCAAGGACCTGCGTCGCGTGGAGGTCCTGCCACTGATTGGTCCGGGCAAGGTCGACCGGAAGAAAGTCGCGGCGCTCTTTTAGCTCATTCAGACACGCATTAGTTCAAGGCATTTGGTGTCACGTCCTATTATTAATTCATGTCTGAAGCACCAAAGAGTCCTGCAACGGCGTCGTTAAGCGATTGGCTGGAAGGCGCGCGCCCCCATACCTGGGCGAATGCGTTTGCGCCGGTCATCGTCGGTGTCGGAGCGGCATCGACGCACGCGCCGATTATCTGGGGACGTGCGGTGCTCGCGCTGGTTGTCGCGTGGGCGTTGATTGTGGGCGTGAACTTCGCCAACGACTACTCCGATGGCATCCGCGGCACTGACGATGACCGCTCGGGCCCGCTGCGCCTGACGGGTTCTGGTCTGGTCGAGCCGAAGGTTGTGAAGTACGCGGCGTTCGGTTCCTTTGGTGTCGCCGGTCTTGCCGGTGTGGCGCTGTCCCTGATGAGCGCGTGGTGGCTCATTCTGGTCGGTGCACTGTGCATCGCGGCTGCGTGGTTCTACACCGGCGGTAAAAATCCCTACGGTTATCGCGGACTTGGCGAGGTCTCGGTCTTCGTCTTCTTCGGTCTCGTCGCGGTGCTCGGCACGGAATTCACCCAGACGGGCTCGCTGTCTTGGGTCGGCCTGGCCTGCGCAATTGGTATTGGTTCGGTGTCTTCTGCCGTGAACCTGGCGAACAACTTGCGCGACATCCCCACCGACGCCGCCACCGGCAAGATCACCTTGGCAGTTCGCCTGGGCGACTTCCGCACCCGCATCGTCTGGCAGATTCTCTCCCTCATGCCCGCGCTGGCCAGCATCTTTATCGCTTTCTGGCGCCCATGGGCGCTGGTGGGTCTGCTCATCGTGCCGCTGTGGGTGAAGGCCTCCGAGCCAATTCGCATGCATAAGAAGGGCAAGGAGCTCATCCCGGTACTGGGGCTTACCGGCAAGATGATGCTTGCCTGGTCCGTCATTACGGCACTCGCACTCGCGCTCAGCTAGGGGGTACCGATGGACTTCCGCACACTGACGCACAAGGCGCTTGACGACGTCCAGGAGGCCGCAACCCGAGTTGGCGACACAGCAGCCAAGGCTCCAGCTTTCGCCCGCAGCGCTGCTCTGCGCCTGACCAAATCGGGACGACGCCGACTGGCGCTGGAGCACGGCGCGCTGCATTCACAGACCCGTGAACCGGGACTCACCAATCTCACGTCAACCGGCGTGGTGCATATCAAGACCGCACCGGTCACAGCCGAGATTGCGGCCAAGGACGATGAGCGGAAGGCCAGCGACAAGCCGGATGCTGTCACCACCGATATTCCGGTGCACTGGTACGAGGTTGAACCTAGCGAACCCGCCAAAGAACCCGTGACCATCGTCTTCGTCCACGGCTTCACCCTGGCTGGCGAGTCCTGGTACCGGCAGTTCAACGCGCTGCGGAAGTCGCACCCGGAAGCACGCCTGTTGACTATGGATCTGCGCGGCCACGGCCAGACCGGTGCGGTTCCGGCTTCACTCTGCACGGTCGAAGGGGCTGCGGCCGATGCGCTTGCCGTGATCGCGGAACGTGCCGCGACCGGCAAGCTCATTGTGGTTGGGCATTCGCTAGGCGGTTTGATTGCACTGCACATGGTGCGGGCTGCCGAGGAGAGCATTCGCCGTCGGATCGCGGGCGTAGTGTTGATTTCCACGTCTATCGACAAGCTGGCCGCCCAGGGTGTGCCGCAGATTCTGGCGTCCCCGGTGGCGGATGCGGCGCGCAATGCAATTGAGTCCTCGCCGAAGGAGATTCGCAAGTTCCGCGAGGCAATCGCGTCACTGATGGCGCCGTCGTTGGCGGTGGCGGTGTTCGCCCGGCGCACGGACTACGAGATCATCGAGTTCCACGCGGCCATGATTAATGAAACACCGCTGGAAACTTTCGTGGGATATCTCGACGACCTGCAGGATCACGACGAGTTCGCGGCCGGACCTTACTTGGCGAGCTTGCCAGGAGCGGTACTGGTGGGCACGAAGGACGATGTCACTCCGCGCAAGCAAGCAGACCTAATTATGGAAAAGTGGCCGGACGCCGAACTGGTTGAAGTCGACGGGGCCGGCCACATGTTGCCGCTGGAGGCGCCTGAAGCGGTGAACCGGGCAATCGAGCGAGTGTTAGAGAAGGTGCGCTAGTTTTCCTCGCGGTCCTTAATCTGCTGCGCAATGTATTCCTTGTGCGCGCGGCGGTTCTCCGACCACACTGCAACAGACTCATTGGCCTGGACGCGCAGCTTCGGGAACACAAAAACCGACAGCGGCATCGCAATAATCAGTGCGAACACAGCCGTAATTGCAGCCGGAATCTGCACATTAACGAGGTAGATAATCACGAGCAGAATGAAGAACAGCACTAGGAATAGCAGCAGACGAGCAAGGCCGTACCAGAACAGCCCCTTCATGGCATTGCCGCGACCAGCATTCTTGGTCACCGGAGCTGCTGGCATCTGAGCCTCAGAAGCCAACTTGTCCTGCTCTGCTGGATTGGTCATTAAACCCTCACCTCTACGTGTTACGCCTGTGCTGTGCCCGGGCGTTGCTAGCGTCCATGGCTGTTCGTGTCCAACGTTCCTTTGTACCCTAACGAACTCTGTACGCCGTACCGCATGCAGTGCGATACCCCTCGTGGGCACTACGGGACTCGTTGCGTATTCTAGTCGGTAAATCCAGGAGGTTAGCTATTACATGGGTCGGCTCATTCTGCTGCTGTTCATCATCCTTGTCGTAGTCATGCTGTGGAAGGCATTTGGCCCCGGCAGTCGCGGCAACGGCATGCGACGTATTTCCGCTCCGCAACCGGAACCCCGTCCGCTCGCTCCCGACGATGATCCGGAGTTTCTCTGGAAGCTCAAGAAGGCCGAATTCGATCGCCGTAAACGTGAGCAGGAGCTGCAGGAGCGGCGCGAACGGGAGCAGGACGACAACCCCGATAATCCCAGCGAAACCGACTAAACGTCTTTGCCTCGCAGCAACAACTGCTGCAGGTACTCCCCGTAGCCGCTGGCGCTGAGGGCGTCGGCACGCGCGCTAAGCGCTGCATCGTCGATGAATCCCATGCGCCACGCCACCTCTTCCGGCGAGCCAATCTTTAGCCCCTGGCGCTGCTCAATCGTGCGCACGAAATCGCCCGCGGCCATCAGATTGTCCACCGTGCCCGTGTCCAGCCATGCCGTGCCGCGCGGCAGCACCTCTACCTGCAGTTTCCCGCGCTCCAAGTAGGCGCGGTTAACATCCGTGATTTCCAATTCGCCGCGTGACGACGGTTGCAGCGAGCGAGCTATCTCAACAACCTCGGCATCATAGAAGTACAAACCAGGCACCGCGAAATGGCTGCGTGGTTTCTTCGGTTTCTCCTGGATCGCCACGGCTTTGCCGCTTTGGTCGAAGTCCACGACTCCATAGGCTGTGGGATCTGCGACCCAGTAGGCGAAGATCGCTCCGCCATCGACGTTATGGAAGCGGCGCAGCTGCGTGCCCAAGCCAGCACCGTAAAAGATGTTGTCGCCGAGGATGAGGGCAACGGAGTCATCGCCGATGTGGTCCGCACCGATGATGAACGCTTCAGCGAGACCACGGGGCTCGTCTTGGGTGGCAAAGGTGAGGGTGAGGCCCCACTGCGAGCCGTCGCCAAGCAAGCGTTCAAACTGCGGGGCATCATGTGGCGTGGTGATGACGAGGATGTCCCTGATTCCCGCTAGCATCAGCGTGCTCAGCGGGTAGTAGATCATCGGCTTGTCATAGACGGGAACCAGCTGCTTGCTTACGCCAAGTGTGATGGGAAACAGCCGAGAGCCCGTACCACCTGCGAGGATGATGCCCTTCATAGTGCTCGCGCCTTTCTGCCTTACTGCCCGGCCGCTTCGTTGGCGATTGCCCACTCGTCGCGAGCCATGTTCTCAAGATCCTTGCAGTCAAACTCACTGGGGAGCTTATTGCCCTCGGCCTCGAACTGCTCGATAGTCGGAGCCTTCTGATCGCGCTCGGAGAGAATCATGTCCGCGTCGGTGAGACCACCCTTGGCCAGCAGCGCAGCCAGGTCAATTCCGAGAGTCGGGTCCTGGATGCTAACAGCACGCTCTGCCTCCGGGTTGTAACCGGTGGAAGTGAGGTAAGTGAGCACAGAGTCGTCGGCAAGCGAGACGAAGCCATGTCCGATGCCGTTGGGCAGATAGACCACTCGGCGGGTCTTGCTGTCGAGCTCGAAAACCTCGACCTTGCCGAAGGTATCGGAGCCGCGACGCAGGTCAACCGCAATGTCGAGGATGTGGCCCGCGGGACAAGTAACCAGCTTCGCCTGGCCGGGGTGGCCATCTGGCGCGGTGCTGACGTCAGCGAAGTGCAGGCCACGGACAACGCCTGCGGCGGAGACACTCATGTTGGCCTGCTCCGGGAAGAACGGGTAGCCCGTGGCCTCGGCGAATGCGTCGAGGCGATACCACTCGTGGAAACTACCGCGGCTGTCGCCGTGGATGACCGGTTCGAAGGTGAAAACGCCGTCGATAGAAGTGGGCTGGAATGTGCTCTTAGGGCTCATGGGTAACAAGTGTAGACGGGGCGCCCGGGCTGAGGCTGTGGCACGCGTTGAGTGTGCACTGAGTGTGCGTTGAGGGTTCGCTAGGCATGCCCCAGCAGCGAACTACAACTCCTGCTCGCGCTCCGCGTAGCCAGCCTCAGCGGCATCGTAGGCCGCCGCCCACCAGGACTCGTTGGCGCGATACCAGTCGATGGTCTCGGCGAGCCCCGCGGAAAAGTCTTGGTAGCGCGGCTGCCAGCCAAGGCTGCGGATGGATGCGGGGTCAATCGCATAACGACGGTCATGCCCCGGGCGGTCAGTGACATGGACAAAGTCGGACCGCTCACGACCGAAGCCCTCCAGGATGTCTCCGACCACGTCGAGGTTGGAACGCTCGCCATCGGCACCAATCAGGTAGGTCTCCCCCACCTCGCCAGAATCCAAGATTGCCCAGACCGCGTCGTTGTGGTCATCGACGTGAATCCAGTCCCGAACATTCTCGCCAGTGCCGTACACGCGAGGGCTACGACCGCGCAACAGACCACAGATCTGGCGGGGAATCAGCTTCTCCGGATGCTGCCTCGGCCCGTAGTTGTTCGAGCAGTTACTAATCGTCGCAACCAACCCGAAGCTGCGCACCCACGCCCGGACAAAGTGATCCGCTGAAGCCTTGGAGGCCGAGTAGGGGCTGGAGGGTTTGTACGCGGTGGCCGTCGTAAAGCGTGCTGGATCGTCGAGAGCGAGATCGCCGAAGACCTCGTCGGTGGAGATGTGGTGAAGGCGGACGTCGTGGGTGGCGCAAGCCTTGGCCAGATTCACGGTGCCCATGACATTAGTGGTGACGAAGGGATCGGCATCCACCAGCGAATTGTCGTTATGGCTCTCTGCGGCGAAGTGGACGACCACGTCGAAGCGGGGCACGAGGCGATCGATCAGCTCCGCGTCACGAACATCGCCGCGGATGATTTCACAGTCCGCGCCATCCAAGCTCGCAGGGTTCGCGGCATAGGTGAAAGCGTCCAGCACCGTGACATTCACATCGGGCCGTGTAGCCAGAGTGCGGAGAACGAAGTTGGAACCAATAAAGCCGGCACCACCGGTGACGAGAACGCGCATGGAAGCGATTCTAGTTCACCCGGCGATGCCGGCTTTGTACAAGTGTGAAGACTTAGTTCAGACCAGCGTAGGAGTGCAGGCCCGAAACCACCTGGTTGATGAAGAAGAGGTTGAACACCATGGTGGCAAAACCGAAGATGTTGATCCACGCGGCCTTGGTATTACGCCAACCCGAAGTCGCGCGAGCGTGCAGGTACAGGGCGTAGATAATCCAGGTAATCAGCGCCGTGGTCTCCTTCGGGTCCCAGCCCCAGTAACGACCCCATGCGGACTCGGCCCAGATAGCGCCCAGCACAATGCCCAGACCGAACAGTGGGAAGGACCAAATAGCGGTGCGGTAAGCAATCGCATCCAGCTTTTGAGCATCCGGCAGCGGCGCGACCAGTTTGCCCAGGAAGCCCTTTTCCTTGCCCTCGCGGTTGTACATCCGCAGCATGTAGAGAATCGAGGCAACACCGGAAATCAGTGCGATACTGCACCCGATAGAAATAATCGAGACGTGAACCGGAATCCAAATCGACTGCAGTGCCGGCACCACCGGAGCAGCCTCAACATATAGGTTCTTACCACCGTAAAACATCAGCGCCAGAATCGGAGCCAACAGCCACGGCCAGAACACACGCATGGTTTCACGATGCAGTACGCCAGCTGCAATTGCCATAGCAAAGAGGATTGAAACTGATACGTACTCGTAGAGGTTGCCCCACGGGAAACGCTGCACGGCCAGGCCACGCAGCAGCACCGATGCAAAGTGCACGGCCACCCCGACGTAAATCAGCATTTCCGTCACAACGCCGAGTCGGTTCGTCAGCACCTGGTTCTTAGGCTCGCTTGCCGACGACTTCGTCGCCGACTCCCCCGAGTCAGCAACACTAGCGGTGGTAGCTCCCTCACCCGCACCGGCGGCTACCAGCTCGCGTTCCGCAACCTGGCTTTTCGCTTCAGCGGCCGCGATACGACGACTGTAGTAGGCAATGGAAATAACAAAGGCCACAAGATAAAAGGCGAAGGCCGTGAAGTACGACCAGTCCGAAAACTGCGCCAGTGTCTTATTGACGAGCATGTACTTGGCTCCAAAGTGTGGAATTAGCGGAATACTTCTTCAAACCCTAGTACTAAAGCAGGACTAAGCAAAAGGGGACCGGGGACACGGGGGACGCAAAAATGCGCGGAGGCGCAATTCTCGCCCCCGCGCATTCACCCTGCAGTAATGATGGACCAGACTTAGTGGTCAGTTAGCTTTTGTCCTTGTCGTCCGCGCTCTCGTCGGTCGCAGCATTGTTGTCAGCAGCATCCTCGTCATCACTGTCACGTTCCAGGATGTCATCTACGATGTACTGGAACTCCTCGCCCCAACCTGCCTTGTCGGTGCGGGCAAGGCCACCGAACTCAACGCGAGTGCGGCCATCTTCCAGCGGGAACATGCGCACCCAAACACGTCGGCGCTTAATGCCCAACGAAAGAACCATGCCCGCCAGTGCGGCCACAGTTGCCACCAGCACCCAGAACTGCGTGGGATCGTGCGAAACCTGCAAGTTGACGAATTCCTTCGCACCGAGGAATTCAATCTTGGTGCCGTCGGCAAGCTCGGTGGATTCGCCCTGCTTGAGGTTGACGCGGGCTTCCTTAGCCAGCTGACCCGAGTGCATCAGATCGCGGTCGAGGGAAAACAGCCCCTGCGAACGACCGGTGTCCAAGCCCGCGTCGCCGCGGTAGATGTCGACAGCCACGGCCGGGTCTTGCATCGCCGGGTAAGAGGACTGCAGCAGAGCACCCTTTTCACCAGTAAACTCCGCGGTCGGAGCGAACAGTCCCTCGATTGCAATCTGGTTCTGGCGGCGCTCGAACAAGTCCGGGTACATGCCTGCTGGTGGGTCGAAGCGCAGCGCACCAGAGGACAGGAAGAAGGTCGGATCATCCGGACGGAACTGGACAATCGACGTACGCGACTCGCCATTCGGCCAGGTCACCTTGAACGCAGGCGCAAAGCCGTGCCCCTGCAGGTAGACGCGGTCACCGGCGACGCGCAGAGGGTGGTTGACCTGCAGCGTGGTCTTCTCCCACTCATCGACAGGCTTACGCATATCCTCTTCTTCTGCGAATCGGATGTGCGAGGTAAACATCTTGGCCTGGCCGTTCGGCAGGTAATCGGCCGCGAAGTCCTCTACCTGAATACAGAACGGGTTCAAAGTCGTACCGTCGAAGGTGTTTCCCGAGCGCAGCGAGTCATAGTTCGCCGCAGCGGTGTTACAGAACGGAACGCCCACCGCGCTGTTGACGTTGTCATCAGAAATTTCGGTGCCGGTGTTGGTCAGCAGAATGACCTGGCCCTCGTAATAGATCATGCGCCCCAAGCCGACGATGATAATCAGCAGCGCAATGCCCAGGTGGAATACCAAGTTGCCGAGCTCACGCAGGTAGCCCTTCTCCGCGGAAAAGGAGCGTGCCCCGGCGCGATCTTCATCTGCTGGAGTCTCGGTCAACGCCCACTTGTTCAGGCGCTCACGCACCCGCTCAGAAACTTCGTCCGCGGAAGCATCGACCACGGCTTCGTCGTGAAGCGGAAGACGCGCCAACCGTTTCGGCGCCCTAGCCGGTGGTGTCTTCATGGCCTTGTAGTGGTCGATGGTGCGCGGAATAATGCAGCCGACCAGGGAAATCAGCAGCAATGCCACGATGGCGACGAACCAGACGGACGAGAAGACATCGAAAAGCTGCAGCTTATCCATGATCTCGGCGGTCTTGCCGTTGGCGGCAAGATACTGGTCGACCTTGTCCTTATTCAGCGAGCGCTGCGGCAACAGGGCACCCGGAACCGCTGCGAAAGCGAGGATGAACAGCAGAATCAGCGCCGTGCGCATGCTGGTCAACCAATTCCAGACCTGCTGGAAGGGCTGTCGTACCTTATTCCAATTCACCGACATTGAAAAAATCTTTCACTAAATTGGCGTTACCGTATCAGTAATAAAAGCGGCCTGAACCCAGGCAACAAAAACATCCCACAGTCCCGTGACCAGGGCAATTCCGACCAGCACCAGCGCCACACCACCGATGAGCTGAATGGTTCGCGAGTGCTTACGCAAGAAGTCCACTCCACGCATCGCACGTGCCGACCCCAGCGCCACCAAAATGAACGGCAGCCCCAGCCCCAGGCAGTAAGCGATAATCAGCGCCACTCCCCTGGCCGCAGTCATGCCCTGTGTACCTGCGGACACCGAAATAATTGCAGTCAGCGTCGGGCCCAGACACGGCGTCCACCCCAGCGCGAACACCGCGCCGAGCAGTGGCGCTCCCAGCCACGTGGTCCAGCGCTTCGGCGCCATGCGGGTGTCTTTCTGCAGCGCTGGCACCATGCCCATGAAGGCAAGTCCCATCACGATGGTCACCACGCCACCAACAATCGTCAGCGTGCGCGCCTGCAAACGCAACGTGGACACGAGCCCGAAAATAGAGGCCGAACCCAGCACAAAAATGACAGTAAAGCCCAACACGAACAGCAACGCAGCCAGGCCGACGCGGGCTGTTGAGGAACGCTGGCCACGGTGTCCATCGCCGTCATGCTTATCGACGGCGGTTGCGTCCGCAACTCCCGTCGTCACGCCATTGCCCTGCGCCCCCGATGCTCCGGAAATACCAGTGAGATAGGAGACATAACCGGGCACAAGCGGAATAACGCACGGGCTGGCGAAGGAGACGAGACCGGCCAGTGCAGCGGCGAGCAGCCCCAACACAATGGGACCGCCGGTGGCGACGTCGGCGAACTGTTGGCCGATGCCATCGGCAGAAAAGATCGTGTCCATGGCAAGAGTTGACATGCCGGGGCCTAGCCCTCCGCCTTCACTTCATTGACAGCCTTCATCAGCATGGTGTGATCGACCTCGCGGAGGAAGACCTTCGCCGGGCGGTGCTGCTTGTCCAGGATGATGGTCGTCGGAATCACCGACGCCGGGATACCACCGAGCGCACCGGCGTTGACGAAAGCCGGATCGTAGATGGACGGGTAGGTGATGCCGTTGTCCTTCACAAAGTCGATGGGAGCTTGGCGGACATTGTCGCGGACGTTAATGCCGAGGACAGTGCCGATGCCTTCCTCTTCCATCTGTTCTTGGACGTACTGCAGGTCATCCGACTCGGAGCGGCACGGTGCGCACCACTGGCCCCAGGCGTTCAGAACCACAATCTGGTCCTTGAAGTCATCGAGGGAGATTTCCTTGTCGTCGTCCTCGAGAGAAGGACCGAAGACATTGCCGACCGGCTTGCGCTCCTCCGGTGCGTAGTCAATGATTTGCTGACCACCCGGAGAAACGAACTCGAACTGACCGCCAACGGCAACGGCGTCGTGTCCCACCGACTCTCCGGGGTTACATGCCACGAGCGACAGAGACAGAGTTGCTGCCGCCAGCGTTGCTGCAATTCGGGACGATGAGACCTTGGCCACCTGGGGTGCCACCTTCCGGGGTCAGTGAAACTTCAACAAGACTATTTATTCACCTTACAGGTGACCGGCCGGTTCACTGTAGCGCACGTCGACAATGGTGTCTCCGACGAAGATCAAAGAGGTCACGCTCGCCAGATCGCACTGCCTAGTTGCCGGGTTGTGGGCGAGCTTCAAGTACCGCGCACGACGCTGAGCTGCAATGATGCACAGCTGGTGCGTCACCAGCACCGCTTCCGCTCCTTCGGCGGCCTCGCGGGCTCGCTCGATGGCGTGGAACATACGGTCCGCGATCTCCTCGTAGGGCTCGCCCCAACTGGGCACGCTCGGACGACGCAGCCGTGGCCAGTACTTCGGATTCCACAGTGCGGAGTCAATGCCCTTGATGTGCAAACCCTCAAAGGAGTTGCCAGCCTCCAGCAAATCTTCATCCAGGGTCGGCTTCATGCCGATTACCTCGGTGAAGGGCCGCGAGGTTTCCTGCGTGCGCTGCAGCGGAGAGCAGGCGAAGTAGCGGATGTCGTGGCCTTCGAAGGACGAGGCCGTGGCCGCTGCCTGGCGCTGACCGCGCTCAGACAAGTGCCAGCCGGGCAGGCGACCGTAGAGAATCTTATCCGGGTTATAAACCTCGCCGTGGCGGACGAGATGTACGACCGTGGTCTTGGCGTGCTTTGTTGCACGCTTGGATGCCTGGTTCTCCGGCTGTGTCGGCTGCGATTCCTGCTGCTCGGCCTGCGAATTGGTCTTGTTCGGCACGTGTCACCTACTCCGGCTTGGCGGTTGCCGCCGCCTCGGCCGCGCGGGCTGCTGCACGCTCGATAATCTCGAAGTCGGCGTCGGTCAGCGCAGCGGAGACGAACCAGGTCTCGTAGCAAGAAGCCGGCGGGTAGACACCATTGGCCAGTAGGGCGTGGAAGAAAGCCGGGTAGCGGAAAGTATCCGCTGCCTGCATCTGCTCAAAGTTATGGCCCTCGCCCTCGGCGAAGCGTGGCGAGAGCATCGTGCCCGCACGCTGAATGTGGTGGGCCACGCCCTGCTTGGTCAGGGCGTCGGACAGAATCGTGGCCAGGCGATCTGCGTTGGCTGCGACGGTGTCATAGACATCCTTCGTGGCATTTTCCAGGTTGGCCAGTCCAGCTGCCATAGCGACCGGGTTACCGGAGAGTGTGCCTGCCTGGTACACCGGACCGTTCGGAGCCAAGTACTCCATGACGTCGCGGCGACCACCGAAGGCAGCTGCCGGCAGACCACCGGAGACGACCTTGCCGAAGGTGGTCAGGTCACCGGCCACACCATCAATGCCGTACCAGCCGTTGTAGGAAGCGCGGAAGCCAGTCATGACCTCATCGAGAATCAGCAGTGCGCCGTCTGCGTGGCAGACTTCCTTCAACTTCGCGTTGAAGTTGTCCTGCGGTGCGACGGTACCCATGTTGCCCGCTGCCGCCTCAGTGATGACACAGGCAATCTCGCCCGGGTTCTCAGCGAATGCGGCCTTGACGGCCTCAATGTCGTTATAAGGAACAACAATGGTGTCGGCAGCCGATGCACCGGTGACACCCGGCGAATCCGGCAGACCAAAAGTAGCGACACCGGAACCGGCCGATGCCAGCAGCGCGTCCACGTGACCGTGGTAGCAGCCGGCGAACTTGATGATCTTGGAACGGCCAGTGAAACCGCGAGCCAGGCGTACTGCGGACATAGTGGCCTCAGTGCCGGAGTTGACCAGACGCACCTCATCTACCGACGTGCGCTCAACGATGTGACGAGCCAGGTCGGTCTCAGCCGTCGTCGGAGCGCCGAAAGACAAACCGCGAGTGGCGGCGCTCTGAACGGCCTCCACCACTGCCGGGTTCGCGTGGCCCAGAATCATTGGACCCCACGAGCAGACCAAGTCCACATATTCGTTGCCATCAACATCCACGAGACGAGAGCCCGCGGCGTGGTCAATGAAACGTGGGGTGCCACCGACGGAACCGAAGGCGCGGACCGGCGAGTTCACGCCACCCGGCGTCACTGCCTGAGCCTGCGTAAAGAACTCTGCCGAACGATCGGTGAGCTCAACGTTTTCTGGGACATGAGGAGCATTAATGTCTTGAGTCACGGTGACCATCGTAGACGGCCACTCGGATGAAGGGCTACCCTGCCCTACCAACGTCCCAGCTTCACCCTGAATAGATGCTTGCGGCGAGAGGACACTCGACGGGATCGCCAGTCGATCCACAAGCTGGAGAAAATCATCAAAAGCGATGCCAGCAGCGGGTGAATCATACCGGTCATACCCAGCAGGATGACCGCAACGTTGTAGAACCACGCAAAGTAGATGTTGGAGTCCATCATCCGCACCACAGCACGTGCGATTTCAATGGCCTCCGGAATCGACAACACGTTGTTACGCAGTGCCACGACATCGGCGTAATCAACATCAAGATTCTGATTGCCTTCGGTATTGTCCATCAAAACACCCACGTCAGCGGCACGCAGAGAGTCCCGGATGTCCTTGTCGCCAACCATCACGACAGTCTCGCCGTCACTGTGGACCGAACGCACCGCAATGGCCTTGCGGGAGGCAATGATGCCCGCGAATACTCGTGAGATATTCAGCCGGTCAGCAAAACGACGGGCTACTGGATACGGATCTCGCGTGATCATCATGGTGTCCACGCCCATATCTTCAAGCTGGTCGATGCTCTCGACCGCATCGGGCTTAATGTCCTCACCAATGGTGATGACACCACGGACCTTGCCACGCCACGACACCACCATCGGAGTACCGCCACTGAGCGCAGCCACGGCCATTTTCTCGCTGAGTGCAGTGAGATCACGCGGACGCCAAACACGCCCCTCAACAAAGCGCATCTCCAACTTGTCGTCCGAGTCCTTCACCGGGATCTCTACCTGGCCAACGAACGCACCGTCTTCCGCAATTGCGACGTGTACAGTCTCAATCCAGTGCGGCACCTCACCACCGCCGGAACCGGCGTCGCGGGATACACGGCACGCGCGCACGATTGCCGCTGATGCCGGGTGGTTGCTCTCCATCATGAGAGCGCCCGCCACACGCAGAACCAGATCCGGATTTTCATTGCGCTCAGCGGCGACACCGAGCACGTGGGTGTCACCCTCGGTCAGCGTTCCAACTCGGTTAAAAATCACCACATCAGCAGCGGCCAGCTTTCGGAAAGTCTCATTGCCACGAATCAAGATTCCGTTACTAGCACCGGCCAGAATCCCGATGCGCTGCACGGTCGACGTAGACATTGCCAATGCCACCGGCGCGATGCCCGAGAGCATAGCCAGCGCCACCGCGAGGGCACCGCTCATCGTGCCCGTCGCCAGCCACCAACCGCAAAAAGCCACGCCCGCCAACGACAGCGTCCATGGCACCAGCTCTGATGCCGAGTGCACTGCGGTCTGGTGCATCACCGTTTCTTCTCGAACCGCTTGACGCAGCCAACGTGCTATCGATGACGCCCGGGTCTTGAAACCAGTGCGCTCCACACGCACCTTGAGCTCCGAATCCAGGTTGATTGCGCCGGCCCAAACCTTGGAATTGACCTTGACCTTCTGTGGTTCAACGCCGATACCGAGTAGCTGCGCATCCATCGTGGACGCACCACCGATGACTGAGCCATCAACTGGAATCACCGAGTGCGGTGGAACCACGATGTCATCACCGATATTGAGCTCCGCGACCGTCACCTCCACCCGTTTCGGCTCCGCGGATTTAGCGCTCTTGCGCACGACTGTCACGTTTCGCTCAGCTGGAATGCGCAGGTTGCGCAAGATTTGTCCAGTACGCACCTTGTTGTAGCGCGTAAACATGCGACCTGTTAGCAACAGCACGGTCAGACCGCAGGCAACGTCGAAAAACACCTCTGCCGAGGCGCTTTCCCGGTAGTTGAAAGCAAACCACGTGGGCGCAGTGGTATAGCCAATCTGTCCCGCGGGGCCAAAAATAAGCTGCGCCAGTGACCACAGCCACGCCAGCAGGATGGCAATGGAGCTCGCCCCATCCAGCGCCGACATCCGCCGACGCAGAGACGCCGCCATTGCACGGTGGAACGGCCAGCCACCCCACCACACCACAATCGTGGTCAGCACAAGACACATCCACTGCCAACCCGGGAACTGCCAGTTGACGTTCAACGACGTCACCAGCACCGGAATCGATAGGAACAGGCTGCCCCAAAAGCGCTGCTTGGTCACCAGTTCACGCGCCGTGAACAATACTTCCGCACCGCCGCCGCTTCGGCGCAGGGCCGCTTCACGACGGCGAATGCGCTCCTCCTCATTCTGTTGAGCGGCAGCCGGAACAGCGGGACGGCGATGTTGTGACACATCCAGCCGAGTTGCACGACGCCGAAGCGTGCTGCGCGTGAGGTACGACTCGACCCCAATTTCGCGGAGAGCTTCGATGAACTGATTCGGATCGATGGTATCGGGCGCTGTAATCCACGCGCGTCCGGGCTTGTAGACCACAGAGGCCGTCACATCTGGAAAGGATTCCAAAACATGCTCAGCACGCTCAGCACTCTCGGCGTTTTCCAAGTTTTCCAGGATGAGTGCGAAAGCTGTGTTGGACTGGCCTCTGCGGTGTGCAAGCCGCTGATGGGCACTTTCTTCGTCGATGTCCTGACGGCTTCGTGGCAATGCCTTACGAGCAGCGACCTTGGCATCCACAATCGCTTGTTCAACGCGATTGTCCAGAGAGAAATCAAACTCACCGGTGTCACTCATGGCCTTTGAAACTTTCCGTCTAATCCTGTGGCTGGTTGGCGCGCGTGAGCGCTAATTCACGATAGAGCAACAGTAGTCCACACGCCATCGCCAGGCTGGGCGCGATAACCCATACAGTCAGCGCTCCAGCCATAATGGCAAAGAACATGGCGAGAGCCGTGATAATCACCATGATGAGCAGGCAGTTCCGGGAGAGTTTGAACTCAGTGGCCGTCGGCAAGCAGCCGCTACCAATAAGCGAGCAGACCAGCGTCACACCGGCGACGATGTAGATATCGCGGCCAACGGCGGCGGGAGCCTGCGAGTAGTCGCCGGTGACCAGTATCAAGCTCAGGACAATCTGGGCGATGAGCGCGACGAAGAGCACCCACTGCCAGGGCCGACTCGGCAGGGACATCATCGCTTGGACTCCTCAGGCTGCTTGGATTGCTTGGGCTGTGACTGGCCCAGCTGCTGTTGCCGCTTTGGATCAGCGCCATGCTTCGACGCTCTCGGCAGATGCGATTCCGGAGCGGACGGCGTCCACGGTTTCGACGGGCGCTGATGATCGAAGTAGTCCTTGGATTCCTTCGAAGCGGCGAGCACTAGGCCCGCTACCGCGGCAGTGGCCGAGGCGATTCGCACAATTCCGCTGATAAGAACGAGGGATGCCGGCACTCCCGATTCTGAAGCCGTAGAAGAGAAGAAGGACATCAGCGCCGACAGTGCCAGGTAAAGCGAGCCGATAACCAGCACGGTGCGAGCACCTTCGCTCCCCTTGCGCATTCGCTCGATGATGGCGAAGAACGCGATGCAAAGCCCCACTGCGAAAAAGAACGCGATAACGATAGTCGCCTTCATGGCAGCATCAATCTGGCCCTCGCTGAACCCCGGGAAATTCTCCTTAGCGGTTGAGGGGCCCATCAGCATTTCCGGATGCAGCCAGTAGGTCACCGTAGCTACCGCAGCGACGAGCAGCTGCAACACGGCCGTAACCCGCCACGCCTGCCTAGCTCCCTCGACCTGCTCGGGAATTGCAGGCTTCTTCTCTTCTTTAGTCATCCGTCCACTTCTCGATAATTATTACTGCACGTTCACCCGAGCGAATTAGAACTGGGCGCGCAGCTTCTTCGCCAAGTCCACCGCTGCGTAGGTCAAAATCTGCTCCGCACCGGCACGGCGAATGCTCAGTACTGCCTCCATCATCGCAGCATCCAGGTCAATCCACCCGTTGGCGGCAGCGGCGTGAATCATCGCGTACTCACCAGAGACCTGGTAGGCGGCAACCGGCACCGGCGACATATCCGCGACCTCGCGCAGAATGTCCAGGTAGCTCATGGCCGGCTTGACCATCACCATGTCCGCACCTTCGTCAACGTCGAGCTGCACTTCAAGCAGGGACTCACGACGGTTTGCAGGATCCTGCTGGTAGGTACGGCGATCGCCCTGCAGCGAGCTGCCAACGGCTTCACGGAATGGACCGTAGAAGGCGGACGCGTACTTTGCCGAGTACGCCATGATGGAGACATCCTCATGGCCAGCGGCATCCAGACCCTCGCGAATGGCGGCAATCTGGCCGTCCATCATGCCCGATGGGGACACGATATGTGCACCGGCGTCGGCCTGCGCAACGGCCATCTTGACGTAGTTAATCAGCGTGCGGTCATTCTCAACGACCGTGTTGCCGAAGCGATCCGTGCCCAGCACGCCACAGTGGCCGTGGTCAGTGAACTCATCCAGGCAAGTGTCGGCCATGATCAAAATGTCATTCCCGAACTCGTCGCGGAGACGACGCAGGGCACGGTTGAGTACGCCCTCCGGATTCCAGGACTCAGAGCCCTCGCCGTCCTTGTCCGCATCCAGCGGGACACCGAAGAGGTCAACTGCCGAGATACCTGCCTCAACAGCCTCGCGCACAGCTTCTACCAGGGAGTCCTCGGTATGCTGCACTACCCCGGGCAGGGAGCTGATTGGCTTCGGCTCATCAATACCATCTGCAACAAACATGGGCAGGATGAGATTCTTCGGAGTCAGTGTCGTCTCCGCCGTCATCGCACGCATCACCGGGTTGGTGCGCAGCCTGCGTGGGCGACGAATCGGGAGAGGAAATCCAAACTGTTCGAGATCGATTTCGCGGGATGATTCAGAAGCTCCAGATGTAGTCATAAAGACAACCTTAATCAAAACGCGAACTCGCTCCGGTACGCCCCTGCTCAGTCCTTGGTTTTACGCGAACGACGACGCTTCTTGCGCGGTGGTGGCAGCTGCCCTGCCGCCCGCAGTTGCGCAACATGCTCTGCCAGCGCATCCACCAGCTCCGGGATGCTTGCGCGCTCCGGCACGACATCTACCCGCAGGCCGTACTCGCGAGCCGTGGCTGCGGCCATCGGCCCGATGCAGGCAATGATGGTGCGAGCATGCGGCTTACCCGCGATGCCGACCAGGTTCTTCACCGTCGACCCCGAGGTAAAGCACACTGCGTCGAAGCCACCGGACTTAATCATGTCGCGGATATCCGCACTCGGTGGCGCTGCCCGCACGGTACGGTAAGCGACCACATCATCAACTTCCCAGCCCAGGTCAATCAGACCGTCGACAAGCACATCGGTGCCGATATCGGCGCGCGGCAGCAGCACGCGGTTGACCGGATCGAGATCCTCGATGTACTCCGGGAACACGTCGACAATGCCCGCGGCATTTTGACGAGTGTCATCCGGAAGCAGCTCCGGAGTGATGCCGAGATCGCGGATGGCAGCGGCGGTGCGATGGCCGACTGCTGCGATGCGGACCCCGGCGAAGGAGCGCGCGTCCAAGCCGAATTCCTGGAACTTCTCCCACACTGCGGTGACGGCGTTGACGGAAGTGAAGACAACCCACTGGTAACGGCCGTCGACAAGCCCCTTGATGGCGCGTTCCATCTGCGCCGGGCTGCGCGGTGGCTCGATTGAGATGGTCGGGACCTCAATCGGGATGGCGCCGTGCGCAACGAGACGGGCACTCATCGGCCCTGCCTGCGCCTTGGCACGTGGGACCAGCACCTTCCATCCGTAGAGAGCGCGGTTTTCCCACCATGAGTACTTCGAACGATTGTCCACACCCTTGCCAAGCGTGACCACCAGCGGACCGGTCAGGTCACCCGAGAGCTGCGCCAAGGTGCCCAGCGTGACGTCGTAGGTGCGCTGCAGACGAGTCGTACCGTTGACAGTCACCGACACCGGCAACGACGACGGCAGGCCGCGTTCGCCGAGCTCAGTTGCAATGGCGGACAGGTCGTCCTGCACGGCCTGCAGTACCAGCGGCTGTGGTGCCTGGGCCAGCTCGTCCCAGTCCACATCGGCGCGACCGAGATCGGTCTCCGTGTACGTCGAGCCCAACGCGATACCGGCAAATGCCGGGACGGTGGAGGGCACGGACATGCCAGGGACAATCTGGAACTCAACATCGGCGTGCGAGACCTCGTTGATTTCGGCCAGCAGCGAATCGTTGGTCAGCGGATTGCCTGCCACCAAACGCACCACGTCATTGCCTTTAGCGGCTTCTTCGACCAGCAGGTTGGCCATCTTCTTGGGATCGTCGATAGGCGTGCGCAGATCTGCGGCGGTCGGTGGTGCCGGACGCGGCGGCTTACGACGAGATCCCTTGGCCTTGGCTGCGGCGCACATGCGCTCGTACTCTTCCTCGGCTTCCTTCAGCAGCTCGGGAGGAACAGGCACATCGGTTGCGACGAGCTCTCGAACCCCCGGCATGACATCGGCGTCGACATAGGCGATAGCGGTGTCTGCGAGAATCTCACGGGCGCGAAGCGTCAGCAGGTCGGGATTTCCAGGACCAGCGCCGACGAACAGGATGCGTCCCGTTGCTGAGGGGAGGGAGGTGTTCATCGTTGCGGAGTGATTTCTTTTCTATTGGTTGTTCACTTTTCGTGCCGATGAGTCTCTAAGGAAGAAAGCGGACATGCGCCAACGCATGTGAGGGGCAGGTAGATACCTGAATCTCACATGCGAGCGCACGAAGGAAACCCTTATCCCAACGGCATGCATACAGGCCTATTAGCATAAAGGGTTTGAGCCAAATTAACTAACCGGTTACTTTTGAGATTCCCGCAGGGTATCGCCCATTACCTCATGAGCACCCCGTTCGAGCAGGGCCGCCGCAACCTTCCGGCCAAGCTCATCGGCCTTATCCACGTTTGCGGTAGCGGTCTCGAGCAACTGACGCGAACCGTCGAGTGCGAACACCCCCGCCTGCAGGGTGAGTTCACCACTGTCGCTCACGGTTGAGTAGGCCGCGACCGGAGCGGTGCAGCCCGCTTCCAGCTCATTGAGTACCGCGCGCTCAGCGACAGCGCGGGCATGGGACACCGGGTGGTCAATCTTGCGCAGAATATCCACAATTTCGCGGTCAGCAGTGCGGCACTCCAGCGCCAGGGCGCCCTGAGCCGGGGCCGGCATGAGGACGTCCACGTCCAGGGATTCCGCAATCTCTCCGAGGCGACCCGTGCGCTCCAGTCCGGCGCGAGCCAGAATGACAGCGTCCAAGTCCTCAGAGACACGCCCCATGCGGGTTTCGATGTTTCCACGCAGTGGTACAAGTTCCAGGTCGGAGCGCAGCGCACGCAACTGAGAGACACGACGCGGCGCGGAGGTACCCACTCGAGCACCCTCAGGCAGGTCCATCAGCGGCGTAGCATCACGGGAAATCAGCGCTTCTCGCGGATCGACGCGCTCCGGCACGGCTGCGACCATCATGTCGTCTTCCGGCAACGTCGGCAAGTCCTTAAACGAGTGCACGATAATATCGCACACCCCCTCGCGGAGTGCATGACGCAGCGCCTGGGTGAAGACACCGATGCCAATCTTTTCCACCGGGTCGTGGCGGTTATGGTCACCGGCGGTCTTCACAATCACCAGCTCTGCAGGCTGCCCCAGCTCAATCAGTGCATCACGGACGTGACCGGCCTGTGTCGTGGCCAGTTCCGAGCCCCTGGTACCGATACGAATAGTCGCTGGGTCAGGCATGTTTCCCTCCGGGTGTTAATTCTTGGTGGTTTCAGCAACGCCTTCAATGATGGCACTACTGTCAAGACCATACTGCTCAAATCCCTGCATCCGCCCAATTCGGCCCTCTACCATGAGATCTGCGGGGATATCGGTGTCAGCATACAGGCCAGAGGGGGCGGATAGGGGCAGGTCGAAGAGCTTCTGCAGGGCAAGCGCGTAGTTGCCACCACCCTGCTGGCTAGAAAGCTTCTTGACCTGTACCGTTGGCGCGTGCAAGAGCTTATCGACGACGCGGCGAACCGTGGACTCGACCTCGCGACGTTCCTTTTGAGTAAGACCCGGTGTCTTCGCCTCCAGGCGAGCGAGCTCAGCCGCCGCCACATCCGCCGCGCGCTCACGCAGAGCGCGAACAGTCGGTGCTACCTCGCTTGCGCGCTGCGCCGTGAGGTAGGACTCCAACTCTTCGGCCACAATGTCGCGCGCTGCAGCCTCATCATCACGACCCGGAACCTCCGTGCGAGTCATCTGCAGCAATTCGATGTTGAAGAGTGCGATCCCCTCAAGCCCGGAGACATCCTCCGCGACGTCGCGAGGCATAGACAAATCGACGATGGCGAGCGAGCCGTTGTCGATGACATCGGCAGCTGAAACCACTGGAGTCATGGCTCCGGTGGCGCTGACGAGAATGTCCACATCATCGAGGACATCGGCGAAATCATGCAATGCAATCGCAGTGGCGGGGATGCCCGCTTCGATGGAGTGGTTAGCCAGGTTCTGCGCCCTGTCAACGGTGCGGTTGGCAATAATCAGACGGTCAATGCCGCAGCGCCCCAGGTAGCTGGCGGCCAGCGAGCTCATCGCGCCGGCACCGAGGATAAGGGCCGAACGTCCGGCCAGAATATCGGTACCCTCAGCGACGTCAACACCAGAGTTGAACCCAGGATGCAGCGCAGCAATCGCCTCGTCGATGGCCACGGAGACCATCGATGCGCCCGCATTATCGATCAGTGTTTCGCTGTGGACTCGCTTGCCTGTGTGCAGCGCCTTCTGCGCCAAGTCATGCAGCATGCGACCGACGGTGCCGGCTTCGTCCGCTTCCTGGTAAGCATTGCGAAGCTGACCGATAATCTGCTGTTCCCCCAGCACCATCGAGTCAAGACCAGCACACACCGAGAAGGCATGCTCCGCTGCGGCCTGTGCGTACCGCACATAGAGGTGCGGTGTCAGTTCATCGAGTTCGAGCCCAGTACGACCGACAATTTCACGGACCACGGCCGATAGCCCAGAGTGGAAGCCGTTGGCCACCACGTAGTACTCAACGCGGTTACAGGTCGACAACAGCATCGCTTCGCTGATCGCTTCATCCGCGACCAGCCGAGCCAAAATGGCCTCTCGCTCAGTTTCACCGACGGAGACCTTTTCAAGAAGGGTCACCGGTGCAGACCGGTACGACATTCCGACGAGAAGCACACTCACCGCTCAATCACCGCTCTATTGCTCCTTCACAGGCCCCGCTACGGGCTTTTTCACACAGCTATGACTGTTAACGCTAGACAACCCTGCCATCTCGTCACAACAAAGGCATACTTTACTTAGTCTCTACCTCGATGTTCGCAGCACTCCCCTGCTTCTTTGCCGCTACTCCACATTCTGCCATGTCTCCGCAGCTCCTAGCAGTTTGGCAGAGTTGTCTCCCGAACTTATTCGGCCTCCGCTATCGCTTCCAGGAGTTCATCATCATCGATTTCCCAGCAAGCGATTTCCTCATCATTGACCAAAATCACCGGCACGCGATCGCCAAATTCCATGGCCAAGTTCGGATCGGTATCGACGTCTTCCACCTGGAACTGCGCATTTTGGTCCCGAACTAGCGGCTCAATCTGCGCAATCACTCGGGCGCACGAACCGCACGTCTTCCTACTCATCACCGTCACAGTCACCATAACGGCCAGTCTAAAGGTCGACTGTTTCGCTTTACGACGTCCCCCTCCCCACACTTCCCCTGCAAAAGTGACTCTTCTTATCCTTGCCCCTATCCGCTCCTTGAATCTCAGCGCGCAGCTTTGCCTAAAGAGCGGATAATATTCAACAAGAGCTTCCGATAACGGATGTCGGTTGCATACACCGTGGAAAGAGATTTTCGTGCCGTGAGTGAGTTCAGTGCCGACAACCGCTCCCCCTTCCCCATCGACATGCTGGGTGACCTTGCGTCCTCGCAGGGTAACGTCCGCAACTTCCTCGAGCAGGTAGTTCTCGCTCCGCTCAATGACGAAGCACAGGAGGAAGCTGGTGCTGCAGCGGCTGCAAATGCACTGGAAGCTCTCGGCGAAGTCTACGACGTCGGCGGCGAAGAACTGGCTACGGGATTTCGCAGTGTAGCGGGTGCCGAAGATGCCGCTGGCGGTGCACGTGTGCTCTCGCAGCCCATTCCAGGTGTCGAACGCGATCAAGGCGCAGCCGCTTTCTTCGATGTGGACAACACGCTTGTCCAGGGCGCATCAATCTTCCTCTTTGCCATGGGTTTGGTCGAGCGCGGCTTCATCAAGAAGCGCGATTTGGCCGGCATGATTTGGAAGCAGCTGAAGTTCCGAATCTCAGGCGCGGAAAACGCTGCCGACGTAGCTAAGGCTCGTGAACAGGCATTGGAGTTTTTCGCCGGCCACGATGTGAATGAAATGGTCAAACTCGGCGAAGAAATCTTTGAAGAAAAGATCAGCGACCGCGTTTACCAAGGCACCCGCGATCTGGCGGAACTACATATCCAGGCTGGCCAAGAGGTCTGGCTGGTCACCGCCACCCCGGTGCAGCTGGCCCAGGTTATCGCTAAGCACATCGGACTGACCGGCGCCCTTGGCACGGTCGCCGAGGTCAAAGATGGCAAGTTCACTGGCCGCCTGGTAGGCGATATTCTCCACGGCCCGGGCAAGAAGCACGCGGTGGCAGCTCTGGCGGCCTCTTCCGGGTTGGACATGTCTCGCTGCACGGCATACTCAGATTCCGCCAACGATATCCCCATGCTGTCCATGGTAGGCACCGCCGTAGCCATCAACCCGGACCGCAAATTGCGGAATTACGCCCAGAAGATGCGGTGGACTGTCTACGACTACCGTCACTTCCGCTCCGCAACCTTCGCCACGATGCGGTGGCTCTCGATCGGAGCACTGCTGGCAGGAGCTGTCGGGGGCGCGGGACTCGTCGGCAAGCGACTGTGGGACGCGAATAAGGAAAGTTAAACGCTGCTAGGCGCACTCGAGAGTTAGTGACTGCGTTTATGACAAAAATGGCTCGAAAAGTGGCATGAAAGTGTCATAAACTCCTACAGTTTCACATTTGCAGCCCGTAATCGGCAGCCCGTGATTAGCCCCCAACGACAAAACCCGCCCTATCTCAACGAGACCGGGCGGGTTCTGCTTTTAAAACGTGTACGCGACGCAGCACGCGCGCTCCTGCGATAACGGCAGGAATGCTGGCTTACTTGCCGAGCTTACGACGCTGCACGCGGGTACGGCGAAGCATCTTGCGGTGCTTCTTCTTCGACATGCGCTTGCGACGCTTCTTAATGACGGAACCCATCGGCTCGACCTCGCTATTCGTTGACGGAAATTTCTTTTCTTGCACAATGGCGGCGTACTCAATGCGGCCTTACAACCGCCGAGATGTCACGCCCTTTTTCCTTCCGCCTTCACAGCTAGATACTTCATGACTTGAAGACGATAGGAAACAGGGGCGCAGCACAGCACCATGTACTAATCGGATTAATCATAGCGGGGACATATGCGTTCAGGTCAAACAGCCCCGCTTAAAGGCAGAAAAAATTAACCCGCGTTGTAGAAGGAGGAGTCCAGGTATTCCTTGACTGCGGACTCATGGACGCGGAAAGAACGGCCAACGCGCACTGCCGGCAGCTCGCCAGCGTGAACCAGGCGGTAGACGGTCATCTTGGATACGCGCATGATGTCAGCAACTTCCGCAACGGTCAGAAAGGTGCCTTTATCTGCATTCTGCATTAGTAAATATTCCCTTCAGCGCACGCGACGCGCTGCAGGCTTCCCCTCCTGCAGAAAATCGTGACACGCACGTGCTTTTCATATCCTACCGGTAGGCAAGGTGCCGGTGCGATTTTTGATAAAAAATAGGGGCATTGGCGAATGGTGTGACAGTTGTGACTAACCCATCGTCCCTGCGTATCGGATTAGCTACTGCCCCTGACCATTTCCAATGCCCCAAATATTGGGGTTACTTGTACACCCGCTTCCACGCGGCGAAATACTTATTTACCCATCTCGTTGGCCTTGTCGTAGCAAGCCTGCAGCGCGCGATGCACCGCGCGACGAATGCCTTCTTCCTCGAAAACTCGGGTGGCCGCAGCGGTTGTACCGCCCGGCGAAGTGACATCGGCACGCAACGCAGTCGGGTCCGCGCCTTCCTGCATCATCATCTCGGCCGCACCAGCAGCCGTAGCCGACGCCAGACGCTTAGCCTGATCACGCTTGAGGCCCAGATTCACACCCGCATCGGTCATCGCCTCGACGAACTGGAAGAAGTAAGCCGGACCGGAGCCCGAGACTGCAGTGACTGCAGACATCAGCGACTCATCGACAACCTCAACGCTGCCGACCTTCTTCAACAGTTCGACAACCTCGTCGGTCTGGCTCTCCGTGACAAAGCGGCCCGGCGCGACTGCACAGACCCCCTTGCCCACCAGCATCGGGGTATTCGGCATGACGCGGATCACCGGAGTACCGACAGCACAGACGCTTTCCATCTTGTCCAGCGTGATGCCAGCCGCCATCGACACGACGATGGTGTCGACTTCAGAGTCATCGAGCACGTCGGCAATCTGCTCGAGCATGTCGATAATCAAGTACGGTTTTACGCACAAGAACACCACGTCGGCACCGTCGACGGCCCCTACTGGGTCGTCGGCATCGACAATGCCGTAGGTCTCCTTCAGACCGGCCAGGCTCTCCTTGGTGCGCCCCACCACATAAATCGAGGAGGGCGAGACACCACCGTCGATGAGACCACCGACGAGTGCGCTACCAATCTTTCCGCCACCAATTACAGCAATTCTTGTCATGGACGCTAAGTGTGCCAAAACTGGCCCACACATGCGAATGCAGGGACCGGAAAACTACGCTTCCGACCCCTGCATCAGGTGATGATTATTCTGTTGACCCCACTACAACTGGAAGAGAATCCAGGGGCCAAATGTCAGCGCCAAACCGACAAGTCCCGCGAGAATCGGTGTCAGTTTGTCCTTCTCACGGCGCAGGTAGTTCGCCATTCCCGCGAAGCCACCAGCGACCACGAGAGCCATGATGACAACCACAATCTTTGGCAGCGACGACCAGGCCATGGTGAAGCCCAGGAACACCAATGCACCAGCAATCAGACCCACGAAAACCTGGATTAGCAGCAACGGCACCGAGAGGGAATTGTCCTCGGCGTAGCCATCGCGCGCGACGGCCTTGCCCTTGGAGCTCTTGGATTCTTCACGCTTAACGACGTCCCGGGGCTCCGACTGCTTCTCGTCAGCTGCGGCCTGGGTCGGTGTGGTCTCGACCTGTGCAGCCTCAGTGGAGGCGTCCTCGGCCTGCTCGATATCGGCCTGTGCGTCTTCTGCCTGTGCAACTTCAGGAGCGACAGCGGCTGCCACTGCCGCCTTGGAAGCGGCACCGGTATCGGCGTCAGCGTCGGCAGCCTCGAAGGTAGCGGTTTCCTGAGCAGCTTCAGCCTCAGCAAATTGTTCACCGTCGACGTCATCCGATTCAGCGGATGCCTCGGACTCTTCGTCGACATTGTCCTGGACAACCGGAATGGAGGCAGTCGGACGGTCGTCGTAAGCGTTGGAACCGGTGAGTACCGCACGAGCGACTGGCCCCGGCTCCCCAAGCTGCTGCGACTCGTCTGCCATGTCACGCAGTTCGGTGAAGGTGTAGGTAATCTCCGAACGCTCGGAGTTGACCATGACCGGACGGGGTTCCATCGGAATTGCCAATGGCACCGCAGGGGCTGCTGGCTGCGCAGTTGGTGTGCTCTGCGCGGCTTGCTCCTGCTGCGGAGCTGCCGGTGCAACCGGTGCAACCGGTTCTTCAGCAACTTCGGCAACCTCGTCAGCTTCAACGTCGTCAGCTTCGACCTCAGCGACCTCGGCGTCAGCTACTTCGGCACCAGCGACTTCGGCATCAGCCTCAGCTAATTCCGACTCCTCTTCTTCCTGAGCAGCAGCTTCAGCCTCGGCCTCAGCTTGAACCTCATGCTCCGAAGAATCCGCCCCTTCAGCAACTACCACTGGCTCAGCGACAGCCTCCGAGTGCTCCGGAGCTTCTACCTCCGGTTCGGTTGCCTGCGCTTCGTCGGCGGCGTTGGCCGCAGCTTCGTCGGCAAGCAAATCACTCGTAGTCGTCTGATCGTCGTCTGCGTTGGAAAGAGCGTGAGCACCACGTCGCGGTTCGTCGGCCTTTACACGAGGGATTGAGCCGGTGAGTTCCTGAACGGACACACCGCCTTCTTCAAGGCTGCGTCGACGGCGGCGCCGCGGTGGTTCAGAGGGAGCTCCCTCCTTCTGCCGCCGCGCCAGCAGTTCGGCAACGGTGAGCTTTTCCTCGCTCATCTCAACCCTTTCCGTATAGGTCACTGTCCAGTCGTCGGAAGATGATGCCCTCGCGCAGCGCCCAAGGACAAATCTCGACCTTCTCTAATCCCAATGCTCGCATACTAGCCTCTGCAACGAGAGCACCTGCGACAATTTGGTGAGAACGATTCGCACTAACACCCTCAAGTTCAGCACGGTCAGCCGCCGTCATGCGGGAAATAAACGCAATCAACTGGCGCAAACCAGCGGCAGTCAGAGTGCGCTTAACCCTGGGGCCAGCGGCGGAAGGCGCCGCACCGGTCAGGCGGGCGAGAGTGCGGAAAGTCTTCGAGGTGGCGACAGCCAAGTCCGGCTCACCAAGCGTACGCAGATGACGCGCTGGCTCAGCGAGCTCAGCATCAATGTAATCGCGCAGCAGGTCAATCTTCTTGCGCTCCGGCGGATCGGTCTCGAACCACTCGTGGGTCAAACGCCCCGCACCGAGCAGCAGCGAGTACGCCGCCTCCGGATCTTCATCAGTACCCGACGTCAGCTCAAGAGAACCGCCACCGATATCCAGGTTGATTAGACGACCAGCAGACCAGCCGTACCAGCGCCGTACTGCCAAAAAGGTCAGACGAGCCTCATCCTCACCGGAGAGAATCTGCAGCTTAATGCCAGTTTCTTTCTCAACGTGGGCGAGAACCTCGTCCGCATTCGTGGCATCGCGAACAGCTGAAGTGGCGAAGCTAATCATCTCTTCGCACTTCATCTGCTCAACCAATTCCTTGGATTCAGCGACGTAGCCCGTCAGCTTGTCAATGCCCTTCTTGGACAGGTTGTTGTCCTTATCCAGGTACTCGACCAGCTTCATCGTCGACTTGGAATCGCTCATCGGAGTCGGATGTCCGCCCCGGCGGGCGTCCACCATCACCAAGTGGACGGTATTACTACCTACATCTAATACACCTAATCTCACTCTTAGTAGGTTAGACGGTCTACGGTGTATTGGTGTGAATCAACCCCACCCCCGCCCCGGTCGCGGACCGCAACCGTCTCCCGCTGAAGTCGCCTATGACTTTCCCCGCGAGTGGTTCGAGTTCGCCCACCCGGAGGACCCAGAACATATCATCACCTGCGACCTAACCTGGTTGATGAGCTCCTATCAATGCGCTTTCGGCACCTCCGCTTGCCAGGGCATCGACTCCGCGAACGCGGATGTCGGATGCTGCGGCCATGGCGCCTTTATCACCGACGAAGAAGACCGCGAGAGGGTTATTGACGTCGTAAAGCGAATGGAAGGCGACTCCGCAGAGCCCCAGTGGTGGCAGAACCGCCCCGAACAAACTCTGAAGTGGCTTGAAACCTACGAAACCGACCCCTCCGAACCGTTGGAACCGTGGTTAGTGTGGGACGAGCTTGACGACGAAAACGGAGAGCCTGAGCCTGCTCTGAAAACGAAGGTCGTGAAGAATGCCTGCATTTTTGCCAACCGTGACGGATGGCGCAATGGTGCGGGCTGTGCCATCCACCAATGGGCGATGGCCAACGACATTGACCCCGTAAAGGTCAAGCCGGATGTGTGTTGGCAGGTGCCGCTGCGCCGACTGGAGGACTGGGAGGAACGCCCGGACGGCCAGGAGATTCTGCGCACGACCATTACCGAATACGATCGTCGTGCCTGGGGCGATGGCGGCGAGGACTTTGAATGGTTCTGCACGGGCGCGCCGGCCACACATACCGGTGGCGAGCCGGTGTGGCGCACGCACAAGTCCGAGCTAATAGAGCTCATCGGCGAAGAGTGCTACGAAATTCTGGCGGAGCACTGCCGTGCCCGAGAAATAGCGGGCGCGGCCAAGGCTTTCGGGCCGAGTGGCTACCCACTGCTGGCGATTCACCCGGCCACACGCGCAGCGGCCGAGGGGCTGGCGCCGGACGAGGTTTAAGTCGGGGTTTCTCAGACCGACGGCGGAGATTGTCGGCAGCAGTCTGCTGAGCTAGTCCTCGAACTTGTAACCCAAGCCGCGAACGGTGACCAGGAACTCCGGCGAGGAAGGATTGCGCTCGATCTTGGAGCGCAGGCGCTTGATGTGTACGTCCAGCGTCTTGGTGTCGCCGACGTAGTCGGAGCCCCAGACGCGGTCGATGAGCTGGCCACGGGTTAGCACACGACCACGGTTGCGCAGCAAGTACTCCAGCAGGTCGAATTCCTTGAGCGGCATTGCGACATCATCGCCGTCAACGGTGACTACATGGCGCTCGACATCCAGCACGACCGGGCCGCCGCGCAAGACCTCCTCGTAGATATCCTCGACATCGTCGGAGTCGTCGTGGCGACCACGGCGCAGCACAGCTCGGATACGGGCAATAAGTTCCCGAGAGGAATACGGCTTGGTCACATAGTCATCCGCACCAATTTCGAGGCCGACGACCTTGTCAATCTCAGTGTCACGGGCGGTGACCATAATCACTGGGACAGAGGACTTTAAGCGGATGTTTTTGCAGACCTCGGTGCCACTCATACCTGGCAGCATGAGGTCCAGCAGCACAATGTCCGGTTCTGCCTTGGAGAATTCTGCAAGTGCTTCCTGGCCGTCAGCGGCCATCCGCACCTCGAATCCTTCGCGCTGCAGCAGAAACGCAAGCGGCTCCGCCAAAGCCGTCTCGTCTTCGACAATAAGTACCTCAGTCACGGATTACTTCATTCCTTCCTTGGAATCCTTGTTCTGGGAATCCTTATCCTTGCCACGGGTTTTGCCCGTACCTCGCTGCGCGTTTTTCTTAGCCGCAATTTTACCCGCAGGCTGGGTGTGGCCGATTGGCAAACGTGCAGATACATCGCCATCATTCGACGCGGAACCGTTCTTTTCCATCAGCGGGAGCTCAATGGTGAAGGTCGATCCTGTGCCCAGCCGACTCCACAGCTTGACGGTTCCCTTGTGATTCGCTGCGACGTGCTTAACAATTGCCAAGCCCAGACCGGTACCGCCTGTCGCCCGCGAGCGTGCCTTATCCGCACGGAAGAAGCGCTCGAAGATGCGCTTCTGGTTCGCCTGGGAAATGCCGATACCGCGGTCAGTGACGCGGATAGCGACGGTGTCGTTATCCTCCTTGACCGCAGTCACAGATACAGGCGTGGCCTCTGGCGAGTAGTTGATCGCATTTGAAATCAGGTTGGACACCGCGGTAATCAGCAGGCTGCGTTCACCTTCAACCACCAAATCCGGCTCACAGTCAACGGTGATTTCAATACCCGCCTGCTCCGAGAGCATCTGGTTACGACGCACAGCTCCCTGGACAATCTCTTCAACCCTCACGGGAGACATGTCCGGCAGCGGCTCTGCCCCCTGCAGCTTCGACAGCGAGATGAGTTCCGTAATCATGGTCGACATCCGCTTGGACTCCTGCGTCAGGCTCTCACTGAAGTGACGCACGGCAACCGAGTCGTCGGTAGCTTCATTCAGCGCCTCGACCAAGAGGCTGATGGCCCCCACCGGAGTCTTGAGCTCGTGGGAAACGTTAGCCACAAAGTCACGTCGCGCGGCCTCCATACGGGCCTGTTCGGAGACATCCGCCGCATAAATCACCACAAAACGGTCGTCCACCAGTGACAACGGAGTTAGCTGACAGCGGACAATTGTGTCCGGCGCCCCCGCCCGGCGCGACGGCAGCACCAGCGTTAGCTCCTGGTCCTCCTGCGAGTCAAAGACCTTGAGCGCAGCTTCCCAGCCCACGTCATTGAGGCGGCGCTCATAGACCAGCCCTAACTTGTGCGCCATGGAGTTCGACAAAATCAAATCACGTGAGATGTCAACGACCACCACACCCGTCGGAGACTTCTGAATGGCCAGGTGCATGACCTGCGCCATGGTGGTTATTGAACTTTCCTCGTCGCTCTTCTGACGCCGAGCGGCGTTATAGGCACCCGAGACAACTCCACCAAGAATCAGCACAGCTGCCATAACCGCAGCACCTAATAGAGCGGCGATAATGATTTTTGACACGGGTCTTACCCTAAGCTCTTTTCACAATCCGCGCGCGCTGAAAATCAGTGCGCTAGCTAGCTCTAAATAGACCAAGGAGCACAGCCCCACTTGGCTGCGCCCCTTATCGGCCTATCAAACACCTACATATTTACTTGTTGCCCTGAGCAGCAACAGCAGCAGCACCTGCGGCTGCAGCTTCCGGATCCAGGTAGGTGCCACCCGGGTTCAAAACCTTGCCCTCAGCATCAAAGTCGTAAACCAGCGGGATACCGGTCGGGATGTTCAGAGCGGCAATGTCCTCGTCCGAGATGTTGTCCAGGTGCTTGACCAGTGCACGCAGGGAGTTACCGTGAGCTGCCACCATGACAGTCTCACCGGCCTTCAGACGCGGCAGGATTTCCTCTTCAAAGTAAGGAATGAAACGCTTGACGACGTCCAGGAGGCACTCCGTGCGCGGAACCTCATCCAGGTTGGCGTAACGCGGGTCATTAGCCTGCGAGAACTCGCTGTCATCCGACAGCTCCGGCGGCGGAGTGTCGTAGGAGCGACGCCAGGACATGAACTGGTCCTCGCCGTACTTCTCCTTGGTCTCTGCCTTATTCAGACCCTGCAGAGCACCGTAGTGGCGCTCGTTCAGACGCCAGTCACGAATAACCGGAATCCACAACAGGTCAGCGGTATCCAAGGCAATGTGTGCGGTGTTAATTGCGCGACGCAGCAGCGACGTGTAGAGAACCTGCGGCTTCAGGCCTGCCTCTACGAGCATCTCACCGGCACGTACTGCCTCAGCGCGGCCCTTGTCGGTCAGTGCAACGTCGACCCAGCCCGTGAACTGGTTGGATGCGTTCCACTCACTCTGGCCATGACGGACAAGAATCAGTTTTCCATTGCTCATACCCCCAATTGTGCCCCAAAACTGGAAAGCCCGCCGTTCGTTGCCCCGCTATGTGGGTTGCTACCCCCGGCTACTCAACCATGTGGCGGAACTGCTCCAGATTGGCCAGGTTTTCCCCACGGTCAACTCGCCACTCCCACTCGCGCTTGATTGCCGATGCAAAGCCGCGTTCGAGGATCTGGTTGAAGTCCCCATCGGCCGTCTCCAGCAGCTGACCGAGGAGACGGTCGAGGTCATCGTCGGAAAGCTCAGCGGGCAGTTGACCGACCAGGTAGATGTCGCCGGCGGCGTCGATGGTGTAACCGATGCCGAACAGACGACGGTTGCGCTGTAGCAACCACTTGTAAACGGCCTCGTGGTTTTCTTCGACCGCGCGACAGACGAAGGCTTCAACACGCAGGGAGTCGGGCGCCGGGATGAGGCCGACGACAGTCTTGAGCTTCTTCTTACCAGGCAGGACCACCACGGCGGCATTGTCTGCAATACCATGCTCGACACCGAGGCGTTCCAGCTGCTCACCGAGGGATTTCAGCTGTACTTGGATGTCCGTGCTCATCGTGAATCATCTCCCTGCTTTTGTGGCTACGGCTCTGGCGGTACTGAAGCTAACGAAACCTACCGGGAGCCGCCCGCATCCCGGATAGAGCCGGGACAATTTTCCTTTTGGAGTTCGGTTCGATGATAGACATCGGCCAACCGATCCACGGTCTTTTGCCAGGAAAACTCCAAGGAGTGCTCGCGCGCCTGGGTGGCCAACTTAATGCGCAGCTCGTCGTCCTCCACCAGGCGACCGAGGGCATCGGCCCAGGCTGCGGGCTCGTGACCGTCGACAAGCAAACCGCTGACCCCATCGTCGACAGCGATGGAGAGCCCGCCGACATTCGCCGCGACAACGGGAGTGCCAGTGGCCTGAGCCTCCATCGCCACCAACCCGAAAGTTTCGTTGTAACTGGGCACGGCGACAATATCGGCGGCCTGGTAGAGCTTCGCCAGATCCTGCGGCGGGCGCGGGGGCATGAACCGGACTAGGTGATCAATCCCCTCTTCCGCGGCGAGATTGGTGAATTCGTCGGGCGCGTGCAGCCCAGAACCGGACAGGCCACCGCAGATAATCACTCGGACATTAGTGGCGGGATGGCGACGCATGAGCTCACCGACACCCCGCAGCAATACCTGCGGGCCTTTCAGCCGCTGCAGCCTACCGACGAACAAAATGACCTTAGTGTGCAACGGGATGCCCAGCTCACGACGGGACCGCTCGGTGGCACGATCACTGCCCGGCGAAAAGAGCTCCACGTCCACCCCGGGCGGCACGACATTGATGCGCCACGGGTCGGCATCGTGGAGATCCGCGAGCTGCTTAGCCTCGGCATCGGTGTTGACGATGAGCCGGCACGCATTGTCCACAATCTGCTGCTCACAGATACGCCGAGACTCCGGCTCCGGCGTATCTCCCTCCGCCAGATGGAGATTCTTCACTGCCGCCAGCGTGTGCGCCGTGTGCACAAACGGAATGTCAAGCAAATCCGACAGCAGCCACCCCACCTGGCCAGAGAGCCAGTAGTGCGAATGGATCAGGTCGTATTCAATCCCCTGTTTGCGGGCGAATTCAATGACCCCACCGGCAAAGGCCGGCATCTGCGTAGCCAGGTCTGACTTCTCTAACCCCTCATAGGGACCAGCCACAATGTTGATGACGCGGAAGTTCTCACTGACCTGAATCACCGGCCCATCGCTGGAACGCGTGGCGCGGGTGAAAACATCCACCTTCACACCGCGTCGTGCCAGCTCCTCGCAGGTGCGCAGCACGTAGACATTCATGCCACCAGCGTCACCGATGCCCGGTTGCTCCAGCGGAGAGGTGTGCATGGAGATCATCGCGATGCGGTTCGGCCACGCCGGGGTGTTAGAGGTGGCTGCGTCTGCGCCCGCCGTTGCCGCCGGAAATGTTTCGCTCATACTGCCCAGAGTGCCTACGCCAGGGGCAACCCCGCAAATGAGTACCTCAAATACGTGTATCGGAATTCCGGCATCGCAGTGCGACGTACGGCACAATAGAGGTCGATACCTACTACGTCGTAGGTTATTATCACCTCACGACATATTCAGGTGCTAAACAAAAATTTAGGAGGACCCCATGGCCGATACATCCAGCTCACACGCTGCAAATGACTCTGCCCCAGCTCACGGTTCCGCACCCAACGCTGCGGTTTCCAAGGCCTGGCTGAACTTGTATCCGGAGTGGACCCCACCCCACATCGACTACAACTTCGACACCCTCCTAGACGTCTACCGCCACACTCTGAGCAACCACCCGCGCCGCAAGGCACTGACCTTCTTCGGTCGCTCCACCTCGTATGCGGAGCTGGATGCCAAGGTTCGCAGCGTTGCCGCCGGCCTGCGCGCACTTGGCGTACGCAAAGGCGATCGCGTGGCACTGCTCATGCCGAACTGCCCGCAGCACGTCATCGCCTACTGGGCAGTTCTGCACCTCGGCGCTGTTGCCGTAGAGCACAACCCCCTCTACACCGCCCACGAACTGCGCCACCCATTCAACGACCACGGCGCCCGCTTTGCCATCTGCTGGGACAAGATCGTCCCCGTACTTGAAGACCTCCGCAACAACACCCCGCTCGAGACCATCATCGCGGTCAATATGCTGCAGGACCTGCCGTTTGTCATGCGCACCGCCCTGTCGATCCCGCTGCCGAAGCTCCGCGCCGCCCGCGCTAAGCTGCACTCCTCCGCACCGCAGGTCATGGGTTTTGACGCTTTGCTTCACGACGCCGTCGGCGGAGATGGCCACGACCTCCAGGCCGATGAATCCATCACTGCCGATGACACTGCAGTGATGATGTACACCTCTGGCACCACGGGCTCGCCAAAGGGCGCACAGTTGAGTCACCAGGGGTTGGTAGCGAACATTCTGCAGGGTAAGGCCTGGGTGCCGGGCCTTGGCAAGGAGCGGGAAATCTCCCTCGGCATCCTGCCAATGTTCCATGCCTACGGCCTGACCATTGTCACCAACTTGTCCATGCTGATTGGCGCTGAACTGGTGCTGGTGCCGGCACCGGAGATTCCGCTGATTATGAAGGTGATGAAGAACAATCGCCCGACATGGGTGCCTGGTGTGCCGACTCTCTACGAGAAGATTGTCGAAGCAGCCGAGCGCGATAATGTCGATCTCTCCGGGGTAAAGTTTGCCTTCTGTGGCGCCGCTACCCTGCCGGTTTCCCTTGTACAGAAGTGGGAGAAACTCACTGGCGGGCGCCTTGTCGAAGGCTACGGCCTCACCGAAACGTCACCGATTATCGTCGGCAACCCGATGGACGGCAACCGCCGCCCGGGCTACGTTGGCCTGCCATTCCCCGACACCGAGGTTGCCATCGTTGACCCCGAAAATCCCACCAAACTCCGCGCTGACGGCGAGGAGGGCGAGGTCATCGTCCGAGGCCCACAGGTTTTCGCCGGTTATCTCAACCTCCCGGAGGCAACGGAGAAGTCCTTCACCGATGGGCCTGCTGAGCTTCCCGCTGGCGACCGTTGGTACCGCACCGGCGATGTCGGAGTCATGGAGTCGGACGGCTTCATCAAGCTGGTTGCCCGCATCAAGGAGGTCATCATCACCGGTGGCTTCAATGTCTACCCGGCCGAGGTCGAGGAAGTACTGCTCTCTCACCCGGACATCACCGATGCCACGGTCGTCGGCCTGCCGAAGAGTGACGGCTCCGAGATGGTCGTGGCCGCGATCACCCTTGCCGACTACGCCCGACTGGATTCCGACGCCTACCGCGACCACTGCTACGACAACCTGACCCGGTACAAGGTGCCGCGCGCATTCTTCCACCTGGAGGAACTTCCTCGCGACCAGATGGGCAAGGTCCGCCGCCGCGATGTCCGCGACGTGCTGCTCACACAGCTGGAGCAGAAGGGCCAGAGCGTCGATTCGCTTTCCCACCGCAAGTCCCATTAGTTCAGGGTGGTTTTGTAGTTGGGATAGGGGCCTGAGTAGAGCGGGCTCCTATCCCTTTAAGGCGGACCCCGGCTCCCCCCCCCCGGACTTAGTGACTAGGTTTATGACAAAAAACTGAGGGTGAATAATATTCACATGTCATAAACCTAGTCACTTTCTTTATCTCACCATTGGGAGAAAGCCCGGGAGCGCAAACTGAGGACTACCCGGCGGTTCTATCAGCCCCAGCGGCCCCGCCAGCCCCATCAGTCCCGCCAGCCTCTCCAGTCCGCCCCCACTGGCCATCAGCCACCCGCCGCGGGCCTAATCGATGCTCACGCCGACCCACACCGGCTCGGGCACCAGGGTCACGCCGAAGGCCTTTTCCACGCCAGCGCGCACATCGCGCGCCAAAGCCACCAAGTCGGCGGCGGTCGTAGGCGTACCGTCGCCGGACTCCCCGCGGTTGGTCAGGGCAAGAGTGTGCTTAGTCGACAGTCGCGCGGGCGCACCGTCACCGGGGTAGCCCTTGGGGAACCCGGCGCGCTCGATAAGCCACGCCGCCGAGAGCTTCACGGCCCCCTCGTGGCCGGGGCCAGCGGGGAATGCGGGCATATTCGCGGCCTCATCGGCCCCACGCAGCGCGGCAACCTTTGCACGCACGGCCTCCACCGAGTTCTCCGGAATAATCGGGTTGGTAAAGAAAGAACCCGCCGACCAGGTATCGCGGTCAGCATCTTCGAGCACCATGCCCTTGCCCCGGCGCAGCTCAAGCACCTTTTCGCGCACCAGCTCCGCCGGCCTGCGAATCTCGCCAGCCGCAGCCTCGGCCTCGTCGACGCCCAGGCGCCGCGCCAGTTCGCCATAGCGAAGTGGCGCGGACATGCCATCCACACTGAGCTCGAACCGCACGGCCAGCACCACTGCCCGTGCGGTGAACTTCAGGTTCGAGTAGCGGTAGGAAAGGTCGAGAGACTCCGGTTCCACCCACTCGACCGAGCCGGTTGCGCGGTCGTAAAGCTGCACCGCGTCCAGGACCTGCGACACCTCAGCACCGTAGGCGCCCACGTTTTGCACCGGAGTGGCTCCGGCCGATCCCGGAATACCCGACAGGCATTCAAGGCCGCCAAAACCTGCGTCGACACTCATCTCCACGACCTCGTCCCAAACCGCACCGGCCTCGGCCTCCACGATTGCCGACACGGACTCCAGCCCGTGTCCGCGAGTGCTCATGGTCACGTTGTCGGCCTCGATTACCACGGCCACCAGCGGCTCGAGTTCATCGGCTACCACCAGGTTGGATCCGCCTCCCACGATGAGGAGGGGCACGTTAGCGTCGTCAAGCGTGCGTACAACATCGACCACAGCGTCCGTCGTGCTACACCGGACGACGGCACGCGGCACCCCGCCGAGGCGGAGCGTCGTCAAATCCGCGAAAGCGGTATGCGTGCTGAGCTCCACCCCCTCTAGCCCCGCAAGCCCATCGATGGCTTCTTCCATGTCGGAGGTCAGGTGAATTGGGTTCGGCGATTGGTCGAGATTTTCCACGCCCCTAGCGTAGTGCAAATTACGTATCATCAAGCGCATGACTACGACTAACACGCACACCGTCAACTTCGACCAGCCGATTGAGAAGGTTTACGAGGCCCTCACCGACGCCGGTTTCTGGGAGAAGGTCGCAAACCGTTTCTCGGCAGCTGACGGCAAGGTGGAAAAGTTCGAGACCACCGACGCTGGCACCACCGTCGTGATTCGCCAGACCGTCTCTGCTGACAAGATTCCGGCGCAGGCGCAGAAGTTCGTTAAGTCCGGGGTCGGCATGACGCGCACGTTCGTCATCAGCCCGCTTAACGACGACGGCGCGACCTCTACTGTGACCACAGAAGCTTCGGGCGTACCGGCGTCCTTCAGTGCGTCCCAGAAGCTCACCGCCCAGGGTGAAGGTTCAGTGCTGACCACCAACTCCGAGTTCTCCATCAACGTGCCGCTGCTCGGTGGCAAGCTCGAGGAGAAGGCAGCTCCGTACCTGGAACGCGTCCTCAACGCTGAGACCGCTGTGCTGGCGGACTACGTCGCTAAGTAGGTTGCGCAGCGGGGCACTCCGGGGCGACACCGAGGGGACGGATACCGGGCGAAGATAAGTGGTAGCGACGGAGCCGTCGTTAAGCAAGACTGGGAACCATGAGTTCTGCTAAACGCTCGTCGAGCGTCAAAGTCCTGCCCACCGTCCTCGGTGTCATCATCGTGGTGGCACTCATTGCGATTGCCGGCGAAATCGGCGTCCGGATGTTCGTGAGCAAGGAGATTTCCGACGGCTACCGCACCTCCGCCGAAGAGCGTGGTGCGACGGTCACTGAAGACCCCAAGGTTTCTTTCGGCACCCGCCCGATGCTGCTCGCCTTGGCCACCAAGTCAGTGCCCTCGATGGATCTGTCCACTCCGAACACACTGGAGGTCAAGAACCCGGAGGCGCTGGGTGGCGCACCGGAGATCAACGGTGACCCGGCAGCGGAAGTGCACCTGGAAAACGTGGATCTGAGCAATCGTGCGGATCCGACCGCAGAGTCGCTGCGAGTAGACGTCACAATCCCACCTCAACTGCTGCAGGCGCTAATTAACCGGGAAAGCGGTGTACGCGCTTCCACAATCACGCCGTTGCCGGACGAAGGCCTGTTCAACATTGAATTCGCCTCCGGATTTGCGACCTCCAAGTTCCGCCCGATTGCCAACGGCGGTCATATCGAAATCAACTTGGAGGGCGGCTCAATCCTCGGCTTAAACCTCGATGGCCTGGCCGGCTGGCTGGGAGAAGCGAGCGGTACGCTGTTGAGCTACGACATCGGCCACGGTATGCAGGTGGAGGAAGCACACGTCACAGGGGAGGGCCTGGCGTTGACGCTGACGGGCGCAAATCTGCCTTTGTCGACCGTGAGCGAACTTACCTTTAGCTAGCAGGTAAGATACCGAGAATGACTCGCTCTCTCATCACCGCAAATAGCGGTACTCCCACCGAGCGCCAGTACATCTTCTCGCTCGGCTGTCCAGACCGTACCGGTATCGTTTCCACCCTGTCGACCTTCCTGTCCGACATTGGTGCATGGATTACCGAGGCGGACTTCTTCTCCGACCCGGAGACCGGATGGTTTTTCACTCGCCAGGCGGTCCGCGCCGACGCTCTCGACCTGACGGTAGAAGAGCTGCGCGAGAAGTTCGCTGAGCTCGTCGGTGATTGGGGCCCTGAGGTCCGCTGGAAGGTCACCGACAACGCTGTCCCGAAGCGCGCTGTCATCCTGGTGACCAAGGAAGGCCACTGCCTGCAGGATCTGCTCGGCCGCGTCGCACAGTCCGACTATCCGATGGAAATCGCTGCAGTAATTGGTAACCACCGCGATCTGGAGCCACTGGTCGCAGCGTATGACATTCCCTTCCACCACGTGCCCTTCCCCAAGGATGCCGTCGGCAAGCGTAAGGCATTCGATGAGGTCGCCGAGATTGTCGATGCCGAAAACCCGGATGCCATCGTGCTCGCACGTTTCATGCAGATTCTGCCGCCGGATCTGTGCGAGAAGTGGGAAGGCCGCGCAATCAATATCCACCACAGCTTCCTGCCGTCGTTCATGGGCGCGCGCCCGTACCTGCAGGCTTATCGACGTGGTGTGAAGCTCATCGGTGCCACCTGCCACTACGCCACTGAGGACCTCGACGACGGCCCGATTATTGAGCAGGACGTCATGCGTGTCTCCCACAAGTACACCGCTGCGGACATGCAGCGTGAGGGTCGCGATGCGGAGAAGCAGGTCCTCGCCCGCGGTTTGCGCTGGCACCTGGAGGACCGTGTGCAGGTCTACGGCAACCGCACCGTGGTGTTCCAGTAGGTTTTCGGGGAACCAGATCTTTCCCCTATTCCCCCCCAAAAAAAAGAAAGTGTCTGGGTTTATGACAAAATCACCGGGTTTTTCACCCAGAAACTGTCATAAACCCAGACACTTTCTCAGTTGTGCGGGCTAACACCCGCCCTGGGCTAGCACCCGCCCGGGACTAATACCCGCCCTGTGCGTTCGACAAAATGTCCTTGATCTGTGGGCGAACATCCAACCAGTAAATCCCCGTGATGACTAGTCCGGCAATCAGCGGGATGCCCAGCATTGCCCAGCCCAGCCACGGCAGGAGTAGGAAGATAGCCGAACCGACCAGCATGCCGGCCCAGACGTTGCGGCTCTTGCGGTCTGCAGCGTCAAAGGCATCCGCGCGGGTGGTGATGACAAGCACCGCACCGATTAGCGCCAAGATGCCGATGACAAACGGAATGGCGAACTGAAACAGGACGTCCACATAGACGGAAATTGCCATCAGCGGCGAATCCGCAAGACTGGGCAAAGATGGTAACAGGCGCACCGGGGGAACAACTCCTTTAACAGGGATGCATTGCTTTTTACATGCTAACGCACACGGTCTGATGTGCTGGGTTGTGCTGCTAAATAGCCCCAAACACCAAGGTCGACAGGGTGTAAATAGCCAAACCGGCCAGTGATCCGACAACAGTGCCGTTAACGCGAATGAACTGCAGATCGCGACCGACCATCAGTTCAATCTTGTCGGAAGCCTCATCGGCGTCCCAACGCTCGACGGTCTCGGAAATGATCGAGGTAATCTCGCCCGCGTAGTTCTCAGCGATGAAGACGACAGCCGCTTCCAGACGGCGGTCCATTCGTTTGCGCAACTCAGGATCGGACTGGATTCGCTCGCCGTAGCGGGCGGCCGTTTCCGAGACCTTCCGACGGAGCAGGGAGTCCGGGTCTCGGGCAGCGTCGACAAGCTTTGCGGATGTTGATGCCCAAATCTTCGCCGGTGCCTGTGTGACAGCGGCGGACGAAAGAATGTCAGTCTTAATTTCTTCGACCTTGGCGATGGTCTTCTCGTCGTTCTGCAAGTCTATGGCGAGCTGCGTGAGGAAGCGGTGGAGTGCCAGGCGCGCGTCGTGCTTAGAGTCATGCTGCACCTGCCAGGTCCAATCAACCAACTCGCGATAGACCTTGTCGCCGATGAGATCGTTGACAAAGCTCGGCGCCCAGGATGGGGCGCGCTCTCCGACGAGGCGGTCGATAAGATTCTGCGAGCCCAGCGACTTCCGGTGCAGCCACTCAGCCATCTGCTGGACGATGGGCTCGGTGCGCCCCTCTTCAATCAGCTGCTCGAGAACCTTACCCGCTGGTGGCCCCCACTCCGGAGCTGCAACTTCGTCGATGACTGCTGACTTCAGCACTGCGGCGGCATCGTCGGGATTAATCGCCTCCAGCACATTTCCGGTGAACTTACCGACCTCTGCTGACACTTTGTCGGCGTTTCCCGGCGCTACCAGCCATTCGCCGATACGCTCAGGGAGCTCGGCCTTACGCACCTTGTCCACAATCAAAGCGGGGTTCAGGAAGTTGTCTCCGACGAACTGCGCCAGGGACTCACCGACCTGGTCCTTCTTACGGCGGACGATAGCGGTGTGTGGGATAGGAATGCCGAGCGGGTGGCGGAACAGAGCTACGACTGCGAACCAGTCGGCGAGGGCACCGACCATGCCGGCCTCAGAAGCAGCGCGAACGTAGCCCACCCACGCGGGCACAACTTCGCCTGCGGATAAGTGTGAAGACTCAATACCGCGGCATGTGAAATACACAGCGGTTGCGATGACCAGCAGCATTGTAGCGAAAGCCTTGGCCTTACGCAGTTGCGCACGTTTTTCCGCTTCAACCTCAGGTGATGGCCCGGGAACTTCAAGACGGTCCGAGACCGTATCTACAGCTGCCGAGAGCTTAGCGGGGTTGTTATCCATGTGTATAGATTAGGCGCCGAAAACGCGAAAATGCCACCGCGCCGCAGTCCGCTGTTGGTGAGAGAGGTACTTCTCAGTACTTCCCTACCCCAGCACACTGTGCACAGTGGCATCAACTGTGGAGGTGCTAGTTCAAAAGGCTAGCGTTGCATCCGCCTAGAGGCGAGCCCCTTTAAACTGGGGCAAGCCTTTAGTGGTGAGTGCCGAATTCCTTTCGGTAAGCCTTGTAGTCACGACGACCGATGGAGATGCAGGCCACACCCGCAATAACCATAACCAGTGCGACTACCAGGCCAGCCCACATGAACACGCTGCCGTCGAAGTTCCAACCACCGGTGTAGTCGGTGTAGTTGGCGGCATCCTTAGCCAGGAAACCATTGCTGTGAGAGGCAGCAGTCTGGTCGGCAAAAACGGTCGTTGCAAGACCGAAAATGAAGGTACCCCAAGCCGCCAGAGAGGCGAGAATGAGACCCATGCCAATCCAGGTAATGCTCTTGTGAAGCGAGGAGTATTCGGCATTCATGCTCTGAGGCACGTAACCGTCGACGAAGTGCTCTTCGCCCTGGTAACGCTTGACTGCATTCGCCATAATCTATGTCCCTTCTGGAAAACTCTAATCGAGAAAGAGTCTAGTCGTCCTTACCGCGGAAGAACGAACGAGCTCGTTCCTTGGTGACGGCGGCAACCGCAGTCAGCGGGATACCTGCCGGGCAGACGTCAGCACATTCACCATAGAGGGAGCACGGACCGAAGGTGCCTTCGACCTCGTCAACCATCTTGCGGGCACGCTTGCCACGCTCTTCCTTACCCAGCGGGACCAGGGAAAGGTGAACCAGCTTTGCGCCGGTGAACAGGTGTGCAGCACCGTTCGGGCAAGCTGCGACACAAGCACCACAGCCGATGCAGGCTGCGTGGTCAAGTGCGAACTCAGCGGTCTCGTGGTTCAGGTGCAGAGTATCTGCATCCGGAGCGGTACCAGCGTTGATGGAGACGTAGCCACCCTGCTCGAGGACACGGTCCAGAGCGGAGCGGTCAACGACCATGTCCTTGATGACCGGGTATGCGGCGGAGCGCATCGGCTCGATCTTCAGGGTGTCACCATCGCTGAACTGGTGCAGGCGCTGCTGACAGGTCGGGGTGTTCTGGCCCGGGCCGTGCGGACGACCGTTGACGTTCAGACCACAGGTACCACAGATACCCTCACGGCAGTCAGATGCGAACGCGAACGGCTCCTTGCCGGACTCGACATACTTGGAGTTGACGTGGTCAAGCAGCTCCAGGATCGACATCTCTGCGACGGCGTCGTCAACGTCAACGGATTCAAAGTGTCCCTCGACGTTCGGACCTGCTTGGCGCCAGATTTCAAGGTGCAGTTTCATTACTTGTAGTTCCTTGTCATGAGCGGGACGGCTTCGAAGGTGAGCGGCTCGGCGTGGCGAATGAATTCGTGACCGGACTGATCCCATGCAGGACCATTGTTGCCTCGCTCCCATGCGGAAACGAAGCACCAGTTAGCGTCATCGCGCTCTGCCTCGCCATCTTCGGAGATGTGGTCATCGCGGTAGTGAGCACCGCAGGACTCATCGCGGTCGAGGGCGTCGACACACATGAGCTCACCGAGGTCGATGTAGTCAGCAACACGGTTAGCGTACTCGAGCTGCTGGTTCATCTCATTCGGCTCACCCGGGATGAACAGGTCAGACCAGAATGCCTTACGCAGTTCGCGGATCTCCTCGATACCACGAGCCAGGTCTTCCTTGTTACGGGCCACACCACAGTCGCGGTAGAGAATCTCACCGAGCTGGCGGTGGAAGTACTCAGCGCCGTGCTTACCCTGGATGCTCATCAGCTTGTCCAGGCGAGCCTGAGCGCGGTCCAGTGCTTCCTTGGCCTCCGGGGCATCCTCAGCCAGGCGGTCGGTACCGAGCAGCGGGCCAAGGTAGTTCGGAATGGTGAACGGCAGGGTGAACCAACCGTCGACCGAACCGGACAGCAGGGAGTTTGCACCCAGGCGGTTTGCACCGTGGTAGGTCCAGGATGCCTCGCCACCGGTGAACAGACCCGGGATGGAGGTCATCTGGTTGAAGTCAGACCACAGACCACCCATGGTGAAGTGGCAGGTCGGAGCAATGCGCATCGGAACCTTGTACGGGTCCTCACCGATTGCCTCTTCGTACATCTGAATCAGGTTCGAGTAGCGTTCCTTGATGACCGGCTGGCCCAGGCGCTCAATTGCGTCACGCAGATCCAGGTAGACGGAGTTCTTCAGCGGACCAACACCGTAGCCGGCGTTAATCTGCTGAGAGTTGGCACGGGAAGCGACGTCACGCGGGACGAGGTTACCGAATGCCGGGTAGCGACGCTCCAGGAAGTAGTCGCGCTCGTCCTCCGGGATGTCGTTGGCCGGGCGCTCGTCGCCCTTCTTCTTCGGGGTCCAAATACGTGCGTCGTTACGCAGGGACTCGGACATCAGAATGGTCTTCGACTGCCAGTGCGCGTTGACCGGAAGACCGGTCGGGTGGAACTGGATGAAGGACGGGGATGCGAAGTAAGCACCCTGGTCGTATGCACGCATGATGGCCGAAGCGTTGGAGTTCTTGGCCAGCGTGGACATGTGGTAGACGTTGCCGTAACCGCCGGTAGCCAGAATAACTGCGTGAGCAGTGTGAACGGTCAGCTCACCATTGATGAGGTTACGCATGATGGCACCCTGGCAACGGCCGTCGGCGACGATGATGTCAACCAGCTCGTTGTGGGTGAAGATCTCGACGTTGCCGAGACCAATCTGGCGCTGCAGAGCCGAGGTAGTCGACAGCTGCAGCTGCTGACCCGTCTGACCACGGGTGTAGTACGTACGGGAGACCTGCACACCACCGAAGGAACGGGTTGCCAGGGTACCGCCGTACTCGCGAGCGAACGGAGCACCAATTGCATTCAGGTGGTCGATGACGCGGACGGACTCGACAGCCAGACGCCAGCAGTCGTTCTCGCGGCAGCGGTAGTCGCCGCCCTTAACGGTGTCCTTGACGTGGCGGTAAGCGCCGTCGTTGTCGACCTTCTTACCGCGAGCGGAGTTGACACCACCCTGTGCAGCAATGGAGTGCGCACGGCGCGGAGCGTCGTGGTAGGTGAAAACCTGCACGTCGTAACCGAGCTCACCGAGGGCAGCAGCGGCAGCGCCACCAGCCAGGCCGGTACCGACGACCATGACGCGGAACTTACGACGGTTCAGCGGCGAAACCAGGTTGGCGTGATCCTTCTGGTACTGCCAGTGGTCCTTCATGGAGACCTTGTCACCCGGGGAGTTATCGGACAGAACCTTGCCGATCTTGACCCCGTCGACAACGCTTTCCGGCGCGCGGAAGTCCGCAGCGACGGTTGCTTCAGTGTTAGTCATAGTAAATTTCCTCCTCGACCTACGAGACCAGACCGGTCAGGACGGCGACTGGGATGAAGATGTTGCCGACAACAACCAGCAGCGGCAGCAGGCCGGACAGGAACAGCAGAACCTTGCGCCAGCGCTTACCGGTGATACCGAGGTCGGAAGTAGCAGTCCACAGACCGTGGGACAGGTGCAGCAGCAGAGCGAGCTGCGCAATGATGTACCAAACAACAACACCCGGACGCGAGAAGGACGCAATCACGTTCTGGTACGCCTCACCGTGCTCGAAAGAAGACGGAGCAACGCCAGCACCGATGGTCAGGTCCAGCAGGTGGAAGATGATGAAGGCCAGCAGCACGATGCCGGTGATCACCATCGAACGTGCAGTAAAGGTGTTCCAGCTGGACACCATACCCTGACGGCGGAACTTGCCGCGGGACTGCTTAGCACGTGCAGCCAGGGTGAGGCCACCGAAAATGTGCAGGACAATAGCTACCAGCAGGACAATGCGGAAAATCCACAGAATGCCCTCGTTCGGAACTGCCGGAGCACCGACAGTGCGCAGGAAGGTCGCGTATGCGTTGAAATCTTCCGCGCCAGCGAAAATTTTCAGGTTACCCAGCATGTGGACAATAACGAAGAGGCCAAACAGCACGCCAGTGACGGCCATGGTCAGCTTCAGAGCCCATGAGGGGTATTTAGGCTGCTCGCGCAGCGGTTCTACATTAATTTTGCCGTGCGCGATTGCGTCACGGTTTGAACTTTTAACAGTCATGGCACCTCCAGTGTCATATTCACTCTAAAGTCACACAGCGCCTGGTAAACATTTTTCCCCCTTTTGGGTGGGGATTTTCACAGGTTACCTAGGGCTTTTCTCCGCCTTTTCTCAGGTTATCGCATTTTAGCCACTTCTGATGTCGGCGCTGTATAAATCCCCTTCCCCACCATAAAAACGCCCCTACCCCGACTTTTGCCGATTTTTCACCCGCCCAAACCAGCTAATAACGCAACATAAATAGCACGAAAATAAAAAACCGCCCACTTTTCTCAGGTGGACGGTTTTAATACTCAATAATTATGTTGCGAAATTCTTTATTTTTACCCCTGCCGAATTCCCCAAAGAACCCAAACAGCCACCCCCAACAGGCAATCCCCCCCCCATTGGCACCGTGCACAGCCGAAGCCGTCCGACTAATCCTCGCTCTGATCCGAGTTCGCCATCACCACGGTCAACGGCTCCGGACCAATGATCACCTCATGGCTCGCGACCATAATCGGTCCAACCTGGTGGTCGCCCTCCTCCAGGGCGACTTCCACCGTGCGGCCACGCACCGTCACCCGGATACGACAACCATGAATAGTGACTCGGTACGTCAGACCACTCCAGTCTTCAGGCAGACGCGGATCGATACTGTAGCGGCCATCGTGGTCACGGAAACCACCGAAGCCATAGACCAGGGACTGCCATACTCCACCGGCAGATGCGACGTGGACACCATCGGCAGCGTTGCCATGCAGGTTCGCCAGGTCCACATAGAGTCCGCGTAGGAAGAAGTCCATTGCCTGCTCCTGCAAGCCCAACTCGGCCGCAACAATGGACTGCACAACAGCGGACAGCGAGGAATCACCAGTGGTGAGCGGATCGTAATACATGTAGTCTGCGCGCTTTTGTTCCGTCGTAAAGCGATTGCCCATGAGGAACAGTGCAAGGACGACGTCCGCCTGCTTAATGACTTGGTGACGATAAATCGTCAGCGGGTGGTAATGCAGCAGTAACGGGCGCAGGGGGCCGACCTCGGGATTGTCGAGATTCCAGCGCTTACGCAGTAGGAACTGGTCATCCTGAGGGTGAATGCCGAGCTTCTCATCGAACGGGATGTACATCGCCTCAGCGGCCTGCTCCCACTCTTCAATCTCGCGCTCGGTAAGGTCGAAGCGGTTGGTCAGTTCACGATAGGCAGCAGGGCGATCACGCTTCATCTGCCTGACGACGTCCGCAGCAACCCGCAGGTTATACTGCGCCATCACGTTGGTGTACAGGTTGTTGTTCACCACCGTGTTGTACTCATCTGGGCCGGTGACGCTGTGAATCTGGAATTCGCGATGCTCGGCATCGAAGAATCCCAGCGACATCCAAAATCTGGCTGTGCCGAGCAGCAAGTCCGTGCCCTCCTTGAGCAGGAACTCCTCATCGCCGGAGGCATAGACGTACTTCATCATTGCGTACACGATGTCCGCATCGATGTGGTACTGCGCCGTGCCGGCCTCAAAGTAGGCTGAGGACTCCTGACCATTGATAGTGCGCCACGGGAAGAGGGCACCGTCGTGCGCCAGTTCGTCGGCACGCGCCCACGCGGCTTCGAGCATGTCCCAGCGGAAGCGCATGGCATTGCGTGAGAATTGCGGCGACGTATAAGTAAGGAATGGGGTCACGTAGATTTCCGTGTCCCAGAAGTAGTGGCCTCCGTAGCCGGTGCCGGTCATTCCCTTGGCCGGCACACCTTGGAATTCGGCGCGGGCGGCGGCCTGGATAATCTGCCAAATGTTCCAGCGCACTGCCTGCTGAATCTCCGGCTGATTGTAAATAACCACGTCAGAGCGCTCCCAGAAGCGTTCGAGCCACTCCTCCTGGTTCTCCATCAGCCCCAGCATGCCGATGCGACCGACGCGGTTCAAGGTGCGCTCACAGCGGAATGCCAGCTCTTCGGCACGCACCTTACGGGAGGAGTGGTACGCGACCAGCTTCTCCAGGCGTATGACAGTGCCGACCGGCGCATCCAGGTTGAACAGGGAGCTGGCCACATCCGGCTCGGTCGACTGCGAAATCTCTACGAACGGCTCCGTGCCGTCGGGAGTGCGGACAGTAAAGGTGTGGTCCATGGAGGTAGCCACGGTCATACCGGAGTTCGCGCAGCGGTAGCCCAGCGTCGAGCGCTGCCCGTGCGCCGATTCCGACTGAAATGCCGGAATGAGAACGCGGTCTTCCAGCGCCTCGGCACGACGGGGATCCAGTTCGGTGCCCTGCGCCTTAGCAGCATCGTGGTATTCGTCCTCGCCGTCCTGGCGGTTGAGGATCTGCGAGTTAATCATCACCGCAGCATCCGCATCCAGCAGCTCGACTTCCAGACTCATCGCGGCGACATGCTTTTCCTGGAAAGACACCATGCGCTCAGAGGTGACGCGAACGCGCTTGCCACCCGGGGTGCGCCAAATGAACCGACGACGCAGCACGCCCTCGCGGAAATCCAGGCTACGTTCGTAGTCGCTGACCTCAGCATTGCCGAGACGCAGGGGCTCATCGTCAATGTAGAGACGCATTGCCTTAGCGTCCGGAGCATTGACAATCGTCTGCCCCTGGCGGGCTAGGCCGTAGGCGTCCTCGGCGTGCCTAATCGGCCAGGTCTCATGCAGACCGTTGATATAAGTGCCGTGCTCACTGGAGTCACGGCCCTCCGGCGGGTTGCCACGCATGCCGATGTACCCGTTCGACAGCGCAAACAGCGTCTCGCCCAAACCGAGCGGGAGGCCGTTCGGCTTCGTCTCAATCAGACGCCACTCATCGACCGGAGTGATGTCTCGGTCCATGAGTCCCTCGGCATTTACAAGGTGGTGGTGCTTATCCGCACGATCCGCCGGGAAGTTACGACGCTGCTTACGACGAACTGGGGACACCGTCTCCTCCTGTTTTTCAGCCTCTGCGGTCTCCGCGTCGTGACCCTGCCCCTGCGGAATCACACGCTCAGTCTCGTCGACTGCTGCTGTGGTCGAATCGTTGGCCATGATGCCTTCCGGTTTTCTCTCAGCCATTTGTTACGAGCCAGCCTAGACGAGTTCCGCCAAGTCACTGACCACAATGTCGGCGCCCGCTCTGCGCAGCGCTTCTGCGCCAGCACCTCGGTCAACACCAATGACCAGACCAAATGCGCCGGCTGCACCCGCTTGCACACCACTGATGGCATCCTCGACCACCACAGCATCGCGCGGCGCCACCCCCAGATTCTTCGCCGCGTACACGAAAGTATCGGCGGCTGGCTTACCCGGCAGGTTGTTCTCATGCGCCACCACGCCGTCAACGATCTCCACGAACCGCTCACGCAGCCCAGCGGCCGTCAGCACCGGCACCGCGTTCTTCGACGAGCTAACCACCGCCAACTGCGGTTTTTCGCTTGCCGACGAGTCCCCCGCGCCCTGTAACTCGTCGAGCAGCGCAACCGACCCCGGGTAGGCCTCAATTCCCCTCTCGACTCGCGCCAGGAAGTCATCATTCTTGCGCTTCCCGAGTCCCACAATCGTCTCGTCTTTCGCTGTGTCCTCATCGCTACCGTGTGGCAGCGAAATGCCGCGAGATTCCAGGATTGCTGCGATGCCCTCATCGCGGCGGCGGCCATCGAGGTAGGTGAAGTAGTCATCCTCTGTGTAGGCCGAGACGCCCTTGTGCTCGAAGTAGTCGCTAAACATGTCCGCCCACGCCTGCTCGTGCACATCGGCGGTAGGGGTAATCACTCCGTCGAGGTCAAAGAGGATTGCGCCCGCGCTATGGAGGAATTCTTTGGCCTTGGCGAGGTTGATAGCACTATCGGTCGTGGAATTAGTCATGGGGGGTCGCAGCTCCTTGGACGTTGCAGACTGCATTTTCTCAATTAACTTCCCAATCAACGCTAGCAACGTTGCCCCTACCCCGCTTGTGAACCCGGGTATCTCGAATCTGAGAATCATGGTGCGCTTCCCCAAAAACAAAACTGCCGGCGCGCATGCGCGCCGGCAGTATGGATATCTATTTTGTTATTTCAGGCTCGGCAGCCGCAGCCCGACCAAGAATTAATCCTGGTCGATGCCCTCGCGCTTCTTGAACTCCAGGCGACGGCGGTGCAGGATCGGCTCGGTGTAACCGGACGGCTGGTTCACACCATCGAGGATGAGCTCCTTGGCAGCCTGGAAACCAATGGACTTGTCGAAGTCCGGAGCCATCGGCAGGTATGCCTCATCGCCCTCGTTCTGGCGGTCAACGACCTCGGCCATGCGCTCCAGCGAATCGATGATCTGCTCCTCGGTGACAACACCGTGCAGCAGCCAGTTAGCCAGAGTCTGGGAGGAAATACGCAGGGTAGCGCGGTCCTCCATCAGGTCAACATCGTTGATGTCCGGCACCTTGGAGCAGCCAACACCCTGCTCAACCCAGCGGATAACGTAGCCCAGGATGGACTGGCAGTTGTTATCCAGCTCGTTGGCCTTGTCCTCATCGGACCAGTCAGCGCCCGGCTCGCCAGCCTTAGCTGCCGCTACCGGGATGGTGAGCAGATCACCGAAGGTGTCGCGGCGACCGTCGGTAAGCAGCTTGTCCTGAACGCCGAAGACGTCAACCTCGTGGTAGTGGGTAGCGTGCAGGACACCACCGGTCGGGGACGGAACCCACGCGGTGGAAGCACCCTGCTTCGGCTGACCGATCTTCTGCTCCAGCAGCTCGGCCATCTGCTCGGTCATGGCCCACATGCCCTTACCAATCTGAGCCTTGCCCTGCAGGCCGTGTGCCAGACCGGAGTCGACGTTGTTGTCCTCGTAAGCCAGCATCCACGGAGCGGTCTTCTGAACAGCCTTGCGGAACATCGGACCAGCCTGGATGGAGGTGTGGATCTCATCACCAGTGCGGTCCATGAAGCCGGTGTTAATGAAGACGACACGCTCGGAAACAGCCTTGATGGCGGCGTCCAGGTTGACGGAGGTACGACGCTCCTCGTCCATCAGGCCGACCTTCAGGGTGTTGTGCGGAAGACCCAGCAGCTTCTCAACGTCTGCGAACAGCTCGTTGGTGAATGCAGCCTCATCCGGGCCGTGCTGCTTCGGCTTCACGATGTAGATCGAACCGGTACGGGAGTTCTTACGTGCGTTGTCCTGGTCCAGGCCCGGGATTGCACACACAGCGGTGACGACGGCATCCATGATGCCCTCGAAAATCTCCTCGCCGTCGCGGTCGAGGATGGCCGGGTTCTGCATCAGGTGGCCGACGTTACGGACCAGGTTCAGGGAACGACCGTGCAGGGTGACCTCGGAACCGTCAAGAGCGGTGTAGGTGCGGTCGTCGTTGATGGTACGGGACAGCTTCTTGCCGCCACGCGTGAACTCGACTGCGAGGTCACCGACGTTCAGGCCCAGCCAGTTGGTGTAACCCAGGGTCTTGTCAGCAGCGTCAACTGCGGCGACAGAGTCCTCGAGGTCCATGATGTTGGTGACAGCGGCTTCCAGGATGATGTCCTTGACGCCAGCCTTGTCGGTCTTGCCAACCGGGGACTCCGGGTCAATCAGCAGCTGGATGTGCAGACCGTTGTGCTTGAAGTAAATGGACTCCGGTGCGTCCTTGTCACCGGTGTAGCCGACCAGGGTCTCCGGCTCGCGCAGACCGGAGGTAGCGCCACCTTCCAGGGTTGCCTGCAGGTGACCGTCGACGATGTCGTAAGAGGTGACGTCCGCGTGGGAACCGTCGACCAGCGGCAGAGCCTTGTCCAGGAAGTTACGACCCCATGCGATAACGCGGTCACCGCGGACCTTGTTGTAGCCCGGGGTGTCCTTCTCCGCACCGCCATCTTCAGGAATAGCGTTGGTGCCGTACAGCGCGTCGTAAAGCGAGCCCCAGCGTGCGTTCGCAGCGTTGATGGCGAAACGGGCGTTGAGAACCGGCACAACCAGCTGCGGGCCAGCCGTGGAAGTGATCTCGGTGTCGACGTTAGCGGTGGTGACCTGGAAGTCACCCGGGTTGTCAACGAGGTAGCCAATTTCCTTCAGGAATGCGACGTACTCATCCTGATTCTGCTCGCCCGGGTGTTCCTTGTACCAAGCGTCGAGCTTTTCCTGCAGCTCATCGCGCTTGGCCAGCAGCTCGCGGTTGCGCGGAGTGTACTTAGCGACAATGTCACCGAAGCCGTTCCAGAACGCGTCCTTGTCCTCAATGCCGGCGGCGGGGAGTGCGGTGTCATTAACGAAGTCGTAAAGAACCTTCGCGACCTGCATTCCACCTGCCGAAATACGCTGTGCCATTGCTCTCCTCAAAACTATTGATTGCAATTTGCCCATCCAGCCATGGCCACGTCAGCGGCTCACACTGGATGCGTTGTTCCCCTACTGTATGTGATTCGGCGCACTTATGAACCGTCTTTTTCCATAACCGCCAACCGCCAGCCCGGTATAGCGCCGCTCACATTTGCCATTTCATTCGCTTTACGACGAGCACCCTGCGAACAGACCCCACCCCTCCCCAATGACCATTCGGGCATTCAATCCTGACGCCACAACCAGCCCTCCCCCACCCGCATTGACTGCAGCATCCCCGGCACTCTTTCCTCCAGCCACAGAACACCACACACAATGGGAAAGTGTCGCGCCTCACAGACATTTACTATTGCGACCTGCGTATCAACGGCCAGCGACCAATCACGTCGCTACAGCCTCCGCCTTCAAACCAGACCATAAAAGCGAGATGACAACCGAGACCCTGGCCACTACCCAGGGATGCTCCGGCGGGGTACTGACGGTGTAACGGCAGTGTATTTAGAAGCCCGTTTCCACCTTTACGGCCGTAATTTCGGGGGTAGCGAAACACCCCCTAAACTCCAAACACTGTTAACGGCCAGCTTTGATAAATACCAAAATATAAATCACCCCAAAGCGGGGGGAACATTATTCGCGAGCCCGCCATAGGGAAATAACAGTACAAATGTACCGGCCGGTCACAGGCGAAAATTGTTAAAGCCAAGCTACACATCACAATGTTTGCAATCTTCACAAGTGTTATCCGTATTACATACTTGAATTCACATCGGAAGCTGCTTGACGAACGTAGCGCTATGCCCCAAAATGTGAGACATGGCACGCGGAAGCGGACATTGTTTTTGTTCGCGTGTTTGCGTGCAGGGGTACAGCACTTTGCTAGCGCCCCCTGCATTCACGTGACACCGCGGTCACTATCGGGTCAGCCTGTAGATCGGTTCTGTCGGAATTGTTCTTAAGTCAGCACCCGGAGTTCAAAAAGCAAGCAAAAGGAAGTGACTCCGTTTATGTCTAACGTTGGTAAGGCACGTACCGCCGCCGAAATCCAGAAGGATTGGGACGAGAACCCGCGCTGGGAAGGTATCACCCGCGACTACACCGCTGAGCAGGTTGCTGAGCTCCAGGGCTCCGTCGTCGAGGAGAACACCCTCGCTCGCCGCGGCGCTGAGATCCTGTGGGAAGGCGTCAACGTTAAGGACGACTCCTACATCAACGCTCTGGGCGCACTGACCGGTAACATGGCCGTTCAGCAGGCTCGCGCTGGCCTGAAGGCTGTCTACCTCTCCGGTTGGCAGGTTGCTGGTGACGCTAACCTCTCCGGCCACACCTACCCGGACCAGTCCCTGTACCCGGCTAACTCCGTGCCGAACGTCGTTCGCCGCATCAACAACGCTCTGCTCCGCGCAGACGAGATCGCTCGTATCGAGGGCGACGACTCCGTCGACAACTGGCTGCTGCCGATCGTCGCTGACGGTGAGGCTGGCTTCGGTGGCGCTCTGAACGTCTACGAGCTGCAGAAGGCTATGATCAACGCTGGTGCCGCTGGTACCCACTGGGAGGACCAGCTCGCTTCTGAGAAGAAGTGTGGTCACCTGGGCGGCAAGGTCCTGATCCCGACCCAGCAGCACATCCGCACCCTGACCTCTGCTCGCCTGGCTGCTGACGTCTCCAACACCCCGACCGTCATCATCGCCCGCACCGACGCTGAGGCCGCTACCCTCATCACCTCCGATGTTGATGAGCGCGACCAGAAGTTCATCACCGGTGACCGCACCTCCGAGGGCTTCTACCACGTCCAGAACGGCCTGGAGCCGTGCATCGAGCGTGCAAAGTCCTACGCTCCGTACGCTGACATGATCTGGATGGAGACCGGTACTCCGGACCTCGAGCTGGCTAAGAAGTTCGCTGAGGGCGTCAAGGCTGAGTACCCGGACCAGCTCCTGGCTTACAACTGCTCCCCGTCCTTCAACTGGTCCGCTCACCTCGAGAAGGACGAGATCGCCAAGTTCCAGAACGAGCTGGGCAAGATGGGCTTCAAGTTCCAGTTCATCACCCTGGCTGGCTTCCACGCCCTGAACTACGGCATGTTCGACCTGGCTTACGGCTACGCTCGCGAGCAGATGTCCGCATTCGTCGACCTGCAGAACCGCGAGTTCGAGGCTGCCGAGAAGCGCGGCTTCACCGCTGTCAAGCACCAGCGCGAGGTTGGCGCTGGCTACTTCGACCGCATCGCCACCACCGTCGACCCGAACTCCTCCACCACCGCCCTGAAGGGCTCCACTGAGGAGGGTCAGTTCTAAGTCACTCGGCTTAGGGCTTAGGTCAAGGGCCTAACTTCAACACCCAGCGAGGGTTGCACTTGCAGCCCTCGCTGGGTGTTTTTGTGTGTTCATCGACATGTCGACTCCGGGCCGTCGTGAAGCATGCAACCTTTCAACGAGCTTGACTATTGCCAGCTACACCGCAATGCATCTGATTTCATAAATGCCTTCCCACCTGGATTAATGTGGTTACCCCCGTGGCATTTTTACAACATGTGTCACAGTAGTCACGCTGGTAACATCCGTATCACCCTTTGTGGTCATGGGTACAGCTTCCTGTGCGTATCCCATGCCCCCGTGGATAGTTTTCGGAGCTTTTCAATCCTTCCTCGCCAACCCTTCGGGATTTCAGTTGCGCGTGGTTGCCACGGGGAATATTCACTTCTCCACGAAAGATACGTTTATGAAATCCGGACTCTTCTCACGCATGTCCAGTACGCTTTCCCCCAAGAACTCAGTCAGGCCCGCCACTGTCATTGCAGTAGCTACTGCCGTAGTTTTCGGATCCGCCTCCGTAGCCTCGGCGCAGGATATGAACAGCCTTCTGCCCGGCGCATCGTCTGACGGCAACGTTGTCGTCACCGACAGCCCACGAATCCAGGTCAATGTCGGGGAAAACAAGGGTGAAGACACCGTCACCGTCGAAATTAAGAACAACTACGACAGCAACTTCTCCTGTTTCGCTCCGGGTGTTTCTACCGATGCGAAGAAGCCAGCTCAACTGCCTAACACGGTGACTGAAGCCGAAATCGTCGCGCAGGCTGTGGATTACTACCGCACCTGGCCAAATGTCCCTTCCGATGGCATCAATGTACCTCTCCTGGGTGTCATCCCCACCAACGGACTGTTGGAATTTGTTCCGGACGGGCTGCTGGGCTCCGCCCTGGGCAAGCAGCTGAACACTCGCGCGCAGCTTTTCCGCGCCTGGGAGCAGGCAAAGTTGGCCGGCCATACTGGCGAGATTCCCGTCTTCGAGCTCAAGCCTTTCGACACTTCCACTCACGAAGTCGTTCTGAATAAGCCAGGTTCTGGCGAGCGAACAGATTTCGAGGCCGCCGCTCTCGTCTACTGCACGGACAACGATAATCCGCATAAGCAGCAGTACGTCTTCGCGGGCTACGAATCCGGCAAGGCTCCCAGGGTCGGCGGCTTCGGCGGTTCACTCGGCTCGCCTGGCCTCCCGTCTCCCTCACTAAAGATGTCGTAGTAAACCACCGCTTTACGACGCCCCCTCCCCGGCCCCTTATCCCTTCGCCTCTAAGGACCTGGATTCCATGACTTTCTCTCTGTCTCGTGTAGCTAAGGCCGCCACTCCTGCAGTGGCTCTAGCCGCCACCGTTACTCTGCTTTCCACCACTCCCGCTCTTGCAGATACCCACAGCAATGTCGTGCCCGGCGCGGATCAATCCTCGATTGTCGTGCACACTGACACGAAGCTGCTGACCGTTACCGTGGATGCAGCTGATGCTGCCGCAACTGAAATTTCCGGAAAGGTCACCAACACCTCAGATAAGAAGTTCACCTGTGCTGGCCCACGTGGCTCCGGCAAGGTCGCAGGCGACGTCACCACGTCAAAGCTGGTGGCGGAGTCTGAGGATTATTACCGCAAGAACACCTTCCGCGAACTGCCCAAGGTGCCAATCCAGATCGGTGGCATCCCCATCATTGGCAACATTCCACTGGGACAGCTGGACCTGGGAATGCTCGGACCGCTCCTACAGGGACTCGGTGGACTGCTTGGCGACCCGAATGCCCAGCGCAACCAGATTGCAAAGGACTACTCCACTGAGCGTGTGAAGGGTCACGCAGGTCTGATTGACGCGTTCACCATTGAGCCTGGTGCATCTCACGACTTCTCCGTCTATCTGAACAACCCGAGCTCAGGTCCGCGCACGGATTTCGATGCTGCCGCCTTCATCATGTGCACCGATGAGAGTAATGCCGCATACGCTTTCACCGGCTACGAGGAGGGAACTCGCACACCAGGCAGCGCATTCTTCGGCTCCCCAGGCCTGCCATCGCCACAGAGCCCGGGCTTCCAGAGCCCAGGCTCACAGGCCCCTGATAACCCCGAAACAGTACCGGCAGCAGAAACTGCCGGTACCGAGGCCGAGGCCTCAGAGTAATTCCGCTGCCCGGGTCTCCTCAGATCTCCCGGTCCCTTCTCCAGGTAGCTGTCCTTGAGTGACCGCTCAGCGGACAGACGTACGACCCTTTCGATAGAAAGCAATGCCATGACCTCTCGCAAGACCCTGCGCATCACCACGGCAGTAGCCTGTGCCTCCGCATTTGCCCTCTTGTCTGCTCCGGCTGCTATGGCAGACAGCGCAACTGCGACCCATACCGACAGCCAATCCATTTACAGCCGCACTGTCAGCAACACGACACCGGCTCCAGGTGAAATCATCACCTACGCCCAAACCTTCACCACAACCTCTGGAAATGACTACATCTACGATTGGAAGAACAACGTAGACTCCTGCCTCGAGTACCAGTCGGGTTCTGCAACACTCCAGATCGGCAACGCTTCCGCAATCACACTCCCCGAGGACAAAGTGACTGCTACGCCAGGTGCCACCGCCATCAGGTCCAATGATGCCTCCGGCTACTGGACCTTTAACAAGGACGCCCCGCACACGTTTACTCTGCAGTACAAGGTGAGTGACGCATGCGCACAGGGCAAGGAACTCACTTCTGGGTTTTACTACAAGTACGGAAGCTTTCTGAGCTCAAAGACCTACGGCAGTGACAAGTTCAATGGCGGCCCAGGAATTACCGTTGTCGACGCTAACCGCGTCCGCACGTCCGTAGAGCTGGTTGACACTCCGGACACAGCAGTGGTGGATCGCCCGCTCACCTTGAAAGCAAAGGTTACTGCCAGTGCAAACGACGGCGTGGACGCTCCTTCCCTGGCAGGTAAGAAGGTGAGCTTCGTCAGTGGCAGCCGCACCCTCTGCACTGCCGATATCGCTGCCATCACCGGCACAGCCACGTGCGATTGGACCCCAACCAACACCGGAAACTTCGAAGTCAAGGCAGTCCTCGAGGACTCCGCTGAGATCCTCGGCAGCAGCTCGGCCGCCAGGTCCATCACCGTTACCGTCGCCCCGCCCGAGGCTCCCTCGGAGCTAAAGGCCGAACCCGCCAACGCTTTTGCCAAGGCACAAACAGTCATCAGCGGAAAAGCTGAGCCGGGCACCACTATCGAAGCCCTGGGCCCAGGTGGTACCCGCTGCGTAGCCAAGACCAATGATGAGGGAGCATTCTCATGCAATCTCGGATTCCTTCCGTCTATCCCGGGCACTGTCACCGTCACCGCAGCCCGAGGTGACGCAAAGTCGGAACCACGCCAGATGCTGGTCAATACACAACCTAGCTTCTTTGATTCCTTGAGCTCGCCTGGCCTGCCGAAGTTCGAGTTTCCGACCTCCGGCAACTAAGCGTGCCCGAGAACCTCAGCACCTACACACGTAAGCAAAGGTTGCAACGGTTTTCTACACAAGTTCAGCAAAGCCCGCGATATGCTGGGCAGTATGTCGAAAACCTATGTCGGATCCCGTCTCCGCCAGCTGCGCCGCGAACGCGACCTCAGCCAGGCTGCGCTCGCGCAGGCGTTGGGCCTCTCGGCTAGTTACGTCAACCAGATTGAGCACGACGTCCGCCCGCTGACCGTTCCTGTTCTGCTTCGTATCACGGACACATTCGGCGTTGACGCGACTTTCTTCTCCCGCGATGACGACTCCCGTCTCCTCGCTGAGGTTCAGGACGTGGTGATGGACAAGGAGATCGCTAAGTCCCCCATGGATCTGCAGGAGATCTCGGAAATGGTTCGCGACCATCCCGACATCGCCCGCATCATGGTGGACATCCACCGCCGCTACCGCAACGTCACCGACAAACTCTCCCTGGCCACCGAGGAGCGCAACTTCGGCAACAGCACCGACACCGCCTCCGGCTCACAGGCGCTGACCATGCCACATGAGGAGGTCCGCGACTACTTCTACGCCCGCCAGAACTACATCGCTTCGGTCGACACCGCCGCTGAGGAGCTGGCCCGCGAGCTGCGCATCACCGACGAGACCACCGATGTGGTCTCTGTGCTGGCCGACAGGCTGTCCAACGACCATGGGATTCGGATTGCGCTGGAATCGTCGTTAGGCGATGTGCAGCACAGCCTTGATCGGCGGACAAAGACGCTCTACCTCGCGCGGCACCTCTCGCCGGGGCAGCGGGCCTTCCGCATGGCCACGGAGCTGGGGTTTTTGGAGCAGGGCGAGACCATTTCCGAGGCCGTCGCGTCCGGGCATTTCATGTCGGAGGAGTCGCGGAAGCTGGCGCAGCGCGGAGTCGCGACGTACTACGCGGCGGCGCTGATTCTGCCGTATGAGTCGTTCCATGCGATGGCTGAGTCGAAACGCTACGACATCGAGCTGTTGTCGCGCACTTACGGCGTCGGCTACGAGACCATCTGCCACCGATTGTCCACGATGCAACGCCCCAGCTTGCGCGGCATCCCGTGGACATTCGTGCGCGTCGACCGCGCGGGTAACATGTCCAAACGCCAATCCGCTACGGGCTTCCACTTCACGCATTCGGGCGGTACCTGCCCGCTGTGGAACGTCTACGAGACCTTCTCCTACCCCGGCAAGGTCATGCGGCAGGTCGCGCTCATGCCGGATGGTCGGCCGTACATGTGGATCTCGCGGACCGTGGAGCATCACGCGGCACGTTTCGGCAAGCCAGGTAAGGTTTTCGCCATCGGTTTGGGCTGCGAGGCCCGTCACGCTGAGCGCACCGTGTACGCCGATGGTCTCGATCTCGCGGACCTCGACGCCGCAACTCCAATCGGTGCCGGCTGCAGGGTCTGCTCCCGCGAGGCCTGTCCGCAGCGCGCGTTCCCGCCGATCCATCGCGACATCGACATCAACATGCACCGCTCCACCGTCTCGCCGTACTAGTTCGCTTTACGACGGGCGCAGGGTCGGCCTGTTTGCGGGGGCTTGGTTCGCGCAGGATGCCCCCCCCCAAAAAAAGGAAGACCCCAAAAAGAAAGTGCTTAAGTTTATGACACTTTCGCACCGATTTTCACGGTCAAACTGTCATAAACTTAAGCACTAACTCGTATTTGCCTGAACCGGGACCAGCCCAGTGAGAGCCAGGACCAGCGAAAACTGGCCCCAGGCCAAAGCCACAACCTCTTACAGGTTGATCATCTTGCCCATAACGCCCTCAGCTGCTTCCTTCATAGCCTCGGACATGGTCGGGTGAATGTGGACGGCGCGGCCGATTTCCTCAGTGGTCAGCTCGTACTTCTCAGCCAGAACCAGCTGCGGCATGAGCTCGGAAACGTTGGCACCCACCATATGGCCACCCAGCAGCTCGCCGTATTCGGCATCTGCAATGAGCTTCACGAAACCAGCCGGCTCCGCCAGACCCTGGGCCTTACCGTTTGCAGAGAACGGGAAGGTGGAGACCTTAATCTCGCGACCGTTCTCCTCTGCCCACTTCTTGGCCTGCGCCTCGGTCTTACCGAAGGAACCAACCTGCGGGTTACAGAAGGTTGCGCGCGGCATCATGTTGTAGTCCGGGATGGTCTCGGTCTCGTGACCCGCCATGTGCTCAGCTGCGATAACGCCCTGTGCCTCAGCGACGTGTGCCAGCTGCAGCTTCATGGTGACGTCACCGATGGCGTAGATGTTGTCGACGTTGGTGCGCATGTACTCATCGATGACAATCTCGCCGCGCTCGCCCAGCTCAACACCGGCCTTGTCCAGGCCGATGCCCTCGGTGCGCGGTGCGAAGCCGATGGAGACCATAACGCGGTCGACGGTCAGAGTCTGCTCGTCGCCACCATCCTTGGCCTCGACCTTGACCTCAACCGAGTCACCATTGTCCACGATGGAGGTGGTCTTGTGCCCGGTCATGAGCTTGACGCCCAGCTTCTTGTATTCCTTGGCAATAACCTTGGAGACGTCTGCGTCCTCGTTCGGCAGAACGTTGTCCATGAACTCGACGATGGTGACGTCCACGCCGTAGTTGGCCAAGACGTATGCGAACTCCATACCGATGGCGCCAGCGCCGACGATAACCATGGAGTCCGGCAGCTCGTCGGAGAGAATCTGCTCTTCGTAGGAAACGATGTTGCCGCCGACCTCAACGCCCGGCAGGGAACGGACGACAGAGCCGGTTGCAATAATCGCCTTGTCGAAGGTAATTTCCTTGCCCTTGTCATCGCCATCAGTGATGGCCATGGAGGTCGGGCCAGTGAATTCACCGAAACCGTTGATTTCGGTGATCTTGTTCTTCTTCATCAGGAAATGAACACCCTTGACGATGCCCGCGGACACCTTGCGCGAACGCGCGTGTGCGGCACCGAAGTCAAAGGAGACATCGCCGGAGATACCGAAGGTCTTAGCCTCATGGTTGAAAATGTGCGCCACCTCGGCGTTCTTCAACAGAGACTTGGATGGAATACAGCCAACATTGAGGCAGACACCGCCCCAGTATTGCTTCTCCACCACAGCAGTCTTCAGACCCAGCTGGGATGCACGGATTGCTGCGACGTATCCGCCAGGACCGCCGCCGAGTACTACAAGATCAAAATGTTCAGCCACGTGCATAAGTCTACGCACGACTTGCCTTTACTTCACGTGCGAGTCCCGGTTTTACCTACTGCGGTCGGCTACGGTGGTGGACATGGGCACCGACACGGACACCGACTTGGGCAACAATTTCTCCTTCCTCTCCACTGACCTTGTCCCCGATTGGCTGGACGATATCGACGGCTCCCAGGCGCTGGCGTGGGCTCGCGCGCAGTCGGAGGCCAGCGTCGCAGGCGTCGATTCGCTTGCCGACGACACCAGCGACCGCACCAACCTGGAACAACGCATCCTGACTGCGCTCAACACCGATGCCCGGATCGCATACCCGGTGCGGCGCGGCGAGTACCTCTATAACTTCTGGCGGGATGCCGAGCATCCGCGGGGTCTGTGGCGGCGCACCTCGTTGCAGAGCTATCTGGCTGGCCAGGAAGATCCGCAGGCGACCGAGTGGGAAGTGCTGATTGACCTCGATGAGCTGGCGAAAGCCGAAGGAGAAAACTGGGTCTGGAAGGGCACGGTGTGCCGTTATCCGGAGTATGACCGCGCGTTAATTCTGCTCTCTCGCGGCGGCGCCGATGCCACCGTGGTGCGGGAGTTTAACCTCGTCAACTGCACTTTTGTCAAGGATGAGCCGTTCTACCTCCCGGAGGCGAAGTCCGATGTCTGTTGGTTGGGCCGTGACGAGATTCTCGTTGGCAGTGATTTTGGTCCCGGGTCACTGACGGATTCGGGCTACCCTCGGCAGGTACGTAGGTGGCGGCGCGGCATGCCGTCGTCAAGCGCGGATGTGATTTTCTCGGGCCACAGTGATGATGTGGCCGTGGGCGGCTGGTTCGACGCGACGGAGGGTTTCGAGCGGCTGTTTGTCGAGCGTGCGCATGATTTTTATAATTCGCAGCGGTTCGTGGCAGCGGAGCGTTCGGGCAAGTTGGCGGCGCAGCAGAATGGGGACTTTTCGCTGCAGATTCTGGAGGTGCCGCAGGACTGCCGGACGAGTGTCCATAGGCAGTGGCTGGTGCTGATGCCGCGCACGGACTTCAACGGCATTCCGGCTGGTGGCGTGGCTGTTGTGGAGCTAGAAAAGTGGCTGGCAGGCTCGCGTGAGGTGGAGGTGATTTTCACCCCGGATGCGCACACGTCGTTCCAGCAGCTCGCGTGGACGAAGAACTTCCTGGTGCTGACGCTGTTGGAGGATGTCGCGACGAAGGTGGTTGTCTTGCGGGAGGGCTCATGGGAGCCGGTGGAGGCCTTCGGCGAGTTACCTGCGCAGGCCACTGTGAGCGTGATTGATACGGCCTCTGAACGCGATGATGAGATCTGGTTGGTGTCGACCTCGGCAACGCAGCCGGCAACCCTCTGGTACGGGCAAGTCGGCAGCCCGCTCACGGAAGTGCGGCGTGCTCCGGCGCTCTTCGACAGTGAGGGGTTGGAGACACGCCAGCACTGGGCGACCTCGGCCGATGGCACGCGCATTCCGTATCGCATCACCGGCCGCTTCGGCGCGGAGGCGGGCGCTGATACAGGTGATGGCACAGGCGCGGAGACAACCACAGACGCACCCACTCCGAACCCAGCCCCAACCCTCGTGCACGCCTACGGCGGTTTCGAGGTCTCGCTGGTCCCGCAGTACTCGGCGATTCGTGGCCTGACCTGGCTCGAGCGCGGCGGTTACTTCGTGGAGGCCAACCTGCGTGGCGGTGGCGAATTCGGTCCGACCTGGCACTCCTCGGTGGTCAAGACTGAGCGGATGAGGGTCTATGAGGATCATCAGGCCGTGCTGCGCGACCTTGTTGGACGTGGCTACTGCACCCGCGAGCAGCTGGGCGTACGTGGCGGCTCCAACGGCGGGTTGCTAACCGCTGTCTGCCTCACCTCCTACCCGGAGTTGGTAGGCGCAGTGGTGTCCCAGGTGCCGCTGGCGGACATGATGCGCTATCACAGGCTGTCCGCGGGAGCCTCGTGGATGGCCGAGTATGGAAACCCGGACGACCCCACCGAGCGGGCTGCGATTGCGCAGTATTCGCCGGTCCAGCGCGTCGTCAAGCGAGAGCAGCGCGCCTACCCACCGGCGTTGATTACGACTTCCACCAGGGACGACCGTGTCCACCCGGCGCATGCGCGGAGCCTGGCGTGGCTGCTGGAAGAGGCGGGACAGCCGGTGGACTATCACGAAAACACAGAGGGCGGGCACGCGGGCGCAGCGGATAATTCGCAGGTCGCGTTCGTCGAGGCGCTCATATCTACGTGGCTGTGGAACAAGCTCAAGTAAGGTAACAGCCGTGAGTAGCGCTGATTTCACTAATCCATATACCGGTATCGCGTTCAACCTGGGTTTCCGGGTGAACAAATACGAGCTGGACCTCGACTATTGGGTCGGGCCGAATCGTCTGAAGGCGACGGCGACTCTGCATATCGAGATCAACGCCTGGACCTCGCACATCACGCTCGACTTTGCGGATGCGCTGGGGGCCGATTCGGTGGATGCGATTTCCGATTCGCAGGCACACTCAATCGATGTGAAGCGTTGGCGCCATTCGGGTCGTAAGCTGCGAGTCACCTTCGACCGCGAGCTAGCTCCCGACGAGACGCTGCGGTTGATTGTCACTTACTCGGGCACGCCACGTCCGGTGCGCTCGAAGTGGGGCGAAATTGGCTGGGAGGAACTGGAAAACGGTGCGCTCGTGGCATCGCAGCCGGTGGGCGCGGCGTCGTGGTACCCCTGCGATGACGATCCCGAGGTCAAGGCATTCTACGAGTTCACGATGGTCACCGACGCTCCCTACGAGGTCGTCGCACCAGGGCTTGCCGACGCTCCGGTGAACGTGGGCGGATCGCGCCGCCGCTGGCGGTTTGTCACCGAGGAGCCCATGGCCTCCTACCTGGCCACCATCAATGTCGGCCAGTTTAAGAAGGTCGAGCTGCCGTGCCAGACCTCGACCGTAGTGGCCTGGGTGCCCTCTGAGTTGGTGGCCAATGCCCGCCATGACTTCCGCGATCAGGGCCGCATGCTCGATGAATTCGCCAAGCTCTTTGGTCCTTACCCCTTCCGCGCCTACCAGGTGGTCATTTGTGAAGACGACCTGGAGATCCCCATCGAGGCACAGGGTCTGTCCATCTTCGGAGCCAACCACGCCGACGGCAAGGACACGTGGAATCGACTGATTGCCCACGAGTTGTCACACCAGTGGTTCGGCAACAGCGTCGGCATTTCGCAGTGGCGCGATATCTGGCTCAACGAGGGTTTTGCCTGCTATTCCGAGTGGGTGTGGTCCGAGGTCAGCGGCGGTGCCAGCGCGGATGTGCACGCCCGCAAGCACTACCTGGACCTGCTTGAAGATGATCAGGACATCATCATCGCCAACCCAGGGCCCAAGCTGATGTTCGACGACCGTCTGTACAAGCGCGGCGCGCTGACTGTGCACGCTCTGCGTCTGCTGCTGGGCGACGAGGTGTTCTTCGACCTGGTGCGCAAGTGGACCACCACCAACCGCCACAGTGTGGTCGATGCAGTGGACTTCCGCGCACTGGCCAACCGCGTATGCCGCGAGCGTGGCATCACCACCTCGCACCTGGATGTCATCTTTGACTCCTGGCTGTCACGCAGCTCCTTGCCGGACTTCCCCACCGACCCAACGCGTTCCCCTGCTGACCAGGGCATCGACGATAATGGTGCTCCGATCGTGGACGAGGAACTGGCCGCTCAGTTTGAAAAGCTCGGCTACTCGAAGGCCAAGGACTAGAGAGCTAGAGGCACGTCAATGTCCGGTTTCAAATGGTTGTCGCTGGCCACGATTGTCGCAGCGATAGGCAGCTTCGCGGTGCTGATTATCTCGGCCCGCGCACTTCCCAATGCGGTAAACCTGCAGTTCGTGGCGTTCTGGGGGCTTTTCTTCGCGCTCACGGGTGTTCTCGGCGGGCTGATGCAGGAGACCACGCGCGCAATCGGCGCTGCGGAATCGCGGGATCGGGATCGAGAGCAGGAGCAGAGGCAGGGGCGAGGAGCCTCGGCAGCAGATCAAACTCTCGGTGCTCGTCCCATCACAGTGTCCCTGGGCGTCGCCGCAGTTACTTTCGTCACCATGGCAGTGACGGGTCCGCTGTGGGCCCCACTGGTCGTGCAGGATGACGCCGGCACTGCAATTCTGCTCATGGCTTTTGGTCTGGCGCTGTACTCCATGCAGGCCACCACCTCGGGTCTGCTCAGCGGCCGCCAACTGTGGGGCCCCTACGCCGCGCTAATCATGATTGACATTCTCGTGCGCGTGGCTCTGGCACTCATCGCCTGGTACTTCGACTGGGGCCTGCTGGCATGGCTGATTATCACGGTCTTCGGCACTGTCAGTTGGCTTATTCTCGCGCTGTTTTCCCCGGCAACCCGCTCGGTCATGTTCGCGCGTGCCGACGTCCCGGTGCGCCGCTTCATCACTCTCATGGTCACGGCCATGGGCGCATCCGGCGCATCTGCTGTGCTGGTCACAGGTTTTCCGACAATCGTCAAGATTGCCGGCGAAGCGGTCACCACTGGCGCAGGGATCGCCGAATCGCTTACCCCGCCGCATGCCAACAACTTCACCGCAGCGGTGACCATTGCGGGTATCGCCTACGCCGTAACGCTGACGCGCGCTCCGCTGCTCATGCCCTTGGAGAAGTTCCAAAACGCCATCATTGTGAGCTTTGTCCGGCACCGCTCCGAGGGCGTACTGGCAGCGCTGGCCAAGCCGTTGGGAGCGCTGGCTGCTTTCGGCACCTTCGGGGCGGGCCTGGCATGGCTCATCGGCCCGTGGATTATGACTCTCATCCTGGACGATAGCTATCGCGTGTCCGGGCCGGTGCTCGCAGCGCTGACACTCGGTGCGACGTTGACCGCCATGTTGATGATTACCGGCTCGGTCACCTTGGCAGTGGAAAAGCACCATATGTATCTGATCGGTTGGTTGGCTGCGACCACGATCGCCGTTGCCATTCTTTTCCTCCCTGGGCACCTGTCGGTACGCACGGTCGCGGCTATCGCCGTAGGCTCAGCAGTAGGTGTTGTCATTCACCTGCTTGCGCTGCGCAAACTTTCCCCACGTGCTGCCAGGTCAGCCGTATCGGAGGCTTTTGCGATGGAATAACACCACCCGCATCCAATGCCGTCCCCCCCCCAAAAAAACTGTCCAAATCCCCCTGCAACTCCCAAGGTTCGAGACTCACATGTCCACCATCACTAACCTCACGGTTCTCATGACCGTCTACCACCGCGTCGTCCCCGACCAGCTCGATGCTGCGCTGCAGTCGCTGTGGAACCAGACGCGTCCGGCCGCGCACGTCATCGTGGTCATCGATGGCCCGATCGGGCAGGAACTCGACCGGGTCGTCGTCAAGCATGAGCAGGCGCATTCGGAGATGACCGTGCTGCGTTGTACGGAAAATGGCGGCTCGGGAGTGGCTTCGCAGGCGGGTCTTCCGTTGGTGGAAACGCCATGGGTGGCGCGGCTGGATGCGGACGATATTGCGCGTGCGGACCGCTTTGAAAAGCAGTGGGACGTGCTGACCGCTAATCCGGAGTTGGATGTGCTGGGCAGTGCAATGGCGGAGTTCGAGGGCACGCCGGACAAGGTGGTGCGCGTGCGGACTCTGCCGCAGACGCACGCCGAGATTGCGCGTTATATCAAGATTAATTCACCCGTGAATAACCCCTCCTCGATGCTGCGAACGGCGAAGGTGCGTGAGGTCGGTGGGTATCGTGACATCCGTCTGATGGAGGACTACGACCTCTGGGTGCGCCTCATGGCCGCCGGCGCGAAGTTTGAGAATCTGCCCGAGCCACTGGTGTACTTCCGCGCCGACGGCATGTTCGAGCGGCGAACCTCGCGCGGCATCATCCGCGGTGAACGTCAGCTCCAGCGCACGCTGGTAGCTGAGGGGCTGATTTCCAGGCCGCGGGCGGTGTTTAACTTGGCGGTGCGGACACTTTTCCGACTTTTGCCAACTCAGCTCATGTCACGCGCATATCGACGATTGTTTGTGCGGTAGGCTTCGGAACGATGACTGACAACATGGATTTCTCGGACACCTGGCTGATTGTGCCGTGCTACAACGAGGGCCAGGTTATTCGTGAGGTTCTCGAGCACGCTCGCGAGACCTTCCCCAACATTGTCGCGGTCAACGACGGCTCTTCGGATAACTCCAGCCTGGAGATCCACAGGGCTGGCGCTCACCTGGTCAACCACCCTGTCAATTTGGGTCAAGGGGCGGCTATCCAGACCGGTGTGGAATACGCTCGCGCGCAGGCTGGCTCGAAGTACTTTGTCACCTTCGACGCCGATGGCCAGCACCAGGTCAAGGATGTCGTCGCCATGGTGCAGCGACTGCGCAGCGAACCAATCGACATCATTGTGGGGACCCGTTTCGGCCGCCCTCGCGCCGAGGATGACCAGGTGCCGCTGATTAAGCGAATTGTCCTCAAGACGGTGGTCATGTTGTCACCACGCACGCGCCGGCTCGGGCTTACCGACGCCCACAACGGTCTGCGCGCCTTCAACCGCACGGTGGCAGAGCAACTGAACCTGCGCATGAACGGCATGAGCCATGCCTCCGAATTTGTCGAGGTCATGGACAACAGAGGTTGGCGTACCGCTGAGCAGCCGGTGGATATCCTCTACACGGAATACTCCATGTCCAAAGGGCAATCCTTGTTCAACGGTGTCAATATCCTTGCCGACTCCCTGATTTCGAAGAGGCTGCCATGACCGCATCCATCGTTCAAATTATTTTGCTGCTGGCGATGGTGGGCCTGGTGGCTTACTTCGTCGCTAACCGTCGTAAAGCGCGCGCCAAGGCGGGCGTGAAGCTGGGATTCGTCCTTTTCGTCGTCGCGTGCCTGTGGGCAATCGTGCGTCCCGACGATCTGACCGTGGTGGCCAACTGGATCGGTGTGACCCGGGGCACCGATTTGCTGCTCTACGTACTGGTGTTGGCGTTTGTGTTTACCACGGTGTCGTCCTACATCCGCTTCCGCGAACAGGAGCTACGCTACGCGCGACTGGCTCGTGCAGTGGCTTTGAAGACCGCTGTGCGTCCGGAAGAAGAAATTGTGATTTCGGGCAGCCAGAACAGCAGCCAAAAGGACAGCGCGACGAAGGTCGAGAACAACGCTCCGTCCGACTAATCGGCACGCTAAGCGCATGTGAATCTGAGGCTGTGGTTCCATAGAAGCCATGAGCGAAGAAAATAAGGACAACGCAGCCGCTGACAACAGCAGCGATTCGCAGCAGCCCTCGGCAGACGCAGCGTGGCAGGAGACACCGCAGGAACCCCAGCAGGGTTCTCAGCCGGTACCCACTGAGCAGGACTTGGAGTCCTGGTCTGCCGACAGCGGTGGGAAAACTAAGTCGTGGTACTCGATTCCGAACGCCGCATGGGCGCTAGCTGTCGTCGCATTGATTGTTGTCGGTGCAGCGGGCTTCTTCGCTGGTTCGCGTTCGGCTAGCTTCAACGGCGTGAGCACCGTCAACATGGCGGGTGTTGCACCAGGCAAGGGCGAGATTGCGCCAGTGCCTGGCCCGAATGGCTCTTTCGACGCCAGCATCTACGGACCAAAGGCGGGAGCGCAGCTGAAGTCCCCGGAGGACATGGACAATGTCCACCGCCGCAATGAAAATGATCCTTTTGCTCTCGGTGCAGTGGATGCGCCGGTCGTAATCTCGATCTACTCGGACTTCGAGTGCCCGTTCTGCGCGAAGTTCGCAAACGAAACCGAGCCTGACCTCGTGGAAAAGTACGTCAACGAGGGACTGGTCCGCCTGGAGTGGAACGACATGGCCATCAATGGCGAGAAGGCCATCAAGGACGCTGAGGCCGGCCGTGCCGCAGCAGCGCAGGGAAAGTTCTGGGAGTTCTCCCGTGCGCTGTTTAAGAAGGCCGGGGAAAAGGGCCAGGGCCACCCGGAGTTCACTGAGAAGGACCTGATTGCCGTCGCTCGCGAGGCCGGTGTGCCGGACATGAAGCGCTTTGAAAAGGAGCTGAAGGACGGCAAGTGGACCGAGGCAGTCAAGAATGCCACCCAGTTTGGCTCCATGCTGGGCATTTCCGGTACTCCGGGCTTCCTCGTTGGCACTCAGTTCGTCTCAGGCGCACAGCCTCTTGACGTGTTCGAGGACAATATCGAGCTGGCTCTCATCCACGCTAAGCGCATGGAAGAAGCTGGCAAGTAAGTTGCGCTGACTTGCTGCTAACTTATGCGGGCGAGTGCATGAAGCCGCCCGCGTAAGTTGTGCTAGCCCTGATTCCGGAAGTACTCCACAGTACGGGCAACGCCCTCCTGAATACTCATAGCCGGCTCCCAGCCGAGTACCTCACGCGCCCGCGTGGGATCCAACGCAGACCGCGCCACATCACCAGTGCGCGGCGGTGCAAACTCCGGGTTATCCTCGGCATCCGCAGCCTGCGCCACCAACGAGTGCAGCTGACGATCCGAAGTTTCGACACCGGTGCCAATGTTAAAGCGCATTCCGCCACCGACCTCGCCGGATGCGCGGTAGAAAGCATCCACCACATCGTCGACATACACATAGTCGCGGGTATTTCCGCCGTCACCGAACACCTTGGTCGACTCTCCCGCCAGCAGACGCTGGGAGAAAATAGCCACCACACCGGCCTCGCCGTGCGGATCCTGTCGCGGGCCGTACACATTTGCCGGCGCGATGTGCGAGCATTCGAGCCCGTAAAGATTGCGGAACATATTCAAGTACAGTTCGCCCGTCGCCTTTGAGGCGGCATAGGGGCTCATCGGATTGACCGGCACGCTTTCCGACACCGGAAGCTCCTCCGGCGTGCCGTAGATGGAACCGCCCGAAGATGTAAACACAACCTTGCGGACACCCTGCTTGCGAGCCGCATCGGCAAGTTTGATTGTGCCAATGATGTTCAGCGTCGCATCCCGCACCGGGTCGGCTACGGAAATCCGCACATCAATCTGCGCTGCGAGGTGGAAAATAACCTCCGGACGGCTTTGCTCGAGCAGCTCGTCCCAGTCCACCTCCAGCACATCGGCGGTTATGAACTCAAAGTCGTCGTTAAGCGATGCCTGCTGGAGATTGTCCAGCTTTCCGTGGGAGAGATCGTCCAACGCCGTGACCGCGTACCCTTCAGCCAGCAGCCGGTCAACTAGCGTCGAACCGATAAATCCGGCACCGCCCGTCACCAGCGCGCGCGGTTTCGCGCTTACCGACGATTCTGTCATCGCGGTGGCCGGTGATTCGTTCTTGTGCTTCTCCATAGGAAGAACTATAGGCGCTTAGTAAGGAAAACCGCTTATACGTGTGCCAACCTCACATTGACGGGGTTGATTAATCTTCCGAGGAATGCGAGATTACTCAGCGCGCTGTGGCAGGTTGACAGTGGAATTGAAGAAAATAACCAAGCCCATCAGGATGGCGATGACCATACCGCCACCGAGCATGACCGGGTAGGTCATCCAGGAGATGGACTGGGAGAGCTTGGTCAGAATTGCCGGGAATGCGAAGCCGATGTAAGTCAGGCAGTAGAAGATACCGGTCAGCCCGGCCATGTCGCGCGGGCCGGCGATGCGCTGTACCTCGTTGAGGCCGGTAAACATGGCCAGGCCGTAGCCCGTGCCCAGCACCAGCGCTGCAATAAACGCCGTCACTGCGGTGGGGTTGGTGGACATCCATGCGGCCATTCCCATGCCGATGACCACAATGCCAATTGCGATTAGCGAACCGCGGGCGTTGTGCTCGGTTACAAAGCGTGGACCAATCTGCTGAATGCCAAAACCACAGAGTAGCGCAAACAGTGTGACCATCGCGGAGTAGAACACTGGCTGGGAGACGTGGTCCTGCAGCAACGACGGAATGATTGCGTAGGCAACACCGGCTGCACCGAAGACCCACGGCGCTCCCATCGCGGCGACGAGCAGGAAGCGACGGTTAGTTACCGAAGGGGTGTGTAGGGACTCCCAGACAGTCTCGTGCGGAGCGTTGCTGCCTCCCAGGTGCGGCGACTGGCGGGTCTCCGGCACAGCCACAAGACCGAAGATTGTCGGGATGGAGATCAGGATGTGGATGATATAAGCCAACTGCCCCGGCAGCGGTGCGAACTGCGCCAGCGTGCCGGCAATGCCCGCGCCTAGGCCAAAGCCCAAGGTCAACGCCATGGACTGACGCTTCGCTCCCGAGGTGGAGGTGGCCTTGGGGTCAAAGCGCGGATCGGAAAGCTCCTTTACCCACGAGCCGCCCACGGCCATGACAATGCCGACTGCCAAGCCCGAGATAAAACGACCAGTGAGGATGAGCGGGGCGATGGTCTCGCCCAGCGCGATGAGAGTCGAGCCCAGAATCGAGAGCACCGGCGCGGCGAGCATCACCGGCTTACGGCCGATACGGTCCGAGATTGGGCCAGAAATCAGCAGTGCCGGTGCGATGCCGAGGGCGTAGACCAGCAATAGAAGGTCAATGAACACCGGCGCCAGGTCGGCGTTTTCGCGGTACATCACCATCAGCGGTGTGAATTCATTGCCACCCCACGCGACGGCGAAAACTGCAATTGCGGCGAGCAGCCACAACGGCGTGCCCTTATTGGATTTGGCCCTGCCGTGAGGTACCTCATTTTCATTGCCGTTAGTTCCTGCGTGAGAAGACATGTCGTTTACTTTACGACGGTCCCCAGCGTCTTACGCACAATGGTGCGGATTAAAGCAACCGGAGCTAACCACAAGAGGTGTGCCGAGGTAGTTGAGCAGGCGGGGCGGGGCAACTGAGTCGGCTAGTGCTGTGGCGGCTAATGCGGTGGCGTGCCCAGTTTGGGCACCTCGGCTTGGTTTCGGTACATATGCCCCTGAAACCTGGGGCTCACACCCCCGTCTCGGGGTGGCATGTTGCCGACCTTGCGCCCCTGCCCCATCCGGGGGCAATGATCTTTTCGACACTACATCGTTATTATTCCGTTACTTCTTTCATATCTTGCGTCACTTTCGCCACACTATTCACACAACTTCTGATTATATAATTACAAATTAGTTCAATGTGGGGGTAGCCGAACAGTCATAAAACGCAGATTTCCCCTATTTAAGACAGTCTCACGCACAAACGGCCACTAGGTCGCGCAAATTAAGCCAGAAACAGCCCGTCGTTAAGTAGCGTCCAACCCACCCCCTTTACATACCCCCGAATCCGACTTGTCAGGCATGCGTATAAATAAATCGGTCACAAACAAAGGAAATCTACCGCCATTCACCAACCCCCATTACCCCCGTTGCCCACTTTTTGTCGTCGCTCGCTGAAGTTCAAACGCTGGTCGCTACCGGTCTGGCTGTGTAAGAATTCGACACCGTCAAACAATCTGTCCATTCCCCAAACGCTGGCTGAGAAAAACCTGGGGCGATTTCTGCACGACCGCTGAAATCACCAAGGTCCTCGATGGCCGTGCGGACGGGTATGTAAAGAAAGTCTTGTTGTTTTATGACTACTTCGATCATCGCGAATGATCCCAAGCAGCGCCGCAAGGTGCTCACGGGAACTCTCGTGGGTACGACCATCGAGTTTTATGACTTCCTGATTTACGCTCAGGCCGCAGCTATCGTGCTCGCTCCGCACTTCATCGAGCCGGCTGCGAAGTCGAACCCACAGGTCGCTCAGGTGCTCGCCTGGGCAACCCTGGGTATTTCCTTCCTCTTCCGCCCGCTTGGCGCTATCGTCGCCGGCCATATCGGTGACCGCTACGGCCGCAAGATGATTCTGGTCTTCACCCTCATCGGCATGGGTGCAGCTACTTTCTGTATCGGTCTGCTGCCGACTTATGAGTCAATCGGCATCGCTGCACCTATCCTGCTGGTTCTGCTCCGTATCTTCCAGGGCCTTTCCGCGGGTGGCGAATGGGGCGGTGCGGCCCTGATGTCCGTGGAGTACGCACCGAAGGAAAAGCGCGGTATCTACGGCGCATTCCCGCAGGCCGGTGTTCCGCTGGGTCTGACCCTGGCTACCGGCACCATGCTGATTGTTATGGCTATCATCGGCGAGGAAGCCTACATGGACTGGGGTTGGCGTGTGCCATTCCTGCTGTCCTTCATCCTGGTTCTGATTGGTTACATGATTCGTCGCACCGTCGATGAGTCCCCGGTCTTCCAGGCTATGCAGGCTGAGTCTGCCGAGCGCTCCGCTCCGCTGCCGGAGCTCTTCCGCAACCACTGGGGCAAGGTTATCCAGGGCGCCCTGATCTTCGCTGCTCAGCAGGCCACCGGTTACCTCGTGATCGCATTCTTCGGCGCTTACGCACAGAAGACACTGGGCTACCCCGCAACCGTCGCTTGGACAGGCACTCTCGTCGCCGGTATCTGCTGGACCATCTTCATGTTCATGGCCGGCGCTTGGTCCGACCGTATCGGCCGCGCAAAGACCTTCATCATCGGCTACGTCCTAATCATGATTTGGGAAGCCGTCATGTGGAGCCTCCTGGATAAGGGCCCGTTCCTCTACGTCATGACCGTCGCAGTCCTCACTCTGCCGCTGGCACTGACCTTCGGCCCGCAGCCGGCCATGTACTCCGAGATGTTCCCGGCTGAGGTTCGCTACTCCGGCGCTTCCATCGCTTACGCCATCGGCGCTGTCCTGGGTGGTGCATTCGCACCGATGATTGCCCAGATGATCATGGACGCCACCGGTAACCCGTTCTACATCTCCATCTACCTGATGGCCATGGCTATCCCGGCACTGATTGCCCTGTTCCTGCTGCCGAAGGGTCTTGAAGACCGTGACCTCATCGAGCACCCGGAGACTAACCTCGACGAAGTTAAGTCGCGCGTCTAGTTCCCACAGCTAGGGGTCTGACCGACCGAGGGTCTGATTACGCGAGCCGTCGTCAAGCACTGCACAACGCAGCATTTGCTTGACGACGGCTTTTGCGTTTCCGCCTTCCTTTTATCTCGGTAACTGGTTTTCTCTTGCCGCGGCCCCGATTTCCTCATGAGTTTCTCAGTCGAAAGCGGCTGACAAGCCCCAGATATCCCATTAACGTTGGGTTATGGCACAGACTTCTTCCAGCTCCGCGCGAATCCCCCGCCGTCGCTCGACCGACGGTCCGAAGACGCTCCCCTCCCGTCCTGAACCGGAAGTGGCAGGTGCACTGCAAAAGGCCCTGGACGGCTATTTCCCCGAGGCGCGCGCTGATGTCCGCGTCCTTCTAGAAGACCCCTCCCTGCGGCCCACCTCTGGGCTGACCGTGGAGGAGGCCAGGCAGCACACCACCGACGCGCTTTCCAAGGTGCTTAAGACCGGCATGCCCTATGGCGCTTTCCGCACTGACCAGGGCGGCACGGGAGATACCGGTAGCACTCTCTCCGGGATTGAAATGCTCGGCTGCACCGACTTGTCGTTGATGGTGAAGTCCGGAGTGCAGTGGGGCCTTTTCGGCGGCGCTGTCAGCAACCTGGGAACTGCGCGTCACGGCGAGTTGGTGCGTGACCTCATTGAGCTGCGGGCTCTCGGCTGCTTTGCCATGACCGAGCGCGGCCACGGCTCGGACGTGCAATCACTCGAAACCACGGCGCACTACGACCCCGAGACGGAAGAATTCATCCTCAATTCGCCTACGGCTTCCTCTGAGAAGTGGTTTTTGGGCAATGCCGCGCGCGATGGGCGCTGGGCTGCGGTCTTTTGCCAGCTCTACACGCCAGGGCAGGAAGAATCCCATGGCGTGCACTGCATTGTCGCTCGAATCCGCAATGATGATGGTTCGCCTGTCGACGGAGTTGCTATCGGCGACCACGGCACCAAGGGCGGCCTCTTGGGCGTGGACAACGGCACTCTCATGTTCGATCATTACCGCGTGCCGCGGGAGAACCTGCTTAATCGTTTTGCAGATGTCTCGGCCACTGGCGAGTACAGCAGCGATATTGACAGCCCCAATGCACGGTTTTTCACGATGCTCGGTGCCCTCGTGCGCGGCCGCGTGACAGTCGGTGCGGCCGCTGGTGCGGCAACCCGCACCGCACTGACCATCGGCACTAAGTACGCACACTTGCGGCGCCAATTTGCTCCCGACGATTCGCTGCCGGAAAAGAAACTCATTGAGCACCGCCAGCACCGAATCCGACTACTCCCCCGCATTGCGCGTTCGTACGGTCTGCAATTTGCGACCAACCTGCTAATCAAGCGGATTCACGACCTCGAAGCGGAAGGACTGGACCGTGCGAATCTAACCCCGGAGCAGGCTCGCGATCTGCGTGAAGCGGAGGCACATGCCGCCGCCTTGAAGGTCGCCAACACCACACATGCCACTGATGCCATCCAGGAGATGCGTGAGGCCACCGGTGGAGCTGGCTACATGGCAGAGAACCTGTTGACCATTCTCAAAGAAGACTCTGACGTATTCACCACTTTTGAGGGCGACAACGTGGTGATGTTGCAGCTGGTCACCAAGGAACTCTTGGGCGGTTTTGCCCGGGAGGTGCAGAGTTTTTCCAACCTGGAGATGGTGCGCTTCGGCCTCGACAATTTCAGTGGCATATTGCGCCGTCGCACCGGTGCGGATGCCGTCGTCCAGAACCTCTTGGATGCGCTGACTGACGCTGATGAGTCCTCGCTCTTTGACCCCGCCAGCCAGATGCAACTGCTCATCGAGCGTGAGAACCGACTTCTCAAGTCCCTTGCCCGCAGGCTACGCCCAGCGCGGAAACTTCCTGTTGAGAAGGCTGCGAAGCTGGTGGACAAGGTCCAGGACCACATGATTTCCTGTGCGTGGGCACATATCGATCGCATGATCTTGGAAGCATTCTTCGAAGCCGAATCCACACTCACAGACGAGCGCTCTCAAGAAGTGCTCGAACAGGTTCGTGATGTGTTCTTCCTGTCGGTTGTCTGCGATAACGCCGGCTGGTTCTTGGAGCAGTCACTGCTCACCGGTACTCGCACTAAGGGCGCGCGAGCGGGCTTGGCCGATCTGGTTGATTCCCTTGGCCCCTGGTCTGAGGTACTTGTCGACGCCTTTGGTGTCCCCAGCACCATGCTGGACATCCCCATGATGGAGCCTTACGACGCGATGACGCCGAAGGCTAAGGCCAACCCGGCTAGTTAGCGGGTTGGCTACTGCGCCAAGAAACCTTCCAACCCAGCCACAGTGGCCTCTGCCAAACGCTGACGGCCTTCGCTGGAGGTCAAGACGGCAATGTCGCTGCTATCGCGCATGTTGCCGTATTCGACCAGTGCCTTTGGCTTCGTCGATAGGTTGAGTCCGGTGAGGTCTGCACGCGGATTCAGCCCCTCGCTTCCGAGATAGTTAGACGGAGCAAAACCAGCGGCAACAAACGCATCGCGCAGGGCAGTTGCCAGCGCGGTAGAGCCCTGCTCGTCATTATTGGCGAGTGGCTGAGAAATCGCCGACACATGGAATCCGCGGTTGCCCTCTCCAGCGCCGTCTGCGTGGAGGCTCACCACGGCATCGGCGTTGGAAGCATTTTCCTTCTCCGCACGGGCATCGATGCAATCTGCACGACCAGCGTCATCCGCGCGGCTGAGTAGCACCTGAGCACCGCGCTGTTCAAGCAGCTGCTTGATTTCCTGCGCCATCAGCCAGTTGAACTCGTGCTCCGGAAAGCCGTCGTTGGAAGCGGTGCCGGAGGTATTACACGGCTTTTGGCCACCGCGACCGTCAGTGACCATCAGGTCGGCAGGTGGTGGGGTGCCGGCGTGTCCCGGGTCGAGGTAGATGACCTTGCCGGCTACAGCGCTGGAGCCGTCGGCACGCGAAGTAGCGCGATTAGCTTGCTGCTGTGGCGCGTCGCCCGGAGCGACTGCGTCGGGGTTAGCAGAATCAGGCATTGCAAACTCCTCATTCGGCGGCGTGGGGTTCGGCATCTGCATAGCCTCCTCTTCAGCTGCCAAGGAGGTTTGAGTTTCCGTAGACGCAGTCTGCTGAGCACTTCCTGCGTTGGAAGCTTCCGTGTCGATGGTGCAGGCCACAAGACCGGCAGGCATGATTGCCGCGGCCGCCAAAACCACAGCTAGTCGTCCCGCTGATGGTCGCACTACTAATCGCTGGTGTCCGGGCTGTCGCATCGTGCGTTCTCCTAGTATCCGCGTACCTGCCATGTGCTGAGTAACAGTAGCAAACACTCGATTGAGAGTCCCGGCTCCGAGATTTCCGCCCCCATTCGTTTCGGGGGAGCCACCCCACTCCTCGGCCTGCCGCTGGATTCGCTCTCCTCATGTTTGACCGATCCAAGAAATAAAAAATGGGATCCTTTTAAAGGATCCCATTTAAACCTGAGCCGCCTGCGAGAATCGAACTCGCGACTTTCTCATTACGAGTGAGACGCTCTACCGACTGAGCTAAGGCGGCACGATGCCGTGTGTATATGCACCACGTGAGAGTTGAGCCTAGGCCGGGACTGAGAAAGAAATCGGGCTGCTTAATCTAGGGCACGCGCAGCACATGCTGCAGGTTAGCGCGCACCGCAGGCCAGGCGCAGGTGGCCCACCATGCCATCGAAAGCCCCCTGCGGGGTGACGTTCTGCGGCAGCTGCTCGCGGCAGGTGCGGATGGCGGATTGGGCAGCAAGCAGACCGTCCTCGCTCACGCGCTGGGCAAGCTCGCCCGCCAAGCCCGCGAAATCCGGGTGGGTCATCTCCACCTCGGCACCGACTTTGAGCATGAGCGCATGGCGGTAACTACCGGCGAGATCCACGAGGGCGATTTCGATTCTGCTTGTACAGGCTGGCGTGGCGCAGCCCGGTTGACAATTCACTTGAAATTTATCAGGGCTGCTGATTTTTGTGAATCACGCCTCCGCCGAAGGGGGTATGTGAGCACAGGTTACTTTTAGCGTGTTCGGTACACCGCACGGGATGGTGAAAGACCCGGCGAGTTACCAGCCGCGGATGGCCACTCGGTCCCAGAGCGCGTTGCTCGCCAGCTCACCAGCGCCCGTTGGTGAAGTGCCAACGAACACGTCTCGTGCGTCAGAATCATCAGCGAGGATGTAGCGGAACCACGCGGTGGCGTAACCGTCCCCGAACTCCAAAACATCCTTGTGGTCCACACCCAGGCGGCGGGCAATGACCGCCGGGCCACCAGCTGATTCAAAGTTCTCCTCTAGGTCTGACCAAGGGCTAACGAACCAACGGTCCGAACGGCCATCGCTCGTCATCAAGAACAACGGTGCTTTTACGTTCGCGGTGGTGTAGTCCCAGTCATTGGACTGTGCCACTTTGTGGGAGGCTGGGCTTGCCGCATATACAGCTGCTACCTCCGTGTGGGCCGCAGCGTTGATGGCACCCGCACCACCCTGTGAGTGTCCGAAGATGCCGACCCGTGATCGGTCCACACGGGAATCCAGTTCCGGCAAGTGCTCGATCAAGTTCACGACATTCTCCCCTGTTCCAGTTTGGAGAGTCTCATCGCCGACAACCACGAAGCCCCAACTAGCCAGGTGCTCCGCCACGGGCAGGTAGCTGCTCAACGGCGTGTTCGTGCCATTAGCCATGACCACCGCCGGAAACGGTCCCGCGCCCGTCGGTGCCGCAATGGTCACGTCACCGTCACGACGCACGTCGATTTCGTGCGGTCCCTCGCCCGCAAACGATGCTTCCAACGGACCACCCGTCTCAGCGCTGTATCCGGCAGCCACGCCGTCATCACCGGTCACGCTGTCTGCGTCTACCCACTGCATGAATCCCACAAACCCGACAGACACCACCACAATCACGGCCACCACGGCAATCATGCCAACCACAAGCTTTTTCATGCTCTATATTGTGTTTCCCACGAGAGCGAAAGGCACTAGCGCTAGCACTACTTTTTCCTGTACACAGTGCATGACCTGGCACTACCTATAGAAAGACGATACGGCGAATCAAAGTGCGGGCACTCCCCGTCCCACAACGGTAGAGTTGTGGCCGTTTAGCCCACCTGACCCACCACTTACTCGGAGCTTTCTCATGTCCAACTTTTCTGCACGCCAGCTCAAACGCTTCATGGGGTTCTGGCCGCCCTTCTTGGGCGCCGGCATAAGGATCAAGGAATTCGCCGATGATGGAACCCGCGTCGTTGTCAGCCACAGGCCAAACATGCTGACCAAGAACGCCATGGGCGTTGCCTTCGGCGGCACGCTCTCCGCCATGACGGACCCCTTCTTCATGCTCGCCTCCATGCACCGCTTGGGTAAGGAGTACCGCATCTGGGATACCGCTGGTGAGATTAAGTACTTGAAACCCGGCCGCGGCACAGTCACCGCCGACATGCGCATCCCCGAGGAGACCTACGCGCTCATCGAAGAAAAGACGGCCAACGGTGAGAAGTATTTGCATTGGTTCGACGTGGACATTCTTGATGAGGAAGGCGATGTCGTCGCCCATGTGCGCCGCCAGGTGTACTACCGGCGCAAGCAAAAGTAAACAGCGAGTGCGAAGGGCTGCGCGTGATTGCAGACGCTGGCTAGTGCCACCGAATTACCGGTGGTATTTTCCCGAAATTCTTGCGCCGCGTTTACCTGGTATTTTGAAACCATTTCGAGCGCACTGGGAAGATTTGTGTTGTAGAAGGCCTCGCGCCCCACTATTCTGGCAGGTACAGCGTCAACCCGAGAAGGATAAAGCTGGGTTCCCGAATGGGAGTAGGGCTTCAGCCTGAGAATTCCTTTGCTCCGAGGGTTGGCGTTTTTACTTTGTTTTCACCTTGGCCTGCAAGACATCAATACACGTCCCTGGCTCTTTTTCGAGTTGTGCAACGATAAACTCGATTAATCGCTGAGAGTATGCCCAGGATGAATTGGGTTCTCCAGCGGTGCTGCAATCGTGCGCGTACCTGTCATCCTCTTTAAATTGAAATACCTTATTGAAGAGATTGAAGTGCCACCGGTTGAATAGCTTTTCCTCGCCTCGGAAGTAAATAGTGGTTTTCGACTTCCTTAACCGGTTTCGCACCTCTTTTACTGCATTACCAACTGTGTAAGGGTAATAGGAGGCAGCGTCTCGGATGTCTTTAACGATGGTGATGCCGGCTTCCGCGTCTTTGTCGACATAGACGTTAAGATCGACATCCTTCGCTTTCTTGACGATGCGCAGGTTTGTCTCATTGATGACGGCAGCGGCACCCCCTTCTCCGGTTCCTGCCGCGTCGGCGGCTAGCTGACTCATCTTGAGAAGCTTCTCTGCGACATGAGGCTCGTACTTCGTCCGAATCACGTCGGGGTCAATTGCACCGCGGCGCACGGCCAACGTCAAGTGATTCTCCGGTATTAAATCGCTAACGGATTCGCCATGAAGTTCGAGGAGCTTATCTGCATAATTCATGACAGATTTTTGAAGGAACGGTCCGATGAAAATCTCATATTCATCAGTGATGAAGTGGGTATTGACATTGCGGAAGCGAATGATTTCCGCCATGTTGACGCGCAGTGGGGCCTTATCATTCGTAAAAATCTTCTTGAGACAGTCTGCTAGAGCAATTGTCTTTCCAGATTCGTCCGAGTAATAGATTGACTCGATTCCCCGCTCGCGGACCAGGTACGCCTTGAGCATTAACTCCCATGCGTTGCAGAGATAAATTGAACAGGTCTCCGCGTGGTATTTCAACGTTGGCCTGTTGTACAGCTCCACTGCAAGAGCAAAAGCTTCCTTACTCTTCTCTAGGAGCCGCTCAATGATTTCTTCCTGCCCCTTATCCACGAGGGATCATTCTAACTTCTGCTCCCGATTCACCTCTTCGGTGTTCTCAGCCTGTGCCCTGTCTACACT
>NZ_PDGU01000018.1:0-204703 GCF_014334955.1 Corynebacterium sp. LK33 | reverse complement strand
TACTTTTCGCCGCCGTTCCGGGTTGATAGCCAAAGAGTGCGTCCAGTTCTCAAGGTAGCGACTAGTCAGGCCCCAACTGCGGCAGCACCACAGCCCGGAGTTACGTGGCAAAACTGTCAACCCGAAAACTCCGGGGCTGCAAATGTGAAACTGTGTGAGTTTATGACACTTTCAAGCCATTTTTCGGGCCATTTTTGTCATAAACCTAGTCAGTAACTCGGATCAATCCAACGTCACCAGACATAAACGCAGTCAGTAACTCCCACCGACGCCCCGTTCATCACTCGTTCCTATGTATTTTCACTACTGGATCCACAGAGACTTTCCCCGCTCCCCCAAATGCCCCTTTCACCCCGCGTGAAGCAATTTCGTGGCTGTTAGTCTGTAGAAGTACGAACCTTTTTAACAGCAATGTGAAAGTAGCCCCCAAGTGACGCACCTGGCAGCAGCTCTGGCATCAGCCAGCTCCTTTACAGCCAGTCCGCCGTCGGCGACCGCACCACCAGACCAGACATTGGCTTCTGAGTTTGCGTCCGGCGGCGTATCGGCAACATTGAATTCTTTAGATTCCGTTCTTTCTGCCCCGGCAACGATTACCGCCCAAGCAAGCAGCTCCGCAGAGCACGCAACAACGCTCGCAGCTCAAGCAGCCCAAGCAGCCCAAGCTGCCCAAACCTCCACCAACAGCCTGACCCTCCTTTCGGTCCCGCTGTTGGTCGCGGTTGCCCTGGCGCTGACCCCGCTGTTTGTGAAGCTCCTTGGTCGTCACGCAGGCTGGCCCATCGTCGCGTTTTTTCTCGCGTCGGTGGTCCAGCTTTCGCGTGTAACGGGCGATATTCTCGACGGCACCACCTTCACCTGGTCCCGCGTCTGGTCCCCGGAACTGAACGCGGCGTTTGCGCTGAAGCTCGATCCCCTCTCCATGGTGTTCAGCTTCTTGGCGCTGTTGGTGGGCTCGATAGTCTTCATCTACTCCACCGCGTATTTGCCGCCGAAGAAATCCGCGATGAGCTTCTACGTCCTGATGACGGCGTTCATGCTGGCGGTTTTGCTCCTCGTGCTTGCCGACGACATCATGCTCCTCTTCATCGGGTGGGAGCTGGTCTCGATGGCGTCGTTCCTGCTCATTGCAAGGTCGGGCTCGTCGGGCGAGCTGGGCTCGTTGCGCACACTCCTGCTGACCTTCACCGGTGGCCTGCTGCTTCTGGCCGCCCTCGGCGGTGCGGTGTGGCTAACCGGTTCCACGAATCTCACCGAGGTTTTGGCTTCGCCTGAGTGGGAGGCCAACCCGGCAGCGCGCAGCCTCATTGCCGCGCTGGTGGCCCTGGGCGCTTTCACGAAGGCAGCTCAGTTCCCCTTCCACGCCTGGCTTCCAGAGGCCATGGCGGCGGCAACTCCCGTCTCGGCTTTCTTGCACGCTGCGGCCGTCGTCAAGGCAGGCGTTTACCTGCTGATGCGTTTTTCCACGGTCTTCGCGGACGTGCGCGTGTGGCAGTTGCTGCTGATCGTCATGGGTATGTGGACGGCTGTTGCCACGGCCTACTTTGCGCTGCAGCAGACTGACCTGAAGAAGCTGATTGCGTACTCGACGGTCTCGCAGTTGGGTTGGATTGTCGCCACGATTGGTGTGGGCACGAAGTTCGCGATTATGGCTGCGGTTGTGCACACCATTGCGCACGCGATGTTTAAGTCTTCGCTGTTCATGATGGCTGGTGTGGTTGATCACCAGGCAGGCACGCGCGATATTCGTCGCCTCGGTCCGCTGTGGAAGCAGATGCCGTGGAGCTTTGGCTCGATGATTTTCGGTGCGGCATCGATGGCGGCAATTCCGCCGTTCTTCGGCTTCATGTCGAAGGAAGGCATGCTGACCGCATTCGAAGGTGCGCCGCTCAGCAACACCGGTGTCGTCATTCTGCTGACGGTGGCGGCGATTGGTGCGATTGGTACTTTCGCGTACTCGGCACGTTTGGTGTTCGGTGCATTTGTGGATGGTCCGCGCAACGTGGACCACATCACTGAGGCTCCAATTTCGCTGTGGCTCCCGGCTGCCATCCCTGGCGTGCTTAGCCTTCCAGCCGCCTTCGCTGCCGGCGCTATTTTGAACCGCCCGCTGGACCGCGTGGCCGATACGGTCGGTCAGCTTCCGGCTGGCACGACTCAGGAATCACACTTGAGCCTGTGGCACGGCGTGAATGTGCCGCTGATTATCTCTGTGATTGTGCTGGCTGTCGGCGTGGGCTTCATCTTCGCTCGTGCCCGCGTAGGCGCCGTCATGGCAGACCGCAAGCTCTTCCCGTTCACTGGTGTGGAGGCAATCAACGCGTCGCTGAGCGTCTCGCAGCGTGTGGGGCGCGCGATGGGCAAGGTGGCGCGTTCGCATCAGCCATCGCGTCACCTGTTGCCGCTGCTTGGTTTGCTCGCGGTGTACGCCCTGGTTATTGCAATCGCTCCGGGTGTCGGGGGCGCTCCGGTGCTGCCGAAGATCGACGGCATCGATCACCTGACCGATCTGATTCCGCTGGTTGTTGTCGTGATTGGCGTGTGGGCCACGCTTCGGGCGAAGAACCGTTTGCAGGCGGCTGTGCTGCTCGGCGTCACCGGTGTTGGTGTCACGCTGCAGATTCTCCTGCTGGGCGCACCGGATGTGGCATTGACGCAGTTCATGGTGGAAATCCTGACTGTCGTGCTGATGATGCTGGTGCTGCGCTTCCAGCCGCGTGCGTTCTCTGAGACCTCGAAGAACCGCCGTGCCTCGGCGGCGGTTGTGGCAGTTGCCGTGGGCTTGGCTACGTTCGGCGCGGTGTGGTTCCTCACTGGCCGTCGTCAGATGCCTGAGGTCGCGCAGTGGTACATCGATAACACTGAGAAGGTCACGGGCGAGACCAACATTGTCAACGTGATCCTGGTTGAGTTCCGTGCTTTCGATACCATGGGTGAGCTGGCGGTTCTCGGTATGGCGGGTGTCGCGATGGCGGCGGTTGTCACGTCTATGCCTCGCTTCCCGCACCTGCTCGATCAGCCTTCCCCGCTTGCGGAGCCCGCTCTGAACTCCATCATGATGCGTTGGCTGGTCCGCTGGTTGGCTCCGCTTCTGTTCGCCCTGTCCGCTGTGGTTCTCTACCGCGGCGGTACCGCTCCGGGCGGCGGCTTCAACGCGGCGCTGATTGGCGCCGCTGCCGTCATGCTGATTTACCTGTCCAAGGACCGCGACGAGCTGGTCTTTGGCGAGAAGATCCCGGCAGTGCTCAGCGCTGCGGGTGTCATCACGGCTATCGGCACGGGCTTCATCGGTTTCGCCAAGGGGTCGTTCTTGGCACCGCTGTACGGCGAGTTCCTGGGTCAGCACCTCACCACGGCATTGCTTTTCGACGTCGGCGTGTACCTGGCCGTCATCGGCATTGTGGCAACCGCGCTGAATCTCCTGGGCGGCCCGAACCGTCCTGGTGTGACCGGGTCGGACGATGTGATGCAGGATCTCTACTCAGACCGCTCAAGCTTGCGGGTGCCGCCGGAGATGGGCGTGTTCGCCTCAGAAGCGGAGAGCGCTCCAGCCCCCGCCCCAGCTCATACCACCGTTGAGGAGGCCAAGAAGTGATTATCGCCATCATGGCTGCCGTCCTCGCAGGCGGTGGCACGTACCTGGTGCTACAGCGCGGCATGCTGCGCACCATCATCGGTATGACTCTGATTTCCCATGCCGCCAACCTGATTATTTTGTCCACGGGTGTCGGCGCCTGGCGCGGCGAACCGCTGCTGGGCAACGAGACCACTGCGGGCGCTGGCGCTGCCGAGCAGATGGCTGACCCGCTGCCGCAGGCATTCGTGCTGACGGCCATCGTGATTACCATGGCCGTCACCGCGTTCATGCTGGCTCTGTCTGGTTTGGGCCGCGATGACGACACTCGTATCCATGAGGACCGCGAGGCTATGCGACAGCTGTCGACGGCTGGTCGTCGTGCGGGTAAGCACATTCCGTCGGACTCGGATTCCACGGTCACCGGCACCCCAGGGGTCTCTTCGGCTCCGAATAAGTTCCCGCGCGAGACCACATTCGGCGGTGACGAGAAATGGTAGAAGCCTCTGCAATGACCTCTGCAATGTCCCCTTCAACTCTGTCTTCGCTACTGCCGCTGTTTGCGGCACTGCCGCTGATTCTGTCGGCGGTCGCAGCCATTCTGCCGAAGCTGTGGATGCGCGCGACGATGGGCATCGCCGTTCCGGCACTGTCGTCGCTGGCTGCGTTTTGGGTGATGTTCTACGTCGCTGACAACGGCCCGGTCGGCCACGGTGTGGGCGCGTTCCCCGGTGGTATCTCGATTCCTTTCTTGGCGGACACGTTCTCCATGCTGATGCTGGGTGTGGCCGCGGCTGTGGTTGCCATCGGTAACTGGTTCGCCCACGTCGCGGGCGAAAACACTTCGCGGTTCTTCCCCTCCCTGACGCTGATGATGTTGTCCGGTATGTCGGGTGCTTTCCTGACTGCCGATTTGTTCAACTTCTTCGTGTTCATGGAGGTCATGCTGCTGCCGTCCTATGGCCTGATCGCGGTAACCGGTACCTGGCACCGCCTGGCTGCTGGCCGTAACTTCGTGCTGGTCAACCTCTTGACCTCCACGGTGCTGCTGATTGGTGTCGCGCTGATTTACGGCTCGGCGGGCAATGTGAACATCGCAATGCTGGCCGACATGGCCAGCGAGGGCGGCCCCGGCGGCACGGGTGTGGTCGCGCTGGGCATTGTCATCATTGCGCTGTGTGTGAAGGCTGGTTTGGTTCCGGCGCACACATGGCTGCCGAGGACGTACCCGTCGACAAGCCCTGCGGTGATGGCACTGTTCTCTGCGGTGCACACGAAGGTTGCGGTGTACATGCTCTTCCGCATTTACGTCGTGATTGTGGGCATGAATCCCTCCTGGCACTGGCCGATCATTATCATCATGGCGATCTCGATGCTGGTCGGCGCGTTTGCTGGTCTCGCGGAGAACACCATGCGTGAGGTGCTGGCCTACCAGATGGTCACGGGTATGCCGTTCATTCTGATTGTGCTGGCGTTCACGGACGCTAACGACGGGGGCGGCGCCAAGGCTGCCCTGGCTGCGGGTATTTTCTACGCAATCCACCACATGGTGACTGTCGGCGCCCTCATTCTGGGCTCCGGCGCGGTGGAAGAGACCTACGGTACGGGTACGCTCTCCAGGCTTTCTGGGCTTGCCCGCCGCGACCAGGCAGTTGCCTGGGTGATGGCGGCAATGAGCTTCTCCATTGTGGGTTTCCCACCCTTTTCCGGTGTATGGGGCAAGGTGGGCATTGTCTTCGCCTCTGCCGCTACTGGCGATGCCCGCTCGATTGTTGCAATCACCGCAATCATCGTGGCCTCGCTGGGCTCGCTGCTGGCCATGATTCGGCTGTGGCGTGCGGTCTTCTGGGGCCGCCCCATGCAGGGCGTGGATGATTCGGTTCGCGTTCCGGGCGCGCTGGTTGCGCCGTCCGCCATGCTGGCAATTGTTTCTGTGGCCATGTTCGTCGCGGTCGGCGCCGTCACTTGGGCGACCACGGGTGCGGCTGATGCGCTGCTGAATATTGATGGCTACCGCGAGGCCACACTCGGCGGGGTTGAAAACGCCATCGGAGGTATTTACTGATGAAGTTCCTGCATGTTATCCGCTATTCCCTCTGGCTGGTCTGGCAGGTTGTTGTGGCTGCGACGGACGTGGTGCGCGATACGCTGCGCCCGAACCAGAAGCAGCAGCCAGTGCTCATTGGGCTGCCGCTGCGTGTGACGTCTGACCTTGAGGTCACTCTCTTTGCCGAGTCCATCACTATGACTCCTGGCACGCTAGTCTGCGGTGTCCGTGAGACCGATGCGGGACGGTTGTTTATCATCCACGCAATCTTCGGTGCCGACCTGGACGCGCTGTACGACTCCCTCTACGACATGGAGGAGCACCTCGTTCCCAGCCTCCGCGATGTCCCCCGCCCGAAGGCTTTCGTCTTCGAGGAATACAACGCAGACCATTTCATTGACCCGGATGCCGTCGTCGGTGTTGCTGCCGAGGTCGAACGTGGTCTACCGCTGCCGGATGGCGTTGCCTCCGATGGCGAAGACAAAGGAGCACGCTAATGAATGACACATTGATCGATCCCACCGCAGTACAGGTAATTAGCGGCATTGGCATTGCTCTGTGCTCGGTGGCGCTGCTTGTGGGCGTGGTGCTGATCTTCCGGGTCAAGGGCAATGTCTCACGCGCAGTGCTTGCCGACGCCGCCTTCTACCCCATGGTGGGAGTGTTCCTCACAACTGCCATGCTGCGAACTACGGCCATTACTTTCGATATTGCAATGTTGGCGGGTCTGCTTGGCATTTTGTCGACTGTTGGCCTGGCCCGAGTTATTTCCCGTGGCCGCCGCTAAGACCGATTAAGGACGAATCGCAATATGAGTATCGCTTCAATTCTTGTAACTATATTGTTTGCCGTGCTGGTCATCGGCGGATCTTTGTACCTGCTCCTGGCGGGCGTGGCCATGTGGCGCTCTAAAGATGCCTTGAGCCGGCTGAATCAGCTTTCCGCTGGAATCATGGTGGGCATCCCCGCGCTGGTGATTGCCAACTTGGTCTTAGAGGCCGACCAGGGCGATCTGACTTGGGGCAAAACCCTCACCGCCGTTCTGGCCATTATTGCTGTCCTGGTCGTCGCTACCGTCGCCTCCGAGGTACTTGGACGCGCAGTGCTGGGTGCCCGTGACGGCTCCGCTGAGGACTACGCGCCGGAGCGGTAACGAGCGGCGCGGGAAACGTCCTGAATACGGCGTTACCGGGCCGTTGCCGGTCGGTTTCAGAGCGGCCTCTCAGCACGCCCCAGCACCCCCCATTCAGCTATCCGCCCTACCCAAAAGGGGGTATATCTCTCCCACTTTTGGATACCCACAATGTGACTTAGCTCTCATGGATTATGGACGGCTACCTAGCCCATTTTGTGCCCCTAAATTGAGTGGCAGTTTTTGCCGTTAACTAAACTTTGGTTTCCCTTACTTAGGTTTGCTTTAGTTAGCGTTTTTCATAAATTCTTCGTTTGCCTGCACCTTTGCGACACCAAGAACAAAACAATCAATGCAATCTTGGTAAATTTTAAGAAAACAACACCATTGTCATCAAACATTGCGGCGCATCCCGGGGCCGTCCCGACCGTCACAAAACCGCCCTCTTGCCAATCTTTTTGAATGAATGTGAGAGAGCTTCAGGGGACGCAACCGACCGACAACTGACCGAGGCACTTATTTTTTCATTGCAGCCCCTTGCCCCATCGGTTAACTTAATTTCTGTGAGATCGCCAAGAGCGACTCAAAATCTTTACCCCCGAGAACCTAAGGATTTTCTCATGTCCTGCTCCGCAGAAGATATTGCAACCATCCTCGAAGCTCTTCCGGCAGTTACCGTCGAGAGCCCGCTGCCGGCTTTCGAGCAGATCGCTGGCAACGACGTCAACTTCGCCAACGTTGGTGGCGACCTGAACCTGCCGTTCGGTAACGACTTCCTGGACATCTCCGTCACCGACGACCACTCCACCCACGACTCCCACGATGTCGAGGTTTCCGACTTCCTGAACCCGGAGACCCACGTCGACCAGTCCAAGGACTTCGACTTCCTGAACCCGACCATTTCTGGCATCGGCAAGTAAGCTCCCGGGCTTCATGGCAGGACAATAACTCTGCCAATCCTTGACACAATAAACCGCGAGTCTCTAAAAAAGACTGCGGTTTATTGTTCAGTTAAAACCGATATTTTTCATTTCGTTACTGTCTAAAGGAACACCAAAAATGGACGTCACTCCTATCGTTGAGGTTCTGGAAGCAATGCCTTCCGGCCCGACCGTCAACGTCACCTTCGAGATTAACCCGACCATCGATGGTGATCTGACCCTCCTGGAAACCGGCGACTGGAACGCTCCGTTCGGCCGCGACTTCATGGACATCAACATCACGAACGATCAGTCCACACACAATGACAACTCCACCCACGTCAGTGGTGTTGAGGCTGATAGTGTCTCCGACGCTGCCGAACAGGGCCGAGAGGTGTCCGAGTCCGCCGAAGAGGCTGACGAGGCTGACGAGGCCGCAGCTGCTCCGAAGTCGATTTTCAACGGCTCCCCGAGCATGCCGGGCATCGGTGCCTAAAACAGCTCACACTTAGGGTTGTTCCTTAGCCGCCCCAAACGGGTCGGCGTGCAGGCAACCACAAAGCCGTGGCTGTCATGCACAGACAGAAGTTTTAAATAAAGCGTTAGCCCTGCAGCTGGTTTGACCATCTGCAGGGCTAACGCTTTTCGTACTTACTTCGTTGCCTTGAAGCGCTTTTCCACCTCGGCACCGAGCCAGGAATCAACGTTGGTCCAGTACTGGTAGACACGCTGCTCCACCTCTGGGGAAACACCCTGCATCGCACCGACGATGTTGTTTGCCAAACGATCACGCTCGGCATCGTCCATCACGTTACGAACAAGGTCGCCTGGCTGCGAGAAGTCATCATCCTCAGGGTGCTGCACGTAGGCGCCCGCGTAGAACTCTTCGCCCACGCTCTCCCACTGGCCAAAGGTGCCAGCGTCAACCTGCCCTGCGTGACCGGAGCGCACTGGGCAGCCAGCAGCCTTAGCGGCAGCCGCGGTATCGGCCTCTGGGCCGCGTCCGGCGGCGTTGGAGCCATGAACCGGCAGGTTCGGGTCAGCGTAGTGGTAGGTGCCGTAGCCATCCTGCGAGAAGGAATTCACTGGGCAGCGCGGCTGGTTCACCGGCAGCTGGTCATGGTTGACACCAAGACGGTAGCGGTGCGCATCAGCGTAGGAGAACACACGAGCCAGCAGCATCTTATCCGGGGAGAAGCCGACACCCGGGACCGTATTCGACGGTGCGAAAGCGGCCTGCTCAATCTCGGCAAAGAAGTTGCCCGGATTGCGGTTCAGGGTGAAGTGGCCGACCGGGATCAGCGGGTAGTCCTTCTGGGACCAGGTCTTGGTCAGGTCGAACGGGTTCACCTTGTAGCTGGCGGCCTCGTCGTAAGGCATGATCTGCACCTTGACGTCCCAGGTTGGGTAGTCGCCGCGCTCAATTGCCTCGAAAAGATCCTGGCGAGCGTGGTCGGTGTTTTCGCCAACCAGCTCGGCGGCCTCATCATCCGTCAGGAAGTCCCAGCCCTGGCGAGTCTTAAAGTGGTACTTAACCCAGAAGCGCTCCCCTTCAGCGTTAATCCACTGATAGGTGTGGGAACCGAAACCGTCCATATGGCGGAAGTCCTTCGGAATACCACGGTCACCCATCAAGTAAGTGACCTGGTGAGCGGACTCCGGAGAAGCAGTCCAGAAATCCCACTGCATATTGGCATCGCGCAGGCCCGTGTCCGGCAGACGCTTCTGAGAGTGGATGAAGTCCGGGAACTTAATGCCATCGCGGATGAAGAACACCGGCGTGTTGTTGCCCACGATGTCGAGGTTGCCCTCTTCGGTGTAGAACTTCAGCGAAAATCCGCGCACGTCACGCCAGCCATCCGGGGAGCCCTGCTCACCAGCGACAGTGGAGAATCGTGCCAGCATCGGCGTGACCGTGTTCGGCTGGAAGACAGCAGCCTTGGTGTACTTGGAGACATCCTCGGTGATGGTCAGCTCACCGAAAGCACCTGCGCCCTTAGCGTGAACGACGCGCTCCGGGATGCGCTCACGGTTGAAGTGCGCCAGCTTTTCCAGCAGGTGGACGTCGTGGAGGTTAATACCTCCCTGTGGACCGTTGGTTAGCGAGTGCTGCTCTGTAGGAACCGGCGCGCCGTTGAGACGAGTGGTCGGACCATTGGAGCCTTCATAGAGATTGGACATGGGGCGTTTCCTCCTAAAGACAAGGGCTAGATGACAGTCACAACATGCCCTGATGTTTTCCACCCTACACGAAGTTTCATATTTTTCCTATCAGTCCCCCGCGATTGATATGTGGACTTAATTATTAGTCCGATTAGGTTCGCTATCGCGGCGACGAACACTCGACCCAAAAAAGACAGATTTTTCTCGACCAAACCCGCACACAATCACCGTCGAAAAGCACTTACTGCGCTTTCATGCAATACCTATCAGCACTGAATAAAAGGTATAGCCAGCACTACCGCCGCCCGCGCGGGTTACGGGTAGGATTTGTCGCGTACCACGCTGTCAATTTGGATTCTGATCGGATACTTCTGCAGACATGAAAAAACAAGGGAGAGGCGCCAAAGCGCTCACAATCTTCAAGTACACGCTGGCATTGCTGGCAACCGTTGCACTTCTCAAGATCGCATTCTTCCCCGCTAACGACGAGGACTTTGCGCAAGCAACCGGTGATTTCTCCCAACCCACCACGGAGCTATCCCCTCAGCGGATCAATAACACGCAGAAGCTGTCTGCCACCATCGTCCCGGACGAGCCCACCGTGATCCGCGCCAACGCTTCTGGTGAAATCACCGACGCCTACGTCAACAGCGGCGGCAACGCGGTAGCAGGACAAAACCTGCTCCAGGTGAAGAAGACCTCGGTTTCTGAGGCTGCCAGCACCTCCGGCAGCGCGGATTCCGATGATGAAAATGCCGCAGCTGCCGCACCCGAAACTACCGTGACCTGGGGCAACATCACCGCTAAGGCTTCCGGCACTGTGCAGTGGGATATCGTCATCGGCCAGACGGTTGAGATTGGGCAGGAGATTGGCACGATTTCACCGAATACCTTCCACGCCGTCGCACCTATTAAGCCGAGCCAGCTGTACACACTGGGCGACTCGATTAACAACGGCCGCCTCGCCATCACCGATGGCCCGGCACCGTTTTTGTGTGATTCGGTCAAGACTGTCGCGGCAGGTGGCACGGGCTCGCAGAGCACTGGCGCCGCGGACGGCGCTGGCATGGGTGCCGCCGCTGCTGGAAATTCCTCGGGCGGCCCACAGCTGCGCTGCGATATTCCCGCAGATCAGACTGTCTACGAAGGTGTTCCCGCAACGCTGATTCTTGGCAGCGGCACCACCTCGGAGGTCCCAGCGCTGCCAGTTACCGCTGTAGAGGGACGCTTCCGCGAAGGTGTTGTCTACGCCCCGGCTAAGGATGGCGGAAAGCCCACCAAGATCAAGGTTGAGCTGGGCGCCAACGATGGCACTTTCATTGAGATCAAGGGCGGCCTGAAGGAAGGCCAGCAGGTTTTGGAGTACGTGCCTTCCTACAAGGACGAGTCCGCCGGCGACGGCAGTGACACTGGCTTCGATGAGTCCGGCGATGACGCTGGCGCTGAAAAGTAGGCCCGCTCCATGCTTAGTTTGACCGAAGTCACTCGTACAGTGACGCTCCCCAACGGCGAGGAGTTGCCTATTTTGAAAGGCATCGACCTTGAAGTGCCGCGCGGTGAGCACCTCAGCATTGTCGGCCAGTCCGGTTCGGGTAAGTCAACGCTGCTGAACATCATTGGCATGCTCGATTTGCCGGATTCTGGCACGTACACGTTCGACGGCACTGATATTTCCACCTTGTCGGACAGGAAACGCGCCGCACTTCGTGGCGATAATTTGGGATTTGTCTTCCAGCAGTTCAACCTCTTCCCCTCCCGCACCACACTGGAAAACGTTGAGGTTCCGCTGATGTACGACCGGGGCGAGAAGTTCTGGAACCGCACCGAGCTTGCTGCCGCGATGCTGGAGCGCGTCGGCCTCGGAGATCGTCTAGAGGCCACGCCTTCGCAGCTTTCCGGCGGTGAACAGCAGCGTGTGGCTATTGCCCGCGCGCTCGTGCGCCAACCGCAGCTCATTCTTGCCGATGAGCCGACCGGTGCGCTCGATGTCGACACCGGCAAGATTGTTATGGATCTGCTCGAAGAAGTCGCGGCGGAAAACAACGCTGCGTTGATTCTGATTACGCACGATTTTGAGGTCGCCGAGCGCGGCGATCGGGTGCTTGAGCTTCGCGACGGTCAGTTGCACGCCGACTCCGTCCTACTATCTGCTGCCAACGCCGTGCACGAATTGGAGGAGGTTGCTGATGACGACGAATAAAGAAACCGAATCGAAGTCACGGCCTTCCTTCCTCTATGCAGCAACGCCTTATCTCGGCGCTCTGCTGGAAGCCTGGCATGAGCTGCGCATTAACCGTGGCCGCATCATGCTGTCGCTGGTCAGTGTGGCTGCTGCAGTGTGGGCGATGACCACAGTCATTGCACTCGGCAATATTCTCACCAGCTCTCAGGATGCGGTCACCGCACAGAGCACGGGTATCGCCGGCACGGTCACGTTGACTGCCGGAGCGGGTAGTTCCGGTTCTGAGGATGGCGGTGACTTCGGCGATGGCGGCTTCGGCGGCGATTTCAGCGATGGCACGATGGCCGATAGCTTTGGAAGCTTCGGCGGCGAGGGCACCGGTGGAAACGGGCCGGACGATTTGAGCGTCATCAACCCGGACGGGTCTATCAATGACGCCTTTTCCACTGCTGCTCACCGCCTGGTAGAGACCACCCATGCCAACTTGTGGTCGCGAGTTCGCATGCAGCCAGCGACACCTGAGCACAATATGGATGACTGCGCTCCGGATGATTACGAGTGTTTTTCGCCAGGTACTCCCGAGCTGATTGCCGCTGACCCGGGCTGGTTCGATATCTACGCCCGCACCATCGTGCAGGGACGCCGTTTGGAAGATGCCGATGGGCAGCGCTTGATGAACCCCGTCGTGGTCAACGACCAGTTCTACGAAAGTCTCGGCAACCCAGCACTAGCCGACCATCCAACCTTCAGGTTGAAGGAAACGGGTAACACCACCTTCACCGTGGTGGGAGTGTATAAGTCCCTGGGTTCGTGGGACGCCCCGAGCATTGTCACGCACTATGACTCCTTCCTCAACGCCGGCTACGAGGGACAGGTGGGTGAGCCGCAACTTCTCGTCGCAACGCCTGAAGAGTCCGCGAAGGAGAACCAGAAGGCGCTGCACAACATTTTCCAGGCGGAGCTCGGCCCCAGCTGGAAGGTGAATACCTCCCTGTCGGAGAAGGACACGCAGATTTCCCAGGAGATGAATAACACCATCACCACTGCGCTGGGCATTATCGGTGGCATTGTGATTGCGCTTGGCGCATTGGGGCTGCTCACGGTCTCGATTGTCACCATTGGCCACCGCGTCCGTGAGATTGGTATTCGTCGCGCAATGGGCGCGTCGGCAGGCCGGATTTTTATCTCTGTGTTCCTGGAGTCGATTGTCGCCACGACGGTGGCGGGCGTGGTTGGCGTGATTGCCTCGATCATCACGGTCAAGCAGCTGCCGCTGGATAAGATGCTGGCGTTGCCTCTGGAGACCGGTGCCGTGGCCTACCCCGTCACGGCCGCTGTAATCGGCGTGTTGGTCGCGACATTCGTGGGCGCGCTGGCGGGTATTATCCCGGCCACCATCGCAGTCCGCGTCAAGCCCATCGACGCCATCCGCTTCTAACACTTCAGCCCCGTAGTTCGCCTGGCTGCGTTGCCGCCTGCTTTTTGCAGGTGAGGCCACGTGCAGCCAGGCGAATTATCTTTAGGTTTTAAGTTGCTAAGCTATTGCCATGACTCCCGCACGCCTCGTCTCTAATGACGAATACATCACGCAGCTGGCGCTGAAAGCCGGTCGCGGTGATCAGGCTGCGCTGACGGAGTTCGTGCGGCTGACGCAGAAGGACGTGTGGCGTCTGGTCGCACATCTCGGCGGCGTTGATGCTGCGGATGATTTAACGCAGGAGACGTATCTGCGTGTCATGGGGGCACTTCCCCGTTTTGCGGCGCGTTCTTCTGCCCGCACCTGGCTGTTGTCGCTGGCCCGGCGCGTGTGGGTGGATTCGGTCCGCCATGATTCGGCGCGCCCGAAGAAGTCTGCGGTGGAAGTAGAAAACGCTGCCGAGCAGTTTACGACTGGCGAGTCGTGGTCAGAGCTCGCCGACGCCCGCGTGCTGCTGGAGCAGCTGCCGGAAGAACGCCGCGAGGCACTCATTCTGACGCAGGTGCTGGGTTACTCCTACGCGGAAGCCGCAGAAATCGCAGGTTGTCGCGTGGGCACTATTCGCTCCCGTGTCGCCCGTGCACGCCGCGATCTGGTTGCCGCGCTTGACGACGGCGACAGTGTCAACGGCGACTCTGCAGCTGTTTAGACCCGCTCCGTCCAGGGGACGTAGCTAGCCGTTGTAGGTTGTCTCTCCCGCGAGGCTAACTAACGGTCCAGTTCGATTTTGTAGGTCGAGGCGATATCCGCATGGCCGAGGGCATCACGCATTTCACGCTCCGCGTTTTTCAGGGCAGCTACAACGGCGGGGAGGCTCGCCTGCGGTGGCATTGCCACAGTCACTTCCAAGGTGGGTATTCCATTATCCCGGTAGACCCGTGAATCCGCCTGGTTGATGTGGGCGTTGCGCTCTAGATCGGTGCACACCGCATCGGCAACATCGGCGACCGGCAGCGAAATCTCTCCTAACTTTTCCTGTGATTCCGATGCGGCGACCGTGCTGAACCGGTGCGATCGCAGATTAGCGACCACCAGGCTGCAGCCGACCACCGCTAGAATCGCTGTGATTACACCGAGGACGGGAACATACCAGCTTTGCTCAGGTAGTTTTCCCCAGGATTCCATCCGCCCGGTGTCATGAAGCCACTGTGCAGGAGCGACATCGAGGTAGCTAGCAATCGCCCATGTTGCTACCAGTAGTAACAGCGCTGAGAAGAGGAACAACACAATTCGGTCGAATACGCTTACTGATGTTTTCACTTGTCATCACCTTCGTATCCGCCGTGAGTTCCGGAAGCAAGTGCCGTGCCATTCTGGATTTCTTGGTAGTCAGACTTATGCATCCACACTGGCAGGTTGCCATCGTCATCGACGCGTACATACCGGCGCGGGGCGGGAAGAAACACCGCGATGAGCTGTCCCAGCCCATAGATTGCAGCGAGGATTCCGACGAGGAGCAACACCCATGACGCGGCTGAGCCCTGTGGGTTGCTGAACCAGTCGAATACCGGTTGTAACCATGAGGTGTCACCTGAGCTATTGGCGCTAATGATTGCTTCTCTACCTGCGACTATGGCCGCTGCAATCATCAACAGACCGGCGAAAACTCCCAGCCCGCGGACCTTTGGTGATTGACGCGGGTCACGTCCCTGGCGAGTTTCGACTGACTCGTCCGAGACCACCGCGGCCGATGACCTCTCAGTCGGCGTCATAGGGTGTCACCTCAATCTTTTTCAGTGGGCGCGGCTCTGGCGTGCTTACCACCACGGTACGTGGTTGTGGCACGGATACCGGGCGCAGCTGCTCCTGTCGCGGTGCGCGAACTTGTTTCAACCGGGTTGGACGCGGCGCTTTAACCGGCCGCAGTAGCGCTGGTCGTGGCGTCTTAACGCTAATTGTGCGTGGCGACGGCACTCGTACCGGACGCAGCTTTGGTTGCCGGGGGACACTCACCTGTACCAAGGACGTCTGCTTTGGTGCTGCGACTTTTCGCAGTTGTATTGGCCGTGGAGTTGGTGTGCGACGCACCGGTACCGGCTTCGGTGCCGAGGTGCGAGTCACTGGCAGCGGCGGTGGTGCAACAATGCGTCGGGCTGGTTGCGGCTTCGGCGGCGTGATGAAGCGCACCGGTTGTGGAGCAGGCGCTGGGACACTGCGTACTCGTTCTGGACGCGGCGGAGTAATGCTGCGTACCGGCTGCGGTGCCACTGGAGTAATGCTGCGCACTGACTGTGGCTGCGGTACTGAAATACTGCGCACTGGCTGCGGTGTCGGTACAGCGATGGACTGCACTTCTGGGACCCACCGCACCTGCGGGGCGGCTACTACCTGCTGATTCACCCGGACAGGTGTCAGCTGGGGGTGATCCGAAAAGTGCGCCAAGTCCTCTCTGGTGACACGCACGTGCCCGGGTTCGACGCTGTCGATGTCAACATCGACGGTGACATTTTCAAGACCGGCCATATCAGCGAGCCAGGCGGCAACGCTGGACCGAATGCGCACCGCAATTTCCGCTGTCGGCGCCGGCCATGATGCAACGGCGCGAACTGCGACTCGAACTGCACTAACGGCATTGGTCGTGGCAGAACTAGGGGCAATCTCACTATCGATAGAGACAATTGGATAGTCGCGCCCGAGCACACGGGATTGGTCGAGGGTGCCGGGAACCGCGCGCACGGCCATCTCTACGATGCGGCGGATTGCCTTTTCGCTTACGACGGTGGTGCCACGCGTTGCTGGAACGTGGATAGTCACCGTCGGCGGCCTCCTCGGTTGAACTTACGGTTGAGTTCGGGCGCATCGATTTTGCCATCGAGTACCGCACCGGCTGCACCGGCCAGACCTCCGAAGGCAATAACCGCAAGAAAACCCGTGAAACCACCAATCATTGCGGCGAAGCACAGGACAACGGCAATCGTCGCGAAGGTCTTTGTGTAATTATCGAACATGAAATTCCCCTTTATACGGGCCTAACTACCCATCTTGCCCTGCTCCGACGCGCAATAGTTGTCAACTACTGGACGCGTGGCTGTTCCTTGGGCTCGTTAGCAGCCGCGATGGCCTTGCGCTGCTCTTCGCGCTGCTTAGCGGCCTCTTCTTCGCGCTCCTGCGGGGTCTGGTAGTCGGTGTGGACATCGGAAACATCGACATTGACTTCAGTGACCTCGAGGCCGGTCATACGCTCAACGGAGCTAATGACGTTCTGACGGATAGCCTCAGCCAGCTCGTGGATGGCAACGCCGTACTCGGCAATGATGGTGACGTCGACTGCAGCCTGACGCTCGCCGACCTCAACAGCAATTCCCTGGGATACGTTGGCGCTGCCGCCGGAAACAAACTCACGGACGGAGCCAGCGAAGCGATCCATGCCGCCGCCAAGGTCATAGACACCGGAGACCTCGCGGGTAGCGATACCGGCAATCTTGGAGACGACGCTGTCGTCGATAGAAGTGTGGCCGTGGCCGGTTCCCTTATTCGCGGAGTCCGAGCCAGCCTGAGTTGCCGGGGTGTTCTTAGCAGTGTTCTTTGCGTTGTCAGCCATGATGTGCCGTTCCTGTTCTCAGTGTTGTAGACGAAATGTCTGGACAATGCCGATGCTATAGCCGCCACAGGAAACCTGCAGTGCGACTAGGAGTACATGACTGCGAGAGAGCCCCTCCAGCAGGGATTTCGTTATGAAAGGCTCTTAGAAAACTGGATTACAGACTTGATGTACCCTTCTTCCCCGGCATCACGGAGAGCTCTGTAATTTCTAGATTATCCCTGCTTGACGGCAGGATATGACCTCTCATTTCCCGTTCTGGCATCACGAACGAACCCCACGTGCCAGCCGTTTGCTAACAAATTCGACAACTTTGTATAACGAGTGGCAACTCGCAGCGCGATTCCACGTTTCAGCGGTGTGTTAATGCCGACCACGATCGGAACTCGTGCGCACCGCGATTTGGTTGCCGCGCTTGACGACGGCGACAGCGCCAGCGGCGACTCAGCTGCTGTTTAGCCCCGCTCCCCAATGGGCGTTGGCCTTTCTTCTACCCCATTTTTAGAACGCTATCGCGCATGATTAACCACTTGAGCGTAGGTTCTGTCTTAACTGATAGGTTTATATATTTCCTTATATTCGCGATACGAAACGGGTATATGAACTGCCCGACACGCATACGTTCCATCTTTCTCGACGAGATTAGCTTTGTTTTTACGCATCTTTAGGATGATTGGACGCTTACTTTGCGCGTTCGTATTCGCCCTCTAGGAACCGCAGCCTGAGGAGATGCTTTTCAATGCGCGGCCTGAAAACGCCACAACCAGTTTTTGGGCCGCCTCCGACCAACTCACTGAGGAGCAGATTTCCCCATGAATAGACCTTCATGGATTTTCACTGTCACTGCCGTTATCACCGCTACAACCGGACTACCCGCCTACGCCGCCACCATTAACCAAGGTGATCCAGTAGTCATCATTCACGCTAATGGACCACAAGCTAGTGTCTGTACAGCTGGCTATGTCGACAAGACCAATTCGCAAATCTACACAGCAGGTCATTGTGGACAAGAGGGAGACACAGTGACGGATGGGACATTTCAGAAAATTGGTGTCTTCCAACCGTCTCCCACATATGACCATTCACTAGATACGGGGAACGATATTGGAGTTGTCTCGCTTGACGACCCCGCTACTGCCGGTGAGAATTCGTATTCGGGCGACTCAATGCTATCCCCCACAGATGTTCAAACTGGCGAGACAGTCTGCATATACGGAAACACTACGGGGAGAGTTTCCTGCGGTTTAGCCGCTGATCGCGAGGCATACCAAATCGAGGACAACGCTCTACAGGTTCAGAACGTACACGCTCAACGAGGCGATTCCGGTGGCCCTGTATGGGTTCCGGAAACAGGCGCTGTCGGCGTTGTATCGACTACCTGGAACATCATCGATGGGAACGGGCAGCAGCTTGGTTCCTATATCACCGCTAACTCACCCTGGTAAGAGGGCTTTGTTTGCGTAGGGCTTACTGATGGGTGGGACGCGAGTCTTGTTCTTTGTGCTGCCCAATGGGTTCTGTGCAGGCGACTGCACAGAACCCATTCTTGTTATTAGGACTGCTGGCGGCGAGTCCAGAACCAACCGCAGCTTGCGATTACCGCACCAAACAGTGTCCAGAGAAGGACGCCGTTTCCACCGGTCTTTGGCAGCTTGCCGGTCTTGGTGTCGGTCACCTGCATGATCATGAGTTCGCCGGAGCCTTCGGCCTTGATAAGCGGGCTACTGCCGCCTACCACCGAGATGGTGTACTCCTTAGTCTCTTGGTCAATTGAGATTTCAAAAGCTACTGGCTCTGGCAGCAGGCTAAGTCCTGCCGGCGCCTTCGTTTCTACAAGGTAGAAAGTGCCAGTCTCAGTGATTTCAATTGACTTCTGATCAGGCGTGATGGTGTAGACCGGTCCTCCACTGTAATCCGGCTGCCCACCAGCCGAGGGGTAGATATCGAAGGTTGCACCACCAAGTCCCGGTAGAATCTTGACTCCCTCACCATCGACGTACTCCGCCTTTTCCAAGGTCAGCTTGCCTGGCTTGGTGTCCGGCGCTTCGTAGTTATCGACAACACAGGAAATGGAAGACAGGACCTTATTGGATTCCGACATCTTTACACGGAAACCAAACTCGCCCACATTTTCCACCTTGAGAGGTGAGGTTTTCCCGTCGCGGGTTTGAGTACATACGGCGTTGTAGTCACCGGTGGAATCCAAGGTGTCACCGCGACGGAACAAGGTGTAGCCCTGCTTCTGCGTTTCAGTCAGAACCAGCGACTGTTCCCTCTCGCTTTCGATGTTCCACGATGCAGTACCCTTATCGGATTCAGAACCGGAGGTCACCTTCATCGACTGGTGAACCAACGGGCCATTACCAGAACCGATGACATTGTTATTTGCGGACAGGGTGAACTCCCAACCAGGGGCACCGTCTTCGAGAACCTTGCCGTTTTCATCGACAATCCTCTTCTTGACCTTCACTACACCGTTGCATCGTGTGGTTACGTCTTGGGCGATTGTTTTCATCTGTTCCGCAAGATTGCTGTAGTTAGACACCCTCACCGTGTCACCAGTGCCCGAGATATCCTCGCCCATGGTCTTGACACCACGTGCACCGTAGGTCCACCTAGACATGTCCGAAGTAACTGTGTTTAACCTCCCATTAGGCATCCGTTCAAACACCTGCAGGGCCTGGTTGCCTGCCGCGTCGTACGCCATTTTCAGATTCGCCATGGTGTCGGTGTTGATGTAATTGGCGTGCGAAGCCTTCGGGTGATCACTTCGAATTTTGTAGTAGAGGCCTGGGGCTTGTCCCGGATCTGCTTGCCAGCCAATGCGCTTGGCGTCTTTGAGCACCAGATCATTCGTTACAACGGGGCGTTGGCTGCTTCGCCCGCCAAGAGTCAGGTCGACCATGAGCGGCACAACACGGGTACCGGCAGCTTTGAGTTCGTTGGATGCTTTGATTGCGTCGTTGAGAGCACTAGCCTGAACGAATTCACCACCGATGCCCTTGCTCTTGATTGTCGAGGAGGTCGTGGGCATACCATCAGTGATGAAGTACACCACGTCGTAGTCGTTATCCTTGACCTGCTTCAGGCCCGCTTCCCAGTTCGTAGCACTGTTATTTGCGTTATAGCTCCAGTTCTTAACTACGTCCTTTGCTCGCTGGACGCCCTGCTCCGACAGCATTGAAATATATGGTGGGTTCTGACCGTGTGTCGTTCCAGCCTGATTAGCCGGACCGTCACTTGCGAAGTTATAGATGCCGAGCTCGGCTGGAGTGCCCTGCAGGGAATCGATAAATGCATTCGCGGCCTTTTTAGATGCTTCGAAACCATCAGTATCTGCGTAACGGAGCGATGTCGAAAGGTCTGCTACTACAGCAATACGCAGACCACAACGCTGTGGCATCGGCGGGTTAGGGACTCGCCCATGCACCCATTTGGCTCCATCTGGTGGCGAGATAATCTCCGGTGGTTTTGGCTCGTCCTTTTTCTCTCCATACACATCGAGGGTGACCTTCAAATTCTTGTTCTGCGAAAGATTATTAGTGAAGGTGAAAACCGCATCCTTCGGCACAACGGCAGAGCCAACCGGCTTACCATCCTTTACCGGCACGACCTCCATAGTGATGAAGCCATTGCCAATATTGACGTTGCGCTTCTGCAAGGTCACACCAGGCTCAATCTGATCCAGGGTGAGATTGTACTTCTGCGGGTCCAAGAAGGTCGCGTCAGTCTCGATACGCACGGTTGCGTACTTCATGTGAGATTCCTCAGTCACCTTAGCCGTAAAGGCATTGGGCTTCTTCGGATCTACTGGGTCAGCTTTGACTGCAAACTCGTGACCGATGGCATCAAAGTGACGCCCTTCGACAGCCGGTGGTTTGGGGTCTTCGGGAGAATCTGAGCAGTCTTTTACCTCACCGCTCAGGTTGAAAGTCCACTCAGTGCGTGCGTTCGGAGCGAGCTTAAACCCTGGCTGTGCCACCGCAGTGACCTTGACTGTACCCGGCTTGTTCTGCTCGTAGACGTGGGGGCCAGCCGGCTTCTTCTCTGCGTTGAGGTAGTAATCAACACCCTTAGTGTCCGGGATATTGATGTAAGCCTTCTCCACGCACTCCGGTGCAGTCGCGGGATCGACAAGCGTTGGGTCCGCGGGAGTTACGGTTCCGGGTTCTGGCTCCGGATCCTCCGGCTCGGTGGGTTCAGTGGGGTCAGTCGGCTCCGTTGGGTCAGTAGGATCGGTAGGTTCCGTCGGGTCAGTTGACGGATCTGTCGGCTCACTTGGGTCGCCTGGCTCAGTAGAGCCGTCGGGAGTACCGCGGAGGGTTATGGCCACGTCGCCAGTTGCTTTCTGGGTAGTATAGCGAAGGCTCAGCGTGACTTTGTCGCCCGCCTTTACTGCTTCGTTCAAACCCTTGTGCACAACTTCAAGCGGCGCCTGTCGGGGATTGCCACTCGGGGTAATCTGCGGAGCAATCTTCTTCCCATTAATCTTGAGTGTATATTCCTGAAGATACCCTGAGCCCCCAACATTGAATTGCAGGCTGTCAATAGTCGCATCGCTGTCGATTGTGAACTCGTAATCAGGAGTGGGGCGACTATTAACGTTCTTAAACTCATACTTCGGCGGAGACGTCGGAATGACCTCCGTCTGCGCCTGTGCCTGCGGCACGGTGGGAGCAAAAGCCTGACCGCTGACAACGAGAGCTACCGCTAGCAAAGCAGCCAAGAACATGCGAAGCGTAGTTCGCATTGAATCCGGCAAGCGGAATGTTGTCGAAAACATTAGTTCTTCCCACTTTCTGAGTTCTTCTTGCTAGCAGCGATAACGACGAATCCTCCGCCGATTAGTGCAGCAGCGACGGCTACCAACCCTGCTACCTGCACACCGGTGAGTGCCAAGGAGCCAGATCCTCCGCTACTTCCCGAGCTTGAGGATGAACCCGACGAGCCCGAAGGCGTCGAGGTACCAGGCTCACCAGGTGGCATGGAAGTAGTCGACGTTGTCGTCGAGGTTCCCGGTTCACCCGGAGTTGTCGGAGTTGTCGGCGTCGTCGGAGGCGTCTTCGGCGGGGTCGATGTTCCCGGCGTAGTCGGCGGTGTTCCCGGTGGCGTTGTCGGAGGGGTCTTCGGCGGAGTCGTTGGAGGTGTCGACGGTGGTGGCGTCTCCCCCGGCTTATGCGACTTCGCCACAATGACGCCCTCTACCGGCGTGGAGTCATAGCCCGCACCGTAGAACGGCACCGATACCAAGAAGGAGTTGATCTCCCGGTAACTGTCATTCGGAGCCGTCGAGGTCACAAGATAGATGCCCTCCGGCAAATCACTGAATTTAACAGAGCCGTTTTCGTCAGTGACCTGGCTGAAGTGGAGGTCTTTCGGCCACTCGGCAAGCTCAGCTGCGGTGGCGTTTTCCACCTTCTCGCGGTCCTGCTGGCTCGCCGGCGAGATTCCCTTGAGACGTTCCAGATGAATGGTCACGCCAGAAATAGAGCCCGATGCCGACGAATTATCATCGTCCGGGTTTCCTGGGCTCAAGGTAATTCGCACAATGTCAGTGCCGCTCGTTGCTGAAACGCCCGGAGCGTCCACGCGTCCAACAATCCTGGCCGCGTTGGCGTCATTCGCGCCGATTGCACCCATCACTGCAACCAGAGCGCAGGCAGCTAAGAACGCAGCTATCCGGTTCCAGGTGGATGTCAAATATTTATTCATTGTCGTTTTCCCACCACGAAGTGTTGTTATTATCCTCGGACGCTGATTCGCTGCCGTCAGCGAGTTCATCGCTGTCTGCGTCGCCATCAGCAGTCTCGACGTCCGCGTTCTCGGCGTCGTCGTCAAGCTCTTCGTCGGCGTCGAGGCGTTGGCGCCAGAGCCACCACGCAAAGCCTGTGCCAAGCACAAACACCGCTACGAGCAGGGCGTACATCCACCACTGCCATCCAGCTCCGTGCGTTTGGTCGAAGACATTGCTTTCCGACGGATCCATCGGCACTTGGTGCCCACGCACTAGCAGACGATGCGTGTTGATTCCGTAAGGGGTGCAAGTGATGAGGGTGATGTAGTCCTGGCCGTCAACGGGACGAAGATCATCGGTCTCATGCGGAAGTACAACCTTGATTTGATCAATTTCGTACTTCAGCTTGTGACCTGCGACCTGGATATAGAAGGCGTCTCCCTCTTTTGCTTTCCGCAGGTTATCGAAGAGCGTTACGTTAGTAAGTCCGGTGTGACCGGTAATGATGGAGTGGGTTCCAACACCGCCGACTGGAAGATCGGATCCGTATAGGTGTCCGAGCCCCTTGGCGAGCACCTCATCACTGGTGCCGTGGTAAATCGGCAGGTCGGCCTGAATCTCTGGGAAAATCAGACGCGCCATCACGTCGGTAGCGTTTAGCTGATCGAGATAAGCGGCGTACTCGGGGTTGTGGTCATTAACTTCGTTAAGCCACGGGTCCAGAATCGGGCCGGTGGTTTGGCGCTCGTTGTAAGCGTGAGCGCGTTCCCACTGTTCATCTTTAACTTCTTGGGGTACGGACTTTTCCAGCTTGGCAAACTCTTTGGCCGCCTTAGAGGTGCCGTAGTTGTTCAATGCCGTGGAGACAACCGGGTACAGCATCACAAGCAAGCCCACAATCACCAAAATTGCGGGGAGAACCATGCTGTTCTTTTTCGCCTGCTCAGGCTGTTCAGGCCGCTCAGCTGATGCGTCCCGCGTCAGAGTAGACGCAGAGTGTTTACCCACGGAGGAACTCCCAAGAAGTCAATCAAAAAGGGATGTGGCCTTTCTCTTTCTCACCGGCGTAGAGATGCCTGCTGTTGAAAAAGAGCACATCGAAAGGCCGCAACAGTAATTTCAGTGATGCGCAAACTACAGGAATGGCGTGCGCTGTTGAACGCACGCTATTCCCTCAACACTGGAGCTAAAGCGCTCCAGTGGCCGAGCCTTTACTCGGATTTAGTTCTTGGAACCGCGGCGGGCGAACCATGCACCAGCTGCGACGATAGCTGCACCGATAGCAGCCAGGATGCCAACACCGGCACCACCGGTCATCGGCAGGTTCGGGGTGGTGTCGTCGGAGTTAACAACCTCACCCGGGTTAGCGCCGACCTGGACGGATGCCAGCTCGTAAACACGCTCCGGGGCAGTCTGCTTAGCAACCAGCTTGAACTCGAGTGCCTCCGGCAGCAGCTCCTTACCCTTCGGAGCCTTGGTCTCAATCAGGCAGTAGTGGGACTGTTCGCCTTCGACAACCTCAGCGTTGTCTTCGAAGTCGTTGACGTGAAGACCGGTAATCTTGACGATACCGTCCTGGCCAGAGACGAAGGTGGTCTTCACCTCGTCACCCTGCTGGCCGTTAACCGGAGTCCAGGAGTCCTTCTTGGTGGTGTCAATGTCGGAGCACTTCTGGCCAGCAGCCTGGCGGACAATCTGGAACTCGGCACCTTCCAGAGCGTTGCGGTCGCCATCAACCTTCTTGAACTGCACGCCACCCCAGTAGGTCTTGACCTTCGGAGTCTCCTTCGGAGTGCTGTTCTCGGAACCGTCCGGGTTGTTCTGGAAGACCAAACCGGTGTTCGGCGCGATGTCGGTAGCTTCCTTGAACTGCGGCTTCAGCGTGGTGGTGATGGTAACGACGACCTTGTCACCAGTACCAAGAGTCTTTGCAACGTCTGGCTTCAGGTTGACATCGACATTGTTGCCCTCGAAGAACTTACCGTCGCGGTCGTCGGTTTCGGACAGAGCCCGCTCCGTACCATCTGCCTTGACAACCTTGACATCAACCTTGGTGACTTCCAGCTTCGGGTCAATCTGGTCAGTGATCTGGAACTGGGTACGCTCCGTGTTCGGCTTCAGCTGGCGAGCGGTACCCGTGACGGTGTAGACCAGCGCTTTGTCGCCGGCGTTCTGGTCCTTGTCCTTAACGGTCTTGGTCGGCTCTTCATCCTTGTAGTTCTTCGGGAATGCGTGAACGTCGTAGTTCCAGGTGGTGCCCTGAGTCTCGTCGCCTACCTTGCCATTGCTGGTCATCGGAACGAAAGCGATGAACGGAACAGCCGGGTCATAGCCTTCCTTCGGACCGGTCTCAACAACCAGGTAAGCGCCAAGAGCCAGATCCTGGCCAACGTTCCACTTGCCGTCCTGGTCGGTCGTGCCGGTTGCGACCTGCGTCAGGGTACCGTTGTCAATCAGAGCCTGAGTCGCCTGGGTACCAGTAGCGAACTCGCCAGCCTTCAGCTTCGAAGCAGCCAGCAGACCCTCGTTGGTGGTGACATCGATGGGGGTAGCGCCATCTGCAGTCTTGTTGATCTTGTAAACGGTGAAGCCGACACCTGCGAGCTTCTCGCCACCATTGGCAATAACGTCCTGGACGTCAGCTTCGGTACCAGACGGCTGACCTTCGCTGGTCGGGTTACCGAACTTATGAATGGTGAGCGAGCCCTTGGCGTCCTTATTTACCAGAGGGGAGTTGCCGGCAGCCTGGTTGACGGCAGTGTCCTGAGCGATTGCAGCCGGGGCGGAGACGCCCATCGACAGACCGACGATGGCAGCGAAGGTTACCGAGCGGGCGGTACGAGAGAACTTATTCACGAAAACAGGTCCTTTACAGAAGTCCAAAATGAAGCGACACGCTTCAATACGTCTCGCGATTCACTCCAGACGGCGACACCAACGTTCCCCGACTTGCCAAAACTGAGATTTTCCTTAAGGGAAAGACCAGTCTGTCTAACCTTTTAAGCCTAAGCGTTATGAACTTTAACGTTTACTGGCTGAAACATTGCAGTTCAAGCCCATTGCTCGCTCAGTTAATAGCGCTCAGTGAACCGCTTATAAATAACTTAACTCGTTTCACTTCCAATCGATACCCGACGGTTACACACCGCCAAACCAAGCATCCAAGAAACCTACACAAACATAAGAATTGCAAGAGATTAATATCTTTTTATCGAGGTCACAGCGGTTTTTTCCAATCGCAGCCAAACCCCTCTCAATTCCCCACACAATCAAACCCACCCAAAAATGGGGGTAGGCAATTGCCCTATAGCGATGGCTCCTATGTCTAACCATTACCGCCGCAGAGCACGCCGGGAAAATGAGGACTTATCAACCTTCTTGTGTTTGCTGTCACAGCATCGTCGGTAAGCGAAAGCAAAAACCGTTTGAAGCAAAACGCCCCGCGGTGCACCACCCTGTGCTAGGACCTGTAAAGCACAGAGGCAGTAAGCGACACGGGGCGCGCTGTGGCGTCACAAGAGGCGTTTAGAGAACCGCCCAGTAGTGAACATCGTTGTAGCCGTTGAGCTTGAGAACGTCACCAATCTGATCGACCTTCTTCTTGCCCTCAGGGGTCATGCCATCCGGCATGATCTGCACGTCAGCGCTGTGATCGCCGGTGAAGGTGATGTTGACGTAGTCCTTGCCATCGCGGTGCTCAAGCTCGAAGACGTAGCGGTTGACGGCTAGCTTGCCCGAGTGGAGGAACCCACCCTTGCCCGGAGCGACAACTGCAGTGTCAGCAGAGTTTGCAGGTGCAGCTACTGCCTGTGCGGCAGTGGCAACCGGAGCGGCAAGCACGAGTGCGCCCACACCCCAGACACCGATTTTCTTCAACATGCTCATAGGTACTTCCTTATCTTCTGTGTTTCTGCAGGGTTTCTGCAGATTTGTTCTGTGTTTTTCTGCGACTGCCGGCGCCGCCGTTGTTCGACGGCGTTCAACAGCCACAGCCAATGAAATTGGTCAACTAGTTGAGGCTGAGCCCCAGCGCCCTAGTGCTCTGATCTAGCGCACTGGATTAGCGCACTGGAGTGGCCTCGACGATGATGTTGTCGGCGTAACCCAAGGTGCCGCCGACGAACTCGCCTCCGCAGGTGATGAGGACCAAGCGGTTCTCACCAACTGCGTCGTTGACAGCCTCGGGCATCTGGGCGCCCTTGACCACCTGGATTGGATCCTTGCTGACGGTGAAGTCTCGGCTTTCGCCATCTACCTTCACCGTGACAGTGTCACCAGCCTTCAGGTCAGCGAAACGTGCAGCGTAACCATCGCCCTGGTCCACCTCATTGACGTGGCCGGTAATGACGGACGATCCAGCAGCACCTTTCTCACCGGGAATCGCGGAGGCGGAATACCAGCCCAGGCGCGAAACGTCGGTCGGAGGAATCAGAGATCCCTGATCAGTCAGCTGAACGAAATCAATCGGAGCCGACTTACCGTCAATGAGCATCTCCATCTCGTGCACAGCTCCCCGAGAACCCTGTGCTGGAGTGGGCAGATTCTCTTGCGCACCTTCGAGCGCCGAATCATTGCGGTGCAGTTGGGCAATCACCAGCAGAGCGATAACGCCGATTAATGCGATAGCGGCGATATACACCCTTGGCTGCTTCCACCAAGGCACGTCCTGCAGGTCTTCGACTTGGCTGTCGGCCTGGTCTTCATCCTGGCCAAACGGATCAACGTGGCCGAGTGCGCCGGTTTCGGTTTCCGGATCGATGCCGGGCTCGTAACCTGGAGCATTTCCAGGTTCCTTTCCGGTCTCGTCCGAGCCAAACTGATCGGTCATGGAATCTCCTTAGTTGGTGGCTACCGTCGGCAGAGCGTGAGTAGCCAAACCGGTCGGGCCAGACGGAACCGAACTAATTGCACGTCGTTCCGAGTTCGGAGCCAACGGCTTTCCGTGGTTCTTCTGCTTATCCTGGCCAGTGCCTCCGATGATGGTGACGTTGGTGTTGTTCTGCTCCGAGTGCTGATTAATCACAGTGTTCGGGGTGGCAGTGTCGCTGGTCGGTGCGGAGGAATCGTCGTTAGGCGTGCCCTGCTTGCCCTCATCCTTCGGCTGCTCAGATGGCGTGTTCTCTGGGGTCTTGCCGTTCGTGACAGTCTGCTCCGCAGAGTTGATGTCCTTGTGGACAGCAACTTCCTTGCCATTGGCATCGGTCAGAGTCTCGAAGGCAACCTGAGAAGCGCAGTCGCCGTCGGTGATGATGATCGGAACATCAACCGTGCCGGCGGATGCCGTCGGCACAAAGTGCAGGCGGCTCCTAGCGCCAGTGGACTTGCCCGTCTCCTTGCACATCAGCTCACCGGTCAACGTGTACTTCGTGCCCGGCTTCAGGCCAGTGAAGTGCACGGTGTCGATGACGACAGCACCCTTTTCAACCAGAGCCTTGCCGGCAATACCGGCAGTAGTCGTGATGGCTGGGTTGTCCTCAGACTGCGCTGGGGTGCTTGGGTGGCTCGGCTTGCTCGGCTTTTCCGGCTGAGCGGGCTTAGTCGGCTTGCTCGGCTTTTCCGGCTGGGCAGGCTTCGTCGGCTTGGACGGCTTTTCCGGCTGGGCAGGCTTGGTCGGCTTGGACAGCTTCTCTGGCTGGGCAGGCTTGGTCGGCTTGGACGGCTTTTCCGGCTGGGCAGGCTTCGTCGGCTTGCTCGGCTTTTCGGACTCGGACTTAGACGGAGTTGTCGTCTCAGACGGCTCTTCCGGCTGTGTCGTCTCCGGCTGCTCGGACGGCTCATCGTCGCTCGGCGTTGCCGGAACCGTGGACGTGGTCGGCTCAGTCGAGCTGGTCTCCGGTGCGATCGTCTCCTCGGACGGAGTTTCGCTTTCCTCAGTCGGGGTGTCTTCCGGCTTCTCCGGAACCTCTCCAGTCACGGTCTGGCTTGCGTCATTGATATCTGCGTGGTCAGCGATCTCATTGACCTGACCAGCGCTTTCCTTACCAGTCGAGTCGACCTCATCAGAGGTCAGGTGCTCGAACACGACAGCCTCAGCAACAGGAGTCTTAACAGAGTCAGACACCTCAAGAGTGACAGTCACAGTACCGCTTGCCGACGTCGGCTTGAACGTCGCCTCGCCATGACCAATCACAGAGCCATCAGCCTTATTAACCAGTTCACCGGAGAGGGTGTAGTTCTTACCAGGGACCAGACCCTCGAAATGTACGGTGTCGACGACCTTGGCATTAGCCTCAATGCGGTTGCCCTGAAGCTCGGCTACCGTGCGCAGCTCCGGCTCCAGCGGCGTATCAGCTGGCTCGCTCGGCTTAGACGGTTCGGTAGTCTCAGTCGGCTCGGTCGGTTCCGTGGTCTGCGACTCAGTGCTGTCAGTCGGCTCGGTCGGTTCCGTCGGAGCGGCCGGCTTCGTGGACTCGGAGGTGTTAGGAGTAGTCGGCGACGAGCTCGGCTGCTCTTCGCTTTCCGACGTCGTCGGAGTCTCAGACTCACTGGTCTCAGAAGTAGTGGTCTCGCTGGACGACGGCTCCGTTGTCTCTTCGGTCGTCTCCTCGGTCGTCTCTTCGCTCGTCGGGGTCTCTTCGGAGGCCGACGGCTGATCCGGCTTTTCGCCGTGAACGGTCTGAGCTGCGTCGTTGATGTCCTCGTGGGTAGCGATTTCTACCCGCTGACCATCGGTGTTGTCCTGGCCATCGGCGGTGACCTCTGTCGAGGTCAGCTTTTCAAATGCAACAGCAGCGGAAACCGGCTCATCTACATCATCGGAGACGGTAATCATGACAGCCTGCTCACCCGAAGAGGTCTCCGGAGTGAATTCGACGCTTCCGGTACCCAGGATGCGATCAGCATTGGTCTTGTCCACCAGGGTGGCGTCCAGGCGGTAGTTCTTACCCGGAACCAGGTCGGTGAACTTCACGATGTCCTTAACCACAGCGCCCGCAACAATCTTGTTGCCGTTCAGGCGAGCCTGAGTGGAGATCGACGGCTTACGCGTGGTCGGCTTTTCTGGCTCAGACGGCTTGGTCGACTCGGACGGGGTCGTGGTCTCCGCAGGCGTGGTCGGTGTAGTCGGCTTCTCCGGCTCAGTCGGCTTTTCCGGTTCGGTTGGCTTTTCTGGCTCGGACGGCTTCGTCGGCTCTGCCGGAACTTCACCGGAAGACGGAGTGACATTGTCAATCACAATGATGTCTTGTTTCTTACCATTGTTGAAAATGTAGCCAGTGCGGTTCGTACCGTCGACGGTGCCCTGACCGACGTTAGCCGGACCAGTGAGGTAGTCGTAGACAGCCTTCGTCGATGGGTTGTGAATGCCCTGGGAGAAGTCAATGTCATCGGAGAAGTGCCACAGAGCGAACTGAGTTGCGTTATTGGCATCCAGCACATTCAGACGTCCTTTAACTCCAGCTGCCTTCCCCAGTTCATCCAAACCAACAGCTGGAGAACCTTGGTGAGCAATCCAGTTGAGCTTCCGGTATCGGTCAAAGTCGTTCCGCAGCTTGTTATTGGTATCTGTACTGCGCGAGAACTGACTGAAGTTCTGCACACGACCGGTGTCATAAAGATCACCGGCGACGCTGGCCTCAATGCAGTAACCCATTTTGTGGCTACCAAATGGTGTTGCAGCCTCGTCAAATGCCGCAATGAGTGGCCCAAAATCACGGACATTTCCATTGGCTTCAACACCCTTAACGGTTCCAGGAACACTCAGAATCTTCTGAATCGTCAGGGTTTCGCCAGTGTCTTCTGCATCCTGCGCATGCGCAATTATTGGAGATTTAGCGAAGAAAAGAGCGAGCACAGCCATGAAGCTAAATAGCGCCAACCAGCGCTTCTCGTTTGTAAAACGACCGAACATGAGCCCTCCCCCTTCCTTCGATTTCAGTGCGTTATACACCTTTCGCTACCTTTCCAGCCTTCAATTAACAATCAATGACCACGCATAAGCGTCTCCAGCCCCCATCACAGGTAGCCCAGTTGACATCGCCTTCTAATTCTCATTTATAGCGTTGGCCGCCCCCGAATATAACAAATACATTTTATGTTTGTTAGACCATTTAATTGGCACCCCTATTTCCTTTTATTTCAATGTCGATAATTGTTGTTTGCATATTTTTTCAGGGGTAGCCGTATGGATACCGGGCAAATACTAACGTTCCACCTTCCTCTACGACGCCTAGCCATTCAGCCCAGATAAACCTCCATTACCTGCAGATATGAAGATTTTTCAATAAATCTCCACCCATTAATTCGGGTTGAAATGTCTCCCATGTCACGATTCTTATAATTGTGAGATAAGGCACAGCCAACACCCCACCCCCACCTAATGAAAATGCACCCCAATAATTTTCCGGACGCAATAATGACACCTCTGAGCCATTTGCAAAAACCCCCTAGGCGCATTTAATAAGCCACATAATTGTGCCTTAATTGCGGCTGCATAAATATTTGCCTCTCCGCCCTAGCCCTCTCCATCTGCAGTTAATAGACAAAAATGGGTCTGATTCAAGACATTCCAGCAGATCACGTTATGTAAATCGCGCCTGAATAGAGGGCTGCAAATGTGAAACTGTGCGAGTTTATGACACTTTCAAGCCATTTTTCGGGCCATTTTTGTCATAAACGCAGTCAGTAACTCGGATCGACCCCACGTCGCCAGCTATAAACGCAAGAAAGCGCCTCCCCACTCCACAAGGAGTGAGAAGGCGCTCGTGCGCTGTTACGCGCTAATCGCCGCGCAAGCTAACAGCTGCGCAGTGCAGTGCCTAAGTCGGCTTAGACGGTCTTAGATAGCCTTTGCACCGGTGAGGTCCAGGTCGACTGGCAGGTTGTCACCTGCACCGTCCTCGGCCAGCAGACCACCCTGGTTGTTGCCACCGGTCTGGGCACCCTGCTCCTGGCCGCCAGTCTGGAGGCCACCCTGGTTCTTACCGCCGGTCTGCATGCCCTGCTCTTGGCCGCCGGTCTGGAGACCATTCTGGTTCTTACCGCCGGTCTGGAGACCCTGCTCCTGGCCACCGTTCTGCAGACCCTGGTCGCCACCGACGTTTTGCAGGCTCTGGTCCTGGCCACCGGTCTGGAAACCGGACTGACGCTCACCAATCTGGCCCTTGTCGTTAACCTGGTCGCCGCCGACCTTATCGCCCTTCTCCAGCTTGTCGCCGCCAATCTGGTCTCCGCCGTTCAGCTGATCGCCGCCAGCGTTCTGGAGACCCTGGTTGCCGCCAACGTTCTGCAGAGCGTTGTCCTGATCGCCACCGACGTTCTGCAGACCCAGGTTGCCGCCCTCAGTCAGAGAGTGGAAGTTCGGGAACAGTGAGTCGACCTGAACCAGTGGGCCCTCCGGGAAGTTCACGTTGAACTCAGGTACCGGCAGCGGAGCCGGTGCTGGCAAGGAGGAAATCAGTTCGCAGATATTGCACAGGTTATCCATGATGATCCTTTAGAAAAATGAAGTGTAGATAAATGGTGTGGCGCGATGCCCAGAGCTGAAGGTAAAGGGCTTCTCGCCTTCTCCTTTGCGGCCACTGCCGTGCTCACACGAAAACCGTACCGGTGATGAAAAACGGTCACAATATAGAAATTCGACCCACTTCAGCCAGGAAATTGGAAACAGAATAACGGCAAAATTTAACCTGCACTTATGCCCAAACGTCGCATGTCACGGGTCACATTGCTAGCCGTTTGGTCACCCCAAACCAGGCTCGCCTTTTCCAGCAGAAAAGCCTCGGCACCTAATGAACTGCTCCCCATTAGTTGGACTGAGAAATCAGTTACCGACTAGTGGGGAGTAGTTGTCATTGAGAGCACGAAGTTCGCTAAGTGAATATCAGCGCGAGCAGTTGGTTGAGCTTTTTGAGCAGGGCATGGGCTATAGAGCCGCTGCTAATGCTCTGGGTGTCTCCAAACACGCTGCGCGCCGGCTCTATTGTCGGTTTGTGCTGCATGGCAGGCTATGTCTTGTGGAGAAACCGACTAAGCAGCAGTATTCGTTTGAGATCAAGAAGGAAGTTGTCCAACGCCACCTTGCTGGCGAGACAGCGATGGATCTTGCGCGTGAATTTGGCCTGTCATCACAGCAGCTGGTCAGGGGGTGGTCGTGGAAATGGCGCAAAGACGGCGATGACGCGTTGAAACCGAAGCCGAAGGGCAGGCCTAAAGGCTCGGTCACGCCGAAGCCGCTGTCGGAGGAAGACAAGCTGCGTGGCGAAAACGAACGGTTGCGGGCCGAAAACGCTTATCTAAAAAAATTGCGGGACTTGAGGAATCAGGGACGCGCCTGAAAGTCCAGGCGATTGTCATCCTCAAGTCTCACCACCGCTTGGAATATCTCCTAGAGGCAGCGGGTATCCCACGGTCGACGTTCTTCTACCACCAGCAACGACTCAGTAAGCCAGATAAGCACGCCGTTCTCAAGCAAGCGATTCGGGAAAGCTTCGAGCGTAACAAGCATCGCTACGGCTACCGGCGAGTGCTGCTTGACCTACGCAACCAGGGCTGGGTGGTCAACCACAAACTCGTCTACAAACTCATGTGCGAGATGGGTCTTCGAGCTAAGATTCGCCAGCGCAGGCCTTATGTTTCCTACATCGGGACGATCAGCCACATTGCTGACAACAAGCTTGACCGCAAATTCACCCCGGATAAGCCAAATGCCGTCTTTGTCAGCGACGTCACCGAGTTCAGGGTCGCAGGCCGCAAGGTCTACCTGTCACCGGTGATGGACTTGTTCGACCGTTCAATTGTTGCCCACACCGTGGCTACATCGCCGTCGACAGCGTTGACCGCCGATTCTTTAGCTAAGGCGATTAACACGTGTGCGCCTGAACCCGGGTGGATGATGCACACTGACCAAGGTTTCCAGTACCAGCATTCGTCCTGGCGCAACTTGATTGGCGACAACGGTGGTGTTCAGTCGATGTCGCGTAAAGCCAACTGTTACGACAACGCGGTCATGGAAAATTTCTTCGGGCACGTGAAAACCGAGATGTACCACGGAGAAGTCTTCGACACTGTCGCAGAGTTCAGTCAGGCGATTAACGAGTACATTCAGTGGTACAACACCGAACGCGTCCAACAACGACTCAAGGGCCTGACCCCGATGCAATATCGAAATCAGACCCTTGAAGCCCTAACCGCCTAGAGTTAAACCAGTCCAACTTTCGGGGACCAGTTCACCTCGGATCCCCGCGGGGCTTTTTCTGCCCCTCACCCTTTCACTTTTGCTTTAGGTAAGGGTAAGTTAACTCCCACTATGACCTCGAACCCAGTTACCCTGAACACTCCGACGAACACTTCCGCCTACCGCGCGGCCTTTTCTGACCACCTACTCTTGGCCGCCCCTTCTGAACCGCACCATCGAATCATCCGCGCCACTGTTTATGACGTCAGCGCCCCGGCAGAAAACCTGCAGAGGATTGTCATCCGCTCCCCCGAGCTAGTCGGCTTTCAGCTTTCCGGCCCGGACGAATTCTTTGGCCTCTTTATGCCGGCTAAGCCCGGCGAGAATCTCCATTTACCCCTCCACGGAGGTGGCGCCAATATCCGCGCAAGCGTTACAGCCATGCCGGAGACCCAACGCCCAAATTTACGTTGGTACACCGTACGCTCACTCGATCCCGAGTGCGGACAGATAACTTTCGACGTGGCGACACATGGCGTCAAAAATCCAAAGGATGAGCACGTCGGACCAGGGCTCGCCTGGGCTCTTGCAACTCGTGTTGGCGACCAGGTAGGCATCTGGACATGCCAGGGCCTCTGGCACCGCGCGCAAAGTTCACAAACACTTATCGCAGACCCATCTGCCGTACCTTCCGTTCGCGCCATTTTGGATTACGCGGATGCGTTTGCCCCGGAACAGTTGCGCGACATACACCTCGTAGTGGTCGCCGAGAACCATGGTGACCTCGAGCCATCCCTCGTCGCCGACTGGGAGAGCAAGCTGGGCAGCCTAGAAGTGCTGTTTAGCGCTACAACGGACTTCAGCACGGCAGTGATGTCCCACCTACAGCAACTGGACCGTGCCGAACACCCCGCAACACAGTCGAAGTACGTCTGGGTCGCGGGTGAAGGACAGCTCTGCAAGGAAGTACGGCGCCACGCAATTCACACCTGGGGCCTCAATAGCGAATCCGTGCAGTGGTGCCCCTATTGGTTCCTAGGCAGGGCACGGCCTTAATTAGCCACAATCCCTCGCGGCACAATAATCGGAGCCATACCGCGGGGATCTTCCCACACCTCGGCATTCAGGCCATATGCCTCGCGCAACACATCCACCGTCAGAGCCTCCTTTGGAGAACCCTCGGCGATCTTTTCCCCTTCCTTCATGACGATCATCTCGTCGCTAAAAGCTCCCGCCAGGCCAAGATCATGAAGTACGGTAATCACCGTCTTGCCCTCTTGAGCGAGCTCCCGCACGATACTTAGAATCTCTATCGCATGTGCCGGATCTAGGTAGGTAGTCGGTTCGTCCAACAGCACAATTGGCGTATCCTGCGCCAACACCATCGCCATCCAGACCCGCTGCCGCTGGCCGCCAGAAAGCTCCGCCACGTCGCGGGCAACAAGATGGTCAACCTTCGTCTTCTTCAGCGCCTCGCGCACTTTTTCTTTATCTTCTGACGCCGTCGCTCCCCCACCCCAGAGCGATCGACGATAAGGGTGCCGTCCGCGCTCCACAAGTTCTCCAACGGTCAATCCCGCCGGACACAGCGGGTGTTGTGGCAAAAGCGCAATTAGTTGGGCGGCTTCGCGCGACCGCAAACTATGCACGTCCTTTTTCTCTACAAGAACCCGTCCTTCGGCGGGAGCAAGCAGCCGAGAAAGCGTCTTGAGCAACGTCGACTTGCCACAACCATTGGGGCCTAAGAGCGTGGTGACCTTCCCGGGCTCTGCAGTGAAAGACACGTCCTTAACAATGCTTGGGCCGTCGTTGTAGCCCACGGTGACGTGATCAACTTGAACGTTCATTGAACCATTCCTTTCAGAGTTCCGCGACGGGCCGCCAACCACACAAGCAACACCAACGCGGGGCCACCGATGATGGCGGTAACCAAACCCACAGGGGATGTAAATGGCAGTGCGCCCGCCACGACGGCGCACGCAGCTAATAGAGCAGCGCCTGCAAAAGTAGAGCACAACGGATGGGGCGTGGGTGTTCCGGCCACCAGCTTGGCCAGCTGAGGAGCCAATAGTGCCACGAATCCAATTGGGCCGACAAAGGAAACCACCACCGCGACAATGCCCGTTGCGGCAATGAGCAAAATAGCGCGCACCCTCGTGACATTTACCCCAAGTGTGGACGCGGTGGCGTCATCATGAGAAAGAAGAGGGACATCGCGCGTAACACAAAGGCCTAAAACTACGAAGGGCAACAGGCCCAACACCATAGGAAACAAAGCTTCCATACGCACAAAGCCGGTAGACCCAGCGAGCCAAGTTTGGGCATCCGTGGCACGAGTTAAGTCAGCCCGGAGCAGGAGATACTGCACTAAAGACTGCGTGAGGAAAGACAGTGCCAGGCCGATGACCACTACGCGCTGCGACGTCCCGAAGCCACCGAGTAGAACGAGCAAACCAACGATCACTAGTGCGCCAAGCAAAGCGAGTGCAGCACGCCACCAGAACGTCGGCACCCCCTCACTCCATGCAGGGCGGGTAACTACGGTGCCCGCCACAACCAAAACCGCCGCGCCGCCGGATACACCGAGAATGTCCGGGCTGGCCAGCGGATTGCGGGCCATGGTCTGAGTCCACGCACCTGCCAGCCCTAGAGCCGCGCCGACCAGAACGGTAGCGATTGCTACAGGCAGGCGGAGATCCCACACCACGTTGATTGCTTGCTGTGTGCCCCCACCGGTGAGAACCTCGATGACTTCCATCGGGCTGAGCTTCACCGCTCCTTGCCCCAGGATTAAGCAGTAACAAAGAGCCGCTATGAGGGCGAACCCTGCCGAAGCCGCCAGGACGCGTCTGCTTCGTGAACGCTTAATACTACGGATAGACGTCATATCGCTCATATCGTCAGCTCCGAGTCATTCGAGGTCGGTGAACTCTTCTTACGTCGCACCGCCAGAATCATCACTGGGGCACCGACAATAGCTAAGACAATGGACATTTCCAGCTCGTTAGGCTGCAGGACGAAGCGGCCCACAATATCGGCTAGCAACACAGCCGCGCCACCAACAATGCCGGTCGGCAGCAAGAGGCGAGTCAGGGACGGGCCGGTAAACGGGCGTAGTAGGTGTGGCACGGCGAAGCCCACGAATGTCACAAGCCCCACAGTGGCTGTCGCCGAGCCGGCGAGGATGATCACCGCTGCGGCAGCCAACAAGCGGGTTCTCGTGGGCGAGCTGCCAAGGGAACGGGCGGAGTCCTCTCCCATCGCAAGTAGATCCAGCGGGCGTGCTGCAAGCGCACCACATAGAGCACCTAGTGCTAGACCTAAAGCAGCTAAGGCCACGTCTTCCATACCCCGCCCAGCTGTAGAGCCAACGGTCCAGCGGCGGAGCCCTTCCAGGGTGTCGGAAGAATAGAGGCTCAGCATATTCGTGGCCGCTTGCAGGGCGAAGGTAACTCCCACGCCCACGAGTACCAGAGTTAGCGGGTTACGCGATACGCGGGAAATCAACAGCACGATTAAGGCAGCGACGGCCGCCCCGACGAGCCCTACAAGTGTCCGCTCCCCGACCGTCGTTGCCCAGCCCAAGGTCAGTGCCGCAGCGACTGCGAAACTTGCTCCAGCGTTCACGCCGATAATGCCGGGATCTGCCAGGGGGTTGCGGGTCCAGCTCTGAGCAATGGCACCCGCCATAGCCAGGGCTGCGCCTGTGATCACAGCCAAGAGGGTGCGCGGAACGCGCAAGTCCCAAATGATGCCGGATTGCGTAGATGGGTGCGGACCATGCATGAGGATGCTGGTCACTTCGCCAATGGAAAGATCTTTGGAACCCAAGTACAGGGAGGCAAGCAGCAGCAAAGCCAAGCCAACGAGTGCGGCCGAAGTAAGCAAACGCCGGGAAAACACCAAAGAATGTCGAGTTCTTGAAACGGACACTTTCAATTAAATTGCGTCAGAGAACTTGTCGACTGCCCAGGGGATGGTCAATGGGTTCGGCATACTCATTGCATTGCCCACGTTTTCGTCCATCCAGCGGACCTTGCCTTCGCGAACAACGTCCAGCTTGCTGAATGTTGGATCCTTCTTCAAGGTATCGGCGGCACCCTGGTAATCAAGGATGAAGAGGTAATCGACGTTGTTGAGGTCGCTGTAGTTCTCAGGTGCGATGTCGCGGTAGAACTCGCCCCCGTTACCTTCGAGCTCCTTCGGGATCTCGAAGCCCAGACTCTTGATAAACTGCCCGCGACCGTCACCGGAGGTGTACAGGCCGATCTTTCCCTGATAAGGCATGACGATAGCCGCACGCTTGCCTTTGAGCTCAGGGTGCTGCTGTTGGAAATCATCGAAGGCCTTCTGCGTTTCTTCGACGAGTTTGTCGCCTTCTTCTTGCTTGTCTACAGCGCCGGCGATCTGGTTGACCTGATCCCGCCAGGGGATCTGCCAGTCCGTGGCACCGTCTGGCTTAACGGTGGTTGGGGCGATGTCATTAAGCGCCTTCTTCGCCTGCGCGTCTACGGCAGAGTTCACCGCAATGATCTTGTCCGGATCAGCGGCGGAGATCTTCTCCAGGATTTCAGCAGTGAATCCGTTGGCAGTACCGTAAACCACTTCAGGCTTGTTGTCGCCGAGCTTTTCGGTAGCCCATGGGCCGACGCCAGATGCATCAACATCTCCCTCAGCACCCCAGGGCGCTACGAGGACTGGTTGGATGCCTAGAGCGAGCAAGGTATCGCTGTCTCCCAGGCCAACTGCGGCGATGCGCTCGTCCCCGGTGCCCTCATTTTTTGACGCCGCCGCGTCGTCGCCTCGGGAGCAACCAGACAGAACAAGAGTGGATGCTGCCAAGACAGCGGCGGTCTTCAGCGCCGCTCGACGGGTCAGCGAATTGTTTCGAAACATGTGAAAACCTAACGCGTAAGGAACTCTTTGAAACGCTGTAAAGTACCCGTAGCCCCAAGAGACTGATGGCCTCTTTCGGCTACGGCCAACACAGCAATCGAGCCTATATTACACAGGTAAGGCTAACCACACAACAGGCTACCCTAAATTAGTCCGCTTCCTGCTCGGCCGCTACCGACTCCATCGCCGCCCTGGCCACCGTCGCCACGCTGGCCACCCTAGCCACCCTGGCCACTGTCACCGCCCTGGCCACCCTAGCCACCCTGGCTCTCAATGCCGAGATGCTCGCGCTATTGCAACTCGTGGCACCAACTGTCGGAAAAGTTGCACTTCGAAGGTCGAAATGTCGCTAGAACGGGAATCTGTCAGCACAGGCGCGCCTCCGAATTTTGCGACAATTCCCTGACCTGCAGTTTTGCGGAGCTGCAAATCAGTGTCTTTAACGCATTCCCGTTCTAGCGACATTCACCCCTGCTAGCGCCCCAAATACGGCGCCGTCGGCCACGCATCCCCGGTCTAGCGACATCTGCACATCCTCACGCCGCCAAATAGGGCGCCGGCGCCTCCCGTGACGCAATCCCCCCCCCAGCACTGCGCTCGCACAATCTCACATTCCGCTGGCGCTGCAGCCAAGCGGAAAGCGTGGGCGTCAATAAGAAAAAATAGGCCCCCTACCGCAACAATGTGAACTACTCCCCATTAGTTGGACTGAGAAATCAGTTACCGACTAGTGGGGAGTAGTTGTCATTGAGAGCACGAAGTTCGCTAAGTGCCGAGGCTTAACTTTTTGCGCTCTCAAGTACTGCGCTCAACTACTGGTCAGCGACCAACAACTCCGCAATCTGGATGGTATTCAGAGCAGCGCCCTTACGCAGATTGTCGCCAGAGACAACCATCACCAGGCCACGCCCCTCCGGAACCGACTGATCGACACGGATACGACCCACCAGGGACTCATCCACACCAGCGGCAGCAAGCGGATTCGGAACGTCGACGACCTTCACGCCCGGCGCGGACTCCAGCAGCTCAGTAGCCTTCTCCACGGACAGAGCATTCTCAAACTCAGCGTGGATCACCAGCGTGTGGCCAGTGAACACCGGAACACGCACACAAGTACCAGCAACAGCCAGCTCAGGGATAGACAGAATCTTGCGGGACTCATTGCGGAGCTTCTGCTCCTCATCGGTCTCCAGCGAACCATCATCAACAAAGTTGCCGGCCACCGGCAGCGCGTTGAAAGCAATCGGTGCGACGTACGGACCGAAGTCCTCCGCAACCAGAGCCGAGCCATCAGTGGTCAGCTTCTCCAGGTTGTCGATGTTCTCGCGCACCTGGCCAGCCAGAGTATTCACGCCAGCAAGGCCCGACCCCGAGACGGCCTGATAGGAGGACACACGCAGACGCTGCAACCCGGCCTCGTCGTGAAGCGGCTTGAGCACCGGCATCGCGGCCATCGTGGTGCAGTTCGGATTAGCGACAATGCCCTTCGGGATGTCCTGCAAAGCATCCGGGTTGACCTCGGAGACCACCAACGGGACCTCCGGATCCTTACGCCACGCCGACGAGTTATCAACAACAACAGCGCCAGCAGCCGCAAAACGCGGAGCCTGCTCCTTCGACAGCGTGCCGCCAGCGGAGAACACCGCGACATCAATGCCCTTCAGATCCTCATCAGAAGTAGCCGCGACATCCTCGACAACAATCTTCTCGCCGCGGAACTCCAACTCCTTGCCCGCACTACGAGCAGAAGCGAAGAAACGAACCTTATCGGCCGGGAAATTACGCTCCGCCAACAGAGTGCGCATCACGCGGCCAACCTGGCCAGTGGCACCAACAACAGCAATCGTGGTCATGAAAACTCCTTAGCGTCCAGTACCAGCGTAAACAACAGCCTCAGTGTCGCCACCGAGATTGAAAGCGTCGTGCAGAGCCTTCACGGACTTGTCGACATCCTGGTCATTAACCAGTACCGAGATACGAATCTCAGAAGTGGAAATCAGATCGATATTCACACCCTCATCAGCGAGCGCCTCACAGAACGTCGCAGTCACACCCGGGTGGGACTTCATGCCAGCACCGACCAAGGACACCTTGCCCACGTGATCGTCGTAAAGCACGTCCTTCCAGTCATTGTCAGCCTGCAGCTTCTTCAGCAACGCCATCGCCTTCGGAGCGTCCTCGCGCGGGCACGTGAAAGTAATGTCAGTGCGGTTATCCGCGACGGTGGAGACGTTCTGCAGCACCATATCGATGTTGATTTCCGCATCCGCAACAGCACGGAACATCTTCGCCGCCTGGCCCGGATCATCCGGAATGCCCAGCACGGTCACCTTCGCCTCGGAGCGGTCATGCGCCACACCGGTCAACACTGCTTCTTCCATAGGGATATCCTCCATCGATCCATCAACAAGGGTGCCAAGTTCATTGCTATACGACGAACGCACACGCAACGGGACATTAAACGCGCGGGCGTATTCGACACTTCGCAGCTGCAAAATCTTCGCGCCAACCGCGGCCATTTCCAGCATTTCCTCGAAAGAAATGGTGTCTAAGCGCTGGGCATCCGGCACGATGCGCGGGTCTGCGGTGTACACGCCATCCACGTCGGAATAAATCTCGCAGACGTCTGCCTCCAGCGCTGCTGCGAGAGCAACCGCAGTGGTATCCGAGCCGCCACGGCCCAGCGTAGTGACGTCCTTAGTCTCACGGTTCACACCCTGGAAACCGGCCACCAGGCAGATGTGGCCCTCGTCGAGAGCCTCGCGGACACGGCCCGGAGTGACCTCGACAATGCGGGCGTTACCGTGGCGCTCCGTAGTAATTACGCCGGCCTGCGAACCGGTAAAAGAACGGGCCGATGCGCCGAGGCTTGCGATTGCCATAGCGACCAGCGCATTAGAAATACGCTCACCGGCGGTCAGGAGCATGTCCATCTCGCGTCCCGGCGGGACCGGGTTGACCTGCTCAGCGAGGTCCAGAAGCTCATCGGTGGTGTCGCCCATTGCCGAGCAGACAACCACGACGTCATTGCCCTGCTTTTTGGTTTCCACAATTCGTTCTGCAACACGACGAATGCGTTCGGCGCTCTCCAGGGATGAACCACCGTACTTCTGCACAACCAGTGCCATGGTCGGCAACCTCCAAAAACTAGGCAACTATATGCACGTAACTATTATTGACTCAATTTACTTGAGTCGCATTCGTAATTACATAGTGGGTTACCAAAACGTAGCTTGCGGGGGTTGTGTGGAGGGTTTGGATCGGGTTGCGTGGGGGTTTGCGGGGTATCGTGGCCGGTTTTCGGGTGTGGGTTGGGTGTGGATCGGACGCTGCTGCGGGCTGCAAATGTGAAACTGACTAAGTTTATGACAAAAACAGGCCATAAAATGCCTCGAAACTGTCATAAACCTAGTCAGTAACTCTCGGTACTGTGCCAGGAACTCCGGGCTCAGTCAGCTCCACTCCCTAACTCCCGGGCTCCGAGCTCAGTCAGCTTCTCGGCCGAACCAGCTAATTCCCGAGGCGCTGCGGGCACCAAGCACTGCCCGCCCAACCCCTGCGAAGTGGACATGACAAGTGTTGCGTGCCTAGCATCTCCTACGTGAACAATGACCTTCTCGCCGCGATACTGGCACTGCTGTCCGCACTCAGCATCGCGTGGGGAACCGTCATCCGCCACAACCTCTCCGGAACACTGGAAAAGGGCACCAGCACACTTCGCGGAGTGGCAAAGACCCTGAAGCTGCCGCGCTGGTGGCTGGGCTCGGGTCTGGCAATTGCCGGGTATGTATTTCAAGTCGCGGCGTTGGCATTTGGCACGTTGCTCCTGGTGCAGCCGTTGTTGGTCATGAAGCTGATGCTCACGCTCCCGCTGGCGGCGAAGGTCAACGGTCGGCGGATTTCGCGGTCAGAGATGATCTGGTCCGTGGCGCTTACTTTTGCGGTGGCGACGCTGGTGTTGCTCGGCAAGCCGACTGCCGGCTCCACCGATATCCCCACTTACCTGTGGGGTTGGGCTCTCGCCGTCGGTGGCGTGGTCACCTGCGGGCTTTATGCCGCTGCAGTTCAGTGGCCCAACACCGGCACCGGCGCCGGTGGCGACTCAGACACCAAACAGCGCGGAGTGCTGCGCCAGAACCCGAAGGCGCTACTACTCGGTACGGCAACCGGCTGGCTGTACGGCTTCGTCGCGTTGCTGTCTAAGTCGGTGGTCGATACTTATGTCAATGACGGGCTCGTCCAGCTCCTGCTCTCCTGGGAACTCTGGCTGCTTGTGGCACTGGCGGTTATTGGCGTCGGCCTGCAGCAGGCGGCTTTTAACGCGGGGCCGTTGCAGGCTTCGCTGCCAGCTATGACCGTCGTGGAACCGATCGTTGCCTTCAGCTTGGGATACATCGTTCTTGGTGAGCGCTTCCAGGCAGTTGGTGTGCAATGGGTAGCGCTGTTTATCGCACTGGTAACCATGATTTCTGCCACTATTGCCCTGGCGGCTCGGCCGGCAGAGGCCACCTCCACAAGCGCCGCAAGCGCCCCAAGCACCGCGACCACCGACGCCCCAAGCATCGCAAACACCGCAGACACCGACACCACAAGCACCGCAAACACCACCACAGATTCCACCGATGCCACAGCACGGTGAGTAGAGTTCAGCTCTCCCGGGTTGCATGACCTAAATTGGTATGTGCACTTATTAAGTCGTTAGCGATTTGTCGGCCTGGCTATCCCTGCCCGGGAACTGTCCCTGGTGAGAAAGACCCGTGGCCGCTATGCACAAGGTCACCAAAGGTAGGACTCGATGGGGCGTCATTCCCATTCCAAGCGGGCAACTTCCAAGCGGGCACCCAAACCGACATCTAAGCGGAAGTCCGAACGCGCAAACAGCACCAGCGCCGCAACCAAAACCGCCGCAACCAACACCAAAGCAAAGCCCCAAAAGGGCAAGAAGCTCAACTCGAACACCATCATCGCCCTGCTGCTGATCATTGGCGGTTTGGGCGTGCTGCTGTACCCGGTTGTCGCAACGCAGTGGAACAACTTCCTGCAGGCCCGCGCCGCAGATGAGTACTCCAAGCTGGAGAAATCCGCTCCTCCTGAGGTCTTGGACACCGCCTGGAATGAGGCCCACGAGTACAACGCCAGCCTCGGCGAGGTCAATCCGGGCGATGCCTGGACCACCTCCGATGACGAGTCTTCCCCGGAGTACCAGCGCTATCGCCACTACCTCGACGTGCTTGGCGAGACCGACGCGCTCGGCCGCATCGTCATCCCGTCCATCAACTCTGACCTGCCCATTTTCCACGGCACTTCGGAAAAGTCGCTTTCACGCGGTGTCGGTCACCTCTACGGCACCGACTTCCCGGTCGGCGGCGTGGGCGAGGGTGAAGGTCGTCACGCGTCGCTGTCGGCGCATACGGGTCTGCAGAATGCGACGCTGTGGGACAACCTCGACAAGGTCAAGAAGGGCGACGCGTTCTACATCGCAGTCGCGGGTCACAAGTTGAAGTATGAGGTCCACGACGTAGCCGTCGTAAAGCCGGATGAAACCGATGCTTTACGACGCGTCCCCGGAGAAGACCTGATCACCCTGATTACGTGCACGCCTTACGGCATTAACACGCACCGACTGCTGGTGACGGGGCACCAGGTGCCGATGGATCCTGACGAGGAGTCCGTGTTCGACGGCAGCGGTTCGCAGTGGCAGTGGTGGATGTGGGCCATCCTGGCAGCAGCGGCGGTGATCATTGCGCTGCTGATTTGGTGGCTGCGGAAGCTCTCGCGCGACGGCAAGGGCGAACCGGAAGCCGAGCGCGAGAGCGACGAGGCAGAGGATTAGGCCTCCTTACGAGGTGCCCATCACCTTCGTCTCCTCGATTGCGTTCTTGATCTCGTTGATTCCCTTTTCAAAGATGCGCTGAAGGCCCAGCGCCAGAATCAGCGACGGGATGATGAACAGCGCCAACATGAACATCAGCTTCCAGTAGTCTGCCTCGTAGATACCGGCGATGGAGCTGCGGAACATATCGATCGCGTAGGTACCCGGCAGCCAAGGGCTAATGTTCTGGACCCACTGTGGCACCAGCGGCAGCGGATACGCGCCACCTGCGGCCGAGACCTGCATCACCAGCAACAGCACGCAGATGGCCTTGCCGGCGTTGTCGAAGGTGAAGACGAACGAGAAGACGATCATCATAAACACCAGCGAAATCACCCAGCCGGCCAGCAGCATCAGGAATCGGTGTGCGGGCTCGATGCCCACGTACACCTGGAGTCCCAACACCATCAGTGTGGACTGAACCAGGCCCACGCTGGCGAAGGTGGCGAACCGGCCGAAGTATTTCTCGACGCGGGTGTAGTCATCGGCCTGCGCAGCGTTGATTTGTGCGTCACTGGTCGGCTCGTCGATTTCATCGCTGGCTGCATCGCCCTGCGCATCATCGACTGCATCGCTGACCACATTCTCGGCCTCATCATCGCCGACCTTCTGACCGCCGCGGCTACGGACCGTGGTGCGGATCAGCACCGACGACAGCAGCGCACCGATCCACAGCGCGAGGGTCGCATAGAACGGCGCCATACCCGCACCGAAGCTCTGGACTGGGAAGACGGGATCCTCCTCGACCTGCACCGGCGCGGCCAACTGCGCTGCCAGGGCACTTGGATCATCACCGACGGCCTCAGCAATTCGCGAGAGGTCCCCGGTGTCCTTCGCCTCTTCCAGCGCGTTGTGAATCTCGTCGAAGCGAGCGGCCAGATCATCAAAACGGTTGCTCAGGCCCATTGTGGCAGCGCTGGTCTTACGAAGCGTATCCACCGGCGAGCCGGAAATCGTACTGCGGATGCCGCGAATGTCCTCGCCAATGACCTCGATGTCGTTGCTCAGACGCGACACCGGCTCCGACAGTGCGTCGATCTGCGGGCGCAGGTTCTGCTCGTAGGAGTTCTTGGCATTTTCCACAGCGGCAATCGCAGCCGTGAAAGCGTCCTTCGCCTGGCTTATCGACGATCCCGTATCCCGGCCACCACGCAAATCCGCCGCCACGGCGGAGAAACTCTCCTGCAGCCCACGGGTGCGAGCAATCGAGGTGTTCAGATCGGAAATCGCGCGGTCATAGCCCGGCTTGGCGACACCCGGAACCACTGCCCCAACGGTGTCCTCCAGGCGGTCGCGCATCGCAGTCAGGCCATCGGCCTGCTGGCCGAATTTGGCCGCCATCGCGTCAAAGGTATCCGCGGTCGCGCCGCTGGTGGCCTGGGTGCCGTCGACAAGCTCGTTGACGCGGTCGCGCACGCCTTCGTAGCTCGCCTGCGTTGCGTCGAGCGCCGTGCTAACCGAGCCGCGAACATTCCCGACCGCGGCCTCCAGATCGCCAGCGACATTGCCGTCCCCCGAACCATTGCGCAGAATGTCCATCCGCGCACCAGCGTTTTCCAAAATGGAATCCGCGGTCTCCACCAGCGGCACGGTGGTTTCCACCAGCGTAGACAGCGAACGAGCAGTCTGCGCACCGGAGCGCAGTCGCGCGGCGGTGTCATCAACGCGGTTTTGCACGCGCGTCAGTGCCTGCTTGGAGTCCGAGGTGTTCAGGTACTCATCCAGCGAGGTGATCGCGCCCAGCCCAACACTGGCGACGACCTGCGTGAAGTTCTTGTCAATCTCCTGAATAACGCCACTCGCGCCCTTACTCGTAATGATTGACGAAAGCGCGTTCTTCTTCTCATTCGTATAGAGCGTCAGCTTCGGCGCCTTGGTGCCCCGGACGTAGAAGGTCATCAGTTCGGTACTGAAGTTCTCCGGAAGCACGATTGCCGCGTAGTAGTCACCGGACTTAGTGCCGTCGATGGCATCCTCAGAATCCGTAATCTGCCAGTCAATGTCGTGGTTACGGCTCAGCTTCGACAGCACCTCATTGCCCAAGTTGACGTCAATCGCACCGATATCCGTGCGGTGACCACGGTCATTACTGGCGACCGCAATCTTCAGCTTTTCGGTGTTCTCAAACGGCTCCCAGCTGGCCAGCACATTAAAGCAGGTGAACAGCAGCGGAATCAGCACCAGACCGAAAACCATGATGCCGGTCATCGTGTTCTGACGGATCACCCGAAAGTCATTCCGCACAATTTCAAGAATGTTTCTCATTAGGCTTCACCTTCTGGGGAAGTCTTCACGCTTGCCGACGACACCTTCGCCTGTGGCTCAAACGAATCACCAGCATTTTCCAGCGAGTACGCATGCGGATGGGAAGTTTGGTGCTCCATGTAGGCGCGCAGCTCCTCCTCCGACATCTCGCTGAGCTCCTGGGCGTGAATCACAGACTGCTTGACGTACTCGCGCACCGCGATGTAGGCGAGGCAGAGCAGCACAAACAGGCAAGCCAGACCGAAGAACAGGGCCTTCTGATCCGGGTAGTTACGGGCCAAAATACCCAGCACCACCAGGGCGGCCACGGCGATGCCAATGGCCATGCGCATGAACAGCGTGTAGCTGCCACGCAGATTCTCCATCCGCTCGTCGACTCGCGATTGGTACTCCTCGCGGTTACGCAGCGCAAAGACGAGGTCACTGAGCTTGTATCCGCTACCGACCAGGTGGACTTCTTCGTTGTTGACCAGTCCGCCCTCTTCAAGCTGGTGGTTAACCAAGACATTGACCGAGGACAGGCTGCGGCGCAGCCAGTAACCGACCACGTAGGCGACCACTGCCATGGCCATCAAGGTGAGCATGTTCTTCAGGTAGTAATTCGAGTAGAAACCACCAATGGTCTCGCGGAGAGCATCAATGCCGTAGGTCAACGGCAAGAACGGATTCAGCGCCTGGAAGAAGTCCGGGGTCATCTCAATTGGATAGAGACCGGCGGCGCCAGGAATCTGAATAAACGCGAGCACTACGGCAATACCACGTCCCACGTGGCCAAACGCCGCCACCAAACTGTAAATAATGGCGAGATAACACAACTCCACCACGACACAGGTGAGGACGAACGCAACCGCGCTGACATGCTGCACACCAATGACGATGTCACCGATAGAGACAATCAGCGCCTGGAAAATAGCGATGATGCCCAGTAGCAAGGTGCGGCCCATGTACGCCTGGCCGACCGTGATTTCCTTGAAACCTTCCGCATCAACTTCCACGCGGAAAATCACAATCAGGATGAACGCACCAATCCACAACGACAGGTTGGTAAACAGCGCCGCCATACCCGAGCCGTAGTGATCCACCGGGAACACGGCCTCAGTCTGGATCTCGGCCGGATCGCTCAGGAACTGCGAAATTCCCTCGGGGTCGAGGTCATTGACCATGTTCATGGCTTCGCGCTCTTCGGTGGTACCCAGGGTAAGAACATCGAGACGCGCGGTTTCCAGGCCATCGCGTACGCCATCAAGGTCGGCCTTGAAGCTCTCGAGGACCTGATCCGCAGCAGAAAGCTGCCCACTCGTAGCGTCGAGAAGCGCGGACGTTTCCTTGACGGTGTCCTTTTGCGCGCCAAGCGCCGCCGCGTACGAACCCACGCGCGCGTTGAGCTGATTAAGCGCCTTGCTCAACTGCGGGAGTGCGTCCTGGGACGCCTGACGAATCTGATCCGAGGCGGCCTTGCCGTCCTTAGTGGCCTGCGCCAATGCCTCGCTGGTGGCGTTGAGGGAGTCGAGAGTTCCCTGTGCCGAGCCGGAGACGTTCTTCAGGCCCTCCACCAGCTCTTTATTGGTGGCGTTGCTCTCGTCGAGCGCATCGATGGTGCGCTGGATTGCCTGCTTATCCGGGCCGTTGAGCGGGTTGGCCTCCAGCAGGGAATTCAGCCCACCAATGACCTGATCCGCCTGGTTGACGATGTCCTCCGCCGCAGCCGTCGCAGAATCCGAACGGGAAATTGCGCCCTGCAGATTGCCAGTCATCGCGCCAATCGCGGCGTTGGCGTTGCCGGTGCCCTCCACCAGAGCGGTGCTGCCCTGCAAGTAGGCATCGTTGAGATCCGCGGAGAAATTCAGGACCTCATTGTTGAGCTCACCAGTAATCGCCTGCACCTGCGTCAACGCATCCTGGGCGTCATCGAGGGCCGTGTCCACGCTGCTGAGAGTCTTCTTGATCTGCGCAATCGTCGGCTGCAGATCGCCAATCTGCTCCTGGATAGCACCGACTTCATCGCGGCTATTGGCAACCGCATCAGCGACATCCTGGAAAGCGTCAGCGGAATTGAGACGAGCCGCATCGAACCGGCCCTGCAGCAGGCCGCCAGCTTCCTTAACCTCCTCGGTGACCGCCTTCGCAATCTCCTTATTAAAGGAAGCGGAAATCTGACCATCAATACCGGACGCGCCCTGCGCCGTGATGTGCGGCGAGATCGCGTTGATCTTCTGGTTAGCGCGGTAAGTCAGTTTTGCTGGATGCCCCTGCCCTTGAATCAGGTCAACCATTTCCTGCGAGAAATTCGGCGGAATGGTGATTTCGGCATAGACCTTGCCGCGCTTTAGATCTCGGTCTGCCTTCTCGGCATCGGGGAACTGCCAGCCCAGTTCATGATTTTGTTTTAGTTGTTTGACCACCTGGTTACCGATATTGAGGCTTCCGGTAACCGAGGAACTCGCGCCCTTGTCCTCATTCACAATTGCCACACCGATGTTCTCGGTGTGCTCGTACGGATCCCAGAAGCCCGGGATGTTGAACCAGGAGTACAAGGCAGGGGTGATCATCACGCCGATGATGATTACCCACACTCTTGGGCTATTGCGGAGACGGCGCAAGTCTCGCTTAAGAATAGACCAGCTAGTTTGCACCTTAAGGACGCTATCATCTTTACCCCGCTAAATACATTGGTACTAGTTTTAGAACTATCGATTGGCGGGGTGGGTGGCGTGGCCGAGATGAGTTGGGCGGGTGAAGCGGGTGGGTTGGGTGCGGGGTGGTTGGCGTGACCGAGATGAGTTGGGTGCGGGCCGCCGGCAACGCCTTTCACCCCGCGGAACCCCACAGCACAGAAACCCGAGCATATTTCCCCCACTAAAACCCCCGAATGATGAAATTCATATAACCATCGGGGTAAGGTACATCACATGCAACGCGGACTACTGCTTCTATGCCGCGGCGGGGCTTGGGTTTAAGGCCGGCTCCCCGTCGCGGGGTAAGTTGTGCCGGCCTACAAGAAAAGTCCGAATTAGAAAGGCCCACAACATGTCTCCTTCCGACGCTTTTATTTCCGCTCCTTCTGTAATCTCCACTCCTGCTGGCGAGATTCCGGAAGGACAGCCTGCTTGGAATAAGCAGCGCAACTCCCAGATGGCAACCAACCGCTACCTGCCTTACGACCAGGAAGTTCAGGACTTCCAGCTGAAGGACCGCACCTGGCCGGACAAGCGCATTACTAAGGCACCGGTTTGGTGTGCCGTCGACCTGCGCGACGGCAACCAGGCGCTGATTGATCCGATGAGCCCGGAGCGCAAGCGCCGCATGTTCGAGCTGCTGGTCCAGATGGGATACAAGGAAATTGAGGTCGGATTCCCGTCCGCTTCCCAGACTGACTACAACTTCGTGCGCGAGATCATTGAGAAGAACATGATCCCGGACGATGTCACCATCCAGGTTCTGGTTCAGGCTCGCGAGCACCTGATTCGCCGCACCTTCGAGGCATGTGCCGGCGCCAAGAACGTCATCGTTCACTTCTACAACTCCACCTCGATTCTGCAGCGCGATGTTGTGTTCCGTAAGGACAAGGACGCAATCAAGAAGATTGCCACCGACGCCGCGGAGCTGATTAAAACCATCGCGAAGGACTACCCGGACACCAACTGGCGTTGGGAGTACTCGCCGGAGTCCTACACCGGCACCGAGGTTGAGTACGCCAAGGAAGTCGTCGACGCCGTGGTTGATGTCATCGACCCGACTCCGGACAACCCAATCATCATCAACCTGCCGTCGACCGTGGAGATGATCACTCCGAACGTCTACGCAGACTCCATCGAGTGGATGCACCGCAACCTCAACCGCCGCGACTCCATCATTCTGTCGCTGCACCCGCACAACGACCGCGGCACCGGCATCGCCACCGCTGAGCTGGGCTACATGGCCGGCGCTGACCGCATCGAGGGCTGCCTCTTCGGCAACGGCGAGCGCACCGGTAACGTCTGCCTGGTCACTCTGGGCCTGAACATGCTGACCCAGGGAGTCGACCCGCAAATCGACTTTTCCGACATCGATATGATCCGCCGCACCGTCGAGTACTGCAACCAGCTGCGCGTTCCGGAGCGCCACCCGTACGGCGGCGACCTGGTCTTCACCGCTTTCTCCGGTTCCCACCAGGACGCCGTGAACAAGGGCCTCGACGCAATGGCAGACAAGGTCCGCCCGGGCGCTGCCGTCAAGGAGCTTTCCGACGAGGACCTGCGCGCGGTGACCTGGGAGGTTCCTTACCTGCCCATCGACCCGAAGGACGTCGGTCGTTCTTACGAGGCCGTTATTCGCGTGAACTCCCAGTCCGGCAAGGGCGGCGTGGCCTACATCATGAAGACGGACCACGGCATGAACCTGCCGCGCTCCATGCAGGTCGAGTTCTCGTCCGTTGTGCAGGCAGTCACCGATGCCGAGGGCGGCGAGGTCAACTCCAAGGCGATTTGGGACATCTTCGCAGGTGAGTACCTGGACCGCGAGGTTCCGCTCGAGCAGATTGCCCTGACTGTCGATGCCCCTCAGAACGAGTCGGACGCCACCAAGATCAAGGCTCACATCGTCTACGAGGGCAAGGAGCAGACCGTCGAGGGTGTCGGCAACGGCCCGCTGGCCGCTTACGCCAACGCCCTGGAGAAGCTCGGCATCAACGTCGAGGTTCAGGAATACGTCCAGCACGCTCGCACCGCAGGTGACGACGCCGAGGCTGCGGCCTACGTCCTCGCAGATGTCAACGGCACCAAGGTCTGGGGCTCCGGCATCGCTGGTTCCATCACCTACGCATCGCTGAAGGCAGTCACCAGCGCGGTCAACCGCGCACTGGCTTAAACTCCACATAGTTACTGACTAGGTTTATGACACTTTCGTGGCAAAATTTGTACTCAAAGTGTCATAAACCTAGTCAGTTTCTTTTTGGGGCAAACTATCCAGCGGCCCCTCGGCCCCACTACCCAATCAACGGGCCGGCATTGCGCACATCCGCACGGAAAGTCACCCCACCTGCGGCTACCACGCGTTCGCGCTCGATCAGGATTGAACGGAGCGTCGATAAGCGAACTGCGTGCAATTCCACCTCTTTCCACACCACCCGCGCGACATCCAGCCCCGTTGCGCGCAGCGAACGCTCGCGGTAAGTCTCCCGCGTGAGCAGCTCGGACTGAGCCTCGGGCGTCGGCGCGACCTCGCTCGCCGAATACTTAATGTGACCATCGAACTCCACGACAAGCAGCAGGTCGGGGATATAAAAATCCACGCGGGCGAGAAAGTGCGGCGGATCGTGGCTGGTGCCGCGCGACCAAATTTCGGCTTGCTCGTGGAATTTCAGGCCGAGTTCGAGAAGAGCGGCTTTAGTCAGCGCCTCACCGGGCGTTTCGCAACGACCATGACAGACCGCGAGCGCACGATGAAACAGCTCTTGGCCCCGCACGCTGGGATAATGCGCCGGGAGCTCCTCAAGCTGATCGCGCGTGGCGCCATGCCGCAGCGCACCCTCGACAGCCAACACCGCCGCCCGCCACGACACGGACTCCGGCCCCTTCTGCCTGAACCGGACGCGACACTCATCGAAGGCCGCACGCGCGAGCACCGCGACCCGCCGGTCCGCGAGCCCCTGCGTGTGATCCAGATGGATCTCCGAGCGCAGGCGCATGCAATAGTCGATGCCGTGGAACTCCTGACTCCCGCCCACGACCACAATCTTCGCATCGCGCACCAGCACCCACGAACCGTGCAAGGCCAGCGCTGCAGCTCCCGAAATGACGCCTGACGACGTCTCGGAGACCACCGCCAAAGCAGTAATAGCCAGGCGTTTCTCGCGGTGGAGCCCCTCCCAGGCGTGCGCGACTACATAGTGACCTCGGCAAAGCCGCTCCAGATAACCGGCCCGCGCTTGCCTTGCGACCTCGCGGTATCCATTCCCCGGCTGGTCATCCGGCCTAATGATTCCAAACTGGTCCGCCACCAGTTGCTTGCGTTTCTTGTTGACCATTTCTCCCCCGCCCCGTGGTTGTTGTCCTGTGGCTGTTGCCCCGTGGTAGTTATTTCGTCCCTATTTTTGTGGCGCTGTTTTGTGGCCCCTATTTAATAAGGCGCGGAAATTACCCTCGCGGTTCCATTCCTTTTCGGTTGAGCACCCAGTCGGGGGAAAAACTATTGGGGCTTGCGTGGTTTTTGTAGTTTGCGTGGTTTACGGGACCCGTGTGACCGGATCCCCCGGTCCTTCTGAGCTTGAGGCCGAGCTAGTGCCCAAGTTACTGACTAGGTTTATGACACTTTCGTGGCAAATTTTGTGCTCAAAGTGTCATAAACCTAGTCACTTTCTCCGCGGGTGAGCGCACCCGCTAGTCTTGAGGCATGACTGAATCGGCGCGCGAGGAGCGCAAAGCGACTGGGACCTCTTCTCAGACGAAGAGGCGGCGGCGGAATCGTCGCCGTTCTCAACGCGCGTCGGCAGCGGGCGCGAAAACACCACCAACAGCACCGGCTTCCACCACAACGGACGCAGCCACGACCAACGCAGCTACGCCGGCCTCAACCACCACCGACGCGGCCACGACCAGCGCGGCTATTACCGGCGCAACCGCAACCGGCGCGAGTACCGCTGGCACACCCACACCGGCCACAGCCGAGACCGCCGCAACAAAGGCCGCTGACGAGCACAAACAGTTCTCGTCGGCGGAGGAAGCTCCTTACGCAATCGTGTCCATCCAGGCCACGGGCATCCACCCCAAGACGTCTCGGCTGGTCAGTCTGGGAGTATCCACCGCCGACAGCAGCGGCAACATCGTGGACACCTGGCATGTCGTCATCAATCCCACCGAAGATCCCGGCCCGACACACCTCCACGGCCTCGAGCCCGCGGACTTCGAGGGGGCTCCGAAATTCGGGGTGATCCAGGCCAAGCTCGCGCACGCGCTCGATGGACGCACGTTGGTTGCTCATAATGCGCCGCTGGTCTGGGGTTTTATAGTTGCCGAGGCCAAGAGGGCCCGTCGTCAAGCGAATCGTGAGCGGTCCGTGCGGAATAAGCGGGGGCGTCGTCGTACGCGCACTCGCGTCGCGCGGATTCCGGCGCCCGCACGGATTGCCGATACGTTGGAAACGGCGCGTCGCCAGGGCAAACGGCTTGACGACGCACGCCTGCGCGCCGTCGCGCGCGCCTATGGCCTCGATGTGCCTTCGCCCGAGGCATCGATTGCTGGCATCTCGGTGCCGGAGCGAGTGCGGACGTTGGATGACGTCACCACCACGCTTGCGCTGTTCCGCGCACAGGGCGGGCTCGATGAGGGCGCAACCCTGAACATGTACACGCCCGACCAGCTGCGCGAGGACATTGTGGGCCTGCAGCGCTCGGCAGTGCGTGTCGACGCGATGGAGGCACCGCGCCCCGTGGAGAACCCCGGCCGTTATACGCCGGGGCGGAAGCTCGCGGAGGGCATGGAGTTCGTCGTGGCGCCAGAGGTGTCGCTGGACCCGGATGAGTTGATTGCGGCGGGCGTGCGGGCTGGGCTGGCGTACTCGGAGAAGGTCACTCGGGAGTCGTCGGTGCTGGTGTGTAACCGACCTGCGGATGTGACTCCGGATCAACTGACGGGCAAGGCCATGCATGCCCACCGGAAGGACATTCCGATCGTTTCCGATGAGGCATTCTTGCGACTGGTCGGTGAGATGGAGAAGTAGGGCTAGGGCTTTTGCCCAGCGCATTCGTTCTGCGAATCATTCACAGTAAAATACACAGTTATGAAAGAAGGCACTTCACATAACGACGTAAGTGACCACAGTCGCGACCGCACAAGCTCCCCGAGCCTGCGCGCTCGGTTTGCGACTGCCGCCGCTCACGCCGCCACCTGGGCTTCCCGGAAGTCCGGCCGCGGCGCGGGTGGCATGATCGGTGGCCTGATTGCGCAGAAGATTGACCCGCGCATTCTGGCTTCCCTCGGCAAGGGACGCCCGGCCGCGATCATCACTGGCACCAACGGCAAGTCCACCACCACCCGTATGTTCGCGGCCGCCATGCGCGCCGCTGGCCACAACGTGGCCACCAACGAGGGCGGCGACAACATGGACGCGGGTATTATCTCCGCGCTGCTCGCCACTCCCGATGCGGACAGCCTGGTCCTGGAGGTCGATGAGCTGCACGTCCCGCACATCGCAGAGGATCTGAAACCGCAGGTTCTGGTGCTGCTGAACCTTTCCCGCGACCAGCTCGACCGCGTCGGCGAGATCAACAAGATTGAGGCCACACTCCGCGCTGCGGTGGACGCTAACCCGCAGGCGACGGTCATCGCCAACTGCGACGACCCACTCATCGCGTCGGCTGCGTGGGATGCCAAGAAGGTTATTTGGGTCTCCGCGGGCGGTGGCTGGACCAACGATGCCACCTCTTCCCCGCGCACCGGCGGCCCCATCATCCAGGACGGCCACAACTGGTACGCCGTGAAGCCACTTCCGGACGGCTCGGAGTTCAAGCGCCCAGAGCCGGACTACCGCATCACTGCGGAGGGCGTCATCACGCCTGCCGGCGACACCCTGCCGATGAACCTCACGCTGCCGGGCAATGCCAACCGCGGCAACGCCACCTTGGCGATCGCGGGCGCTGCCGATATGGGCGCGGACCTGGAGAAATCCCTCCGGGCTACCGAGACCGTCGACAACGTTGCGGGCCGCTACTCCACCATGGTTGTGAGAGATGACAAAGGCGCCGAGAAGCACGTGCGCATGCTGTTGGCCAAGAACCCGGCCGGCTGGCAGGAGGCGCTGTCCATGGTCGACCGCACTGCGGATGCAGTGGTCATCGCAGTCAACGGTCACGTTGCTGACGGCGAGGATCTGTCCTGGCTGTGGGATGTCCGCTTCGAGGACTTCGACGGCATGGATGTGCTGTCCGCGGGCGAACGCGGAACTGACCTCGCGGTGCGGTTGCTGTATGCGGGCATCGATGCGAGGTTGGTCGCAAATCCGCTGCAGGCGATCCGGTCGTGTGAGGCGCGGGAGTCGTCGTCAAGCGTTACCCGAGTTGAGGTGCTGGCGAACTACACCGCCTTTCGCGATTTGAAGCGCGACATCGAACGAGCACAGGAGGAAAAGTAAATGAGTGAGCTGTCTATCGGCCTGATCCTCCCGGACGTGCTGGGCACCTACGGCGATGATGGAAATGCGCTGGTACTGCGGCAACGCGCGCGGATGCGTGGGATTGACGCCGAGATTGTCCCGATCAAGCTGGGCGATGCCGTCCCCACCGACCTGGATATCTACACCGTCGGCGGCGGCGAGGACGTCGCACAGACCATCGCGGTGGAGCATCTGATCAATGACGGCGGCATCAAAAAGGCAGCCGAGGCCGGGAAGCAGATCCTCGCGATTTGCGCGGGCTTCCAGATTTTCGGCAATTCTTTCCGCGCGGGCGGACGCGACGTCGCAGGTCTCGGCCTTGTCGACTGCACCACCGATTCGCTGGAGTCGCGCGCGATCGGCGAAATCTGCACGCTCGTCGATCCCACGAACGGTTTGCTTGACGACGTCGACGCCAGCCCACTGACTGGCTTCGAAAACCACATGGGTCGCACGACCCTGGGTGCCGATGCGAAGCCGCTTGGTCGGGTTGTCCGTGGTGTGGGCAATACCGGCCCGGAAGTGGAGCAGGCGGACTCCGGGATTGCTCCGGGAGTGGACGTTTCTGCACTCACACCGACCGGTGGCGCCGAAGGCGCGGTGCAGGGTTCGATTATCTGTACCTACCTGCACGGACCTGTGTTGGCTCGCAATCCGCAGCTGGCTGATCTTTTGCTGGCCCGCGCTACCAACCAGGACCTGTCGAGCCTGGCTCCGCTAGACCTCGAGGTCGTGGATAAGCTGCGCGAAGAGCGCATCCTGTCCAAGCCGCGTCCGAAGAGCGAGCGCTAGTTTTGTAGTTTCGCGCGGCCGGCCGGGCTGACTGGACGGCGGCTAAACCTTCAGCCGGCCCGTCAGCGCGCGGGACAGGGTCAGTTCATCGACGAACTCCAGGTCCCCGCCCAGTGGCATGCCGGAGGCCAACCGAGTGACCTCGAGATCCGGGAAGTCCCGCAGCAGCCGGGCCAAATAGGTCGCGGTTGCTTCGCCCTCGGTGTTGGGGTCAGTCGCGATGATGACCTCGTGGATTTCTGGGGGTTGGGTCTCGTCGACGTCGTCAAGCACGCCTGCGATACGTTGCAGCAGCGTGCGGATATTGAGCTCGTTCGGACCGATGCCGCCAAGCGGATCGAGCGCCCCGCCGAGCACGTGGTAGCGACCGTTGTACTCCCCCGTGCGCTCGATGGCCTGGATATCGCGCGCCTCTTCAACGACGCACACCAAACCTCGGTCGCGCCGTGTATCCGAGCAGTACTGGCACACGTCGGTTTCCGAAATATTGCCGCAGACCCGGCAGAATTGCACACCCTCGCGCACCCGACCAAGCGCGGATTGGAGCCGGCCGATGTCCTCCGGCTCCGCCTTCATCAGGTAGAAAGCGATACGCTGAGCTGACTTCGGGCCGATGCCCGGCAGGCGCGAGAACTCATCAATGAGATCTTGGAGTGGTCCCTCGAACAATGATAATTACCTACAAATACTGGTCTGAAAAGCTAATTTAGAAACCGAGGCCACCGAGACCGTCGAAGCCCTGGGACAGCGGGCCCATCTTCTGCTCCGCCAGCGACTGCACCTTAGCGGTAGCGTCCTGGAAAGCAGCGAGAACCAGGTCCTGCAGCCCGTCGACGTCCTCCGGGTCAACGACCTTCGGATCAATGGCGATGTCCGTGACCTCGCCCGAGCCCTGCATAGTCACCTTGACCAGACCGCCGCCGGCCTCACCGACGATGGTGGAAGCGACGATCTCCTGCTGAGCTGCCTGCAGCTGTGCCTGCATCTGCTGTGCCTGCTGCAGAATTGCGTTCATATCTGGCTGAGTCATAACTAATGTTCCTAACTATTGTGCTCTTTACGTGCTGATTTGTAGTTACGCGCACGCTTCTAAGGCTCATCGCCCATGCTTTACGACGCGCATCGCCGCCCCATTCTAACGGCTCTAGCGGTCTTCTAGCGGTTTGGCTCCCAGCTCCTTTTCCAGCATCTCCATGACCACGTCCTTTAGCGAGCGGTGATCGAGAGACCCGACCTCGTTCGCGGCCTCGAAGTACTCGGAGGTGTCCTCTTCGTAGTTGTTGTCCTGCGGGGTTTGGGGAACCGGGTTGTAGTTGGTGTTGGCGTTGGAGTTGTAGTTGGACGGGTTGCGCGAACCGTAGCTCTCTGCGCCCTCTGCGCCCTCTGGTGGAGCGAACTCCTCCATCGGCTCTGGTGGCAGTGGGACGCCGCCGAAGCCCGAATCCTGATTGGCCTGGGCCTGAGCGTTCGCTTGGGCATTGGCCTGTGCGTTTGCTTGTGCCGCGCGCAGGAATGACTGCGGCTGGTTTGGCTGCTGCGGCTGTTGCTGGGCCGGGTTCGGGTTCGGTTGAGCTGGCTGGCTTGGCTGACGTGACTGATGTGGCTGAGCCGGCTGGTCGTGACCTGCCTGCTGTCCCATCGCAGCACGCTTGGCGGCTTCGATTTTGGCACGGCGCTCAACAACGGATGCGTATGTCGATGACCGCTGCGGGCGCGGTGCTGGCTCTGACTGCGTCTGCTGTTCCTGCTGTACCTGCTGCTCAGATGTCTCTGGTTGCGCTGGTGCTGCGGGGGTCGGTGCAGGGGCGGTGTCGTTCGGCGAGGACGAACCTCTTGACGACGAATCATCCTCCCCGGAACCACCACCAGTAGCTGTTGAACGCGGTGCGCGCGGGCGCGTACCGACGACACAGTGCACCTGGCCGTTGAAGCCCGTCACCTGCTTCACGGCAGTGGATAGTGCCTGAGCGTAATCAGGCGTATTGAGCCTGGTAGCGAGCGCTCCTGTGCTGTGTCCAATGACGAGCGTGTCGTTTTCGACATCGAGCGGTACCGCCTGCTCGGCCAGCACGCGAATGGGGAACGCATGCTGTCCGTCGACTGCTGCGAGAATCTCCTGCCAGTGCTCGCGGATTTTCTCGATACCGGCGGGTGCAGGTTCGGGCTCCGGCTGTGGTGTTGGTTCCGGTTGCGGTTGCGGTGCTGGCTCTGGTGCTTGCTGAACTTGCGGCGCCGGCTGCGATTCTGGTGCCTGAGTAGTCTGCGTTGGCTGCTCAGGCTGGACTGGTTGCTCGGGCTGGGCGGCCTGAGTTGGCCTTGCCGACTCGGCTGATTGCGCTGGCTGGGCGGCCTGAGTTGGCTGTTCAGAGTGAGCTGGCGAGGCAGAGACAACTGGCTCTTCCTCGACAATCGACATCGAGCCGCCTTCCCCCTCACGCTCGCGGGTTTGCTGCTCACGCTCCTGCGCAAGCTGCGCCCGAGTCTGCTGCTCGCTGATGCGGGCATGCTCCGCCATCTTCCGACGGAACTCACGAATCTTCTCCGCCTGAGCTTCTTCCTCGGACATCGGCTGCTCAGCCGATTCAGGATGCTGCGGTTGTTCGGCCGGCTGAGACTGCTCAACTGATTCGGCCGGCGTAGGCTGTGCAGGCTGTGCAGGCTGCTCAGCGGTCGCAGTAGATGCTTCTGGTGCAGGCTGCGGCTCAGTTACCGACTCCTGCGACACCGGTGCCGCTGGTGCAGACTGCTGCTGAACAGGTTCCGGCTGAGCCTGAGGCTGCGACGGTGCCTGCGCTGACGCTGCCTGCCCAGCACGACTGCCCTGGGCCTGCGCCCCTTTCTTTCGCTGGGCATTCCGCTGGCGCCACGCTTCACGAGCCGACTGGCCAGACTGCATCGGCGAAGCATCGGCCTCAGCCGCACCCGACCCCGACCCCGCGGCGGAAGACGCCGGTGCCGCTGCGGGGGTTGCGACCCCCGAGCCGTCGGCAAGCGCGGGCCTGCCGTGTTCCAACGCCTCTACGCGCTGCAGCAGCGACTCCACCGAATCTTCGGTGGCGGGCAGGAGCATGCGCGCGCACAGGACCTCGAGCAGCAGGCGCGGCGAAGTCACGCCGCGGAAGTGACGCAGGCCGTCAGAGAGCACCTGCGTGAAGCGCGTCAGGGTAGCCGGGGGAATTGTCCCGGCCTGCTCCAGGACACCGTCGATTTGGCTCTCCGGAATCTCTACAAGCCCCTGCTCCAGCGCATTCGGCACTGCGGACAGCACCAGCAAATCACGCACCCGGCCAAGCAGATCCGAGGCAAACCGAGCCGGATCCTGGCCCGACATAATCACACGCCCGACCACGCTAAACATGGCCGCGCGATCGCCTGCCGCCAGCGCCTCAATCGCATCCGTGATGATTACGCTGTCAGTGACACCGAGAATGGCCGCAGAAGTCTCATAATCCACACCATCGGTGCCGGAACCAGCAATGAGCTGATCCATAACCGACAGCGAGTCACGCGGCGAACCGCCACCGGCCTGGATGACCAGCGGATACACGTCCGGCTCTACCCGCACACCCTCGGCCGTGACCACACGCTCAAGCAGCCCGCGCATATCCGGCGGGGTCAAAAGCCGGAACGGATAGTGGTGTGTACGCGAGCGAATCGTCGGCAGCACACGCTCCGGCTCCGTGGTCGCAAAAATGAAGATGAGATGCTCCGGCGGCTCCTCCACAATCTTCAACAGCGCATTGAAACCCGAGGCGGTAATCATATGCGCCTCGTCAATAATGAAGATGCGGTAGCGCGACTCCGCCGGCTGGAAGATAGCCTTTTCCCGCAGCTCACGCATATCTTCCACACCGTTATGGGAAGCCGCGTCCAGCTCAATAACGTCCAAATTGCCCGGACCACCCGGCGCCAACGCACGACACGACGCACACTGGCCACACGGCGTCGCCGTCGGCCCCTCCGCACAGTTCAAACTGCGCGCCATAATGCGCGCCGACGAGGTCTTGCCACAGCCACGCGGCCCGGAGAACAAATACGCATGGTTAATGCGGTTGGGACGCCCCTGCGCATCACGAGATTCCAACGCCGCCGACAGCGGGTCAGTTACGTGCCGCTGCCCCACCACTTCGGCGAACGATGCCGGACGATACTTCCTATACAGAGCCACGTGCTCAGCCTACCTTCCACCCCGGACCGGCTAGTTCGAACCCTCCTGGGCAACAACCGACTCACGGCACCAATCCCGCAGGTCAGCGTCCACCTCGGCCAACTTCTGCATCAACGCCTGCGGACCCTGCTGCTCATAAAACACCAGCTCCGCATCCGTAATTGGCACCAGCTGCGTCATCGTGGTCATGCGCCCCTGCGGCGACTCCACATCGCCCTCATGCAGGCTGATTTTGCCCGGCATCTCGGACACATTCGGCACCCCGTCGCTCCACACATACGGCACCGTGCACAGCACGTGCGCCACGGTAAAGGCAGTGCTTGACGACGACTCCCCTACCTCGGCCACCTGATCGGCAGCCAGCCGCACCGCATTCGGAATAACACGGCCCGGAATTGGCGACAGGAACTCCGGTTCTTCCTCCACCAGCGCTCCCGCGGCCGCGACCATGGTGGCCACGGGAAAATCAGCGTATGCGACGGAGAAGAGCTCCACGCGGATATCCGTCTTTGCTGCGCCGGTCAGACCACAGTAGTTGCGGCCCAACTCCACGGTGGCGGCTGCCGTTTCCGGACGACGCTCGTTCGCTTGGCCGTCCGGCCCGTCGTAAAGCGAGAACTCAGCGACCCGCAGCGGAGCCGAATCGTGTTCCTGCCCGTGCCGACCACTGGCCGGCAGCTCCGTCACATACTCGCCGACCTGGGGTTCTCCGGGGAAAAGCCCGGAGATCCAAAACTTCGTCTCTTCGAAGTTCATATAGTCCTATCCCGACCTACCTGGCTTACTTGGCCTACGCAGTCGCTTTCTCAGCGGCGGCGAGCAGCACACAGGTAGCGACGCCATCCATAGCAACCTCGAGCTCCTCCATCGGAGGCAGCGACGGTGCCAGGCGGATATTGCGATCATTCGGATCCTGCTTCAGCGGGAAGGAAGAACCAGAACCGGTCAGCGCAATGCCGGCCTCCTTAGCCAGCTCCACCACGCGACGAGCAGTGCCATCAACCACGTCGAGGTTGATGAAGTAACCGCCGGTCGGCTTCGACCACTCTGCCACGCCGTACTCCGTCAGGCGCTCATCCAGAATCTGCAGAACCTTCTCAAACTTCGGAGCCAGCGAACCTGCATGACGGCGCATCTGCTCGCGCACACCCTCCGCGTCACCGAAGAACTTGGCGTGAGCCAGCTGGTTGACCTTATTCGGGCCAATGCCGCGGATACCAGCGTGCTTGAGGTAATCCTCCAAGTTGGCGTCCGAGGAAGCGTAGAAAGCAATGCCAGCGCCTGCGAAGGTGATCTTCGAAGTCGAGCCGAAAGCCCACACGCGGTTCGGGTTACCGGCCTCTTCCGCCCACTTAATGACGTTGTGAACCTCCGGGAACTCATCCGTCAGCGTGTGAACCATGTAGGCGTTATCCCACATCAGACGGAAATCCGGAGCGGCAGTCTCCATTTCAACCAGACGGCGGCAGACCTCAGCGCTGTAGGTCACGCCCGTCGGGTTGGAGAACATCGGGACATTCCACATGCCCTTAATCTGCGGGTCGGAGGCCACCAGCTTCTCCACGACATCCATATCCGGACCGTCTTCGTTCAACGGCACCTGGATCATCTCAATGCCGAAGTGCTGCGTGATAGCAAAGTGCCGGTCATACCCCGGAACCGGGCACAGCCACTTCAGCACCGGCTCCTCGTTCCACGGGCGCTCCGAGTCCACGTTGCCGAACTGCATGGCCCACGAAATCAGGTCAAACTGGATGTTCAGGCTGGAAGCATCCTGTGCCAGGACGTTTTCCACCGGCAGATCCAGCAGTTCTGCCCAGATAGCGCGGATATCAGTAATGCCCTTGGCGTTGCCGTAATTGCGGACATCCTCCCCAGAAGCCGAAATGTAATCCGGCGCCGGGAGACCCAGCAGGGCGTTTGCGAAATCGAGCTGCTCCGACGACGGCTTACCACGAGTCAAATTCAGTGCGAGGTTACGGGATTTCAGTTCCTCATATGCCTTCGCAAACTCATCCTTGTGTGCCGCCAACTGCTGAACATCGAAGGAATCCACGGCCATGGTGTACGCACCCTCCCAGGTATCGGACATAAGTTAAAACCTGACAAAACTGGCACGGAAAACTTTTTCCCCGCGCCGCATCCGGCTTTGCAACCAAGTGTAAGGCATACCCCGGATTGGGATTTCTACAACTTCCCCGACAGCGCATCCAGACGCTGCTTACTCGGCCCCTCCAAGCCGATAATTTCCACCTCTTTGCCCCGGTCAGCAAACTTGACCCTCACGGAATCTAACGCCGCCACCGTGGAGGCATCCCAAATCTCAGCCTCCGACATATCGATGACAATCCGCTGCGCAGGATCGGTGTAGTCGAATTGGTACACCAGGTCGTTACTGGAGGCGAAGAACAACTGACCCCGCACCTTGTACGTCCGGGAGTGGGCGCTGGGATCGTCGTCAAGCACTTCAATCCTGACCAGATGAGCGACACGGCGCGCGAACATCAGCGACGCCACGACCACACCCGAAATCACGCCGATGGCGAGGTTATCCGTCGCCAGCGTAGCGATGACCGTCACCAGCATCACCGCCGTCTCCGAACGCGGCATCAGGCGCAACGTCCGAGGGGAGATCGAGCGCCAATCGACCGTGTCCACCGACACCACGACCATCACCGCAACCAGCGCCGCCATCGGAATCACTCCAACTGCAGAACTGAGCAGAAGGACCAGAATGAGCAGGAAGACACCGGAAAAGAGCGTCGTCAAGCGAGTGCGTCCCGACGATTCCTTCACACCCACCATCGTCTGACCAATCATCGCGCAGCCAGCGATACCGCCGAAGAAACCGCCCGCGATGTTCGCCACACCCAGCCCCCACGTCTCGCGGGTCTTGTCCGAATGCGTATCCGTGATGTCGTCCACGAGCTTCGCCGTCATCAGCGATTCCATGATGCCGACAATCGCCACGCCCACCGAATACGGCGCAATCAGCTGCAGAGTCTCCCAGGTCAGGGGCACATTCGGGATCAGCAGCTGCGGGAGGGATTCCGGAAGCTCGCCCATATCGCTCACGTTCGGCACGCGCCAATTCGCCAACACCGCAACAAGCGTGACGACGATCACCGTTACCAGCGGAGCCGGAATCGCGGTGAACACGCGGGGCAGGAACACCATAATCGCAATACCCAGAGCGACCAGCGGATACACCAACCAGGGCACATCGATGAGATGCTCGAGCTGCGCAGTGAAAATGAGGATACCCAGCGCGTTAACAAAGCCAATCATGACCGCGCGCGGAATGAAACGCTGCAGCTTAGCGATACCCAGCGCCGCAAAAGCAATCTGCAACACACCCGCGAGCAGCACCGTTGGAATGAGGTAATCCATCCCGTACGTCCGCGACAACGGCGCGACGACGAGCGCAACCGAACCAGCGGCAGCAGTAATCATGGCCGGGCGACCACCCGTAAAGGCAATCACGATGGCCATAATCACCGAGCTAAACAGCCCCACCGCCGGGTCCACGCCCGCCAAGATGGAAAACGAAATGACCTCGGGGATCAGCGCGAACGACACCGCAGCACCGGCCAGCAGCTCGGTGCGCAGGCGCTTCGGTGAAGAAACTGCGAACCGGAAGGAGCCCCACACGCCCATTGGGGCTGGGGTTTCTCGGGTTTCGGGTGGTTCTGGTGTTTCTAGCGGTTCTCGTGTTGTCTGTGGTGGTACTCGCGTGTCGTCTGCATCGCTCATGCACAGTATTCTTCCAGACCAGCGAACGCGACCACTTGTGGCCAAGGTATTCACCTATCGATGCGCTGCAGCGTGGCCATAAGTGAATAGCTCATCGATAGGTGAAATGGCCTGGCCAATATCGCGGGGATAAGTGCCGAAAAAACATCGATAGGTCACAGGAAACCGCCGACAAGTGCCCGAAACCTAGCCATAAGTGCCAGAAGAACGCCGGGGATAAAAAAAGGGGACCCCACGCACCCGTCAGAGCTCGCTGACCCTTGCTGCATTCCTGCCCTGGGGGAGTTCACGAGATGGACGCCACATGGGATCCGTGAAGACAGCCTACTACAGGCCCACGCAAAAAGTCACACTGCTAGCGCTCGCCGCACCGGTCAGCGAAGAACTGCCACACTAATCAGGGCGTTGCCACCACGGATTCGTCACCAGTTTCGTGACAGCATTCATGACAGTTCCCCGCCTCCCCGCAGCCCCCGGCATACACTGCAAATCCACTCACCTGCATAAATACAAGAAAACCCCCGGCGTAAACCGGGGGTTTTCACTCTGCGGAGGATGTGGGATTTGAACCCACGAGGGATGTGACTCCCGCACGCGTTCCAGGCGTGTGACATAGGCCGCTAGTCGAATCCTCCAACGTCGTTAAAGACTACCCAACAAACCCCATTTTCCCAAAACGCTCCCCCTACCAGGGAAAACGAGGCATTGAAGCGGCACTCCCGCGCAATCGGTGCAACCAACAGCAACCAACTCCGGCTGCCGACTGCCGACTGCTGTTTCGCCCCCCACTCCCGGAATTTTTCCGGGAGTTACTTAGCCAGCCGAGCAATCGCCGCCGAGGCCTCCTCCAGCTTGGCGTCCAACTCCTCCGGGCCGCCCTCAGCCGCATGCACCACACAGTGATGGAGGTGAGCATCCAGAAGAGTTAACGCCAACGACTTCAACGCCGAATTCACCGCCGAAATCTGGGTCAAAACATCGATACAGTACTCTTCGTTCTCAATCATCCGACCAATGCCACGAACCTGCCCCTCAATGCGACGGATACGGGATTCATAACGCCGCTTCTCCACGAGATAACCGGGATCAGTGGTGTCATGGCAGCAAGAATCGTCGTCAAGCGAATGCGATTGCGACGAACAACAAGACTCACTCATGAGTTACTCCTTTTTGAATAGCTGGTTGACTCGGAGAAAAACCGCGCAGACGCAGACTGTTGCCGACCACAAAAACCGACGAAAACGCCATCGCAGCGCCAGCCAACATCGGATTCAGCAACCCCAGCGCGGCGACGGGAATTGCCAAAACGTTGTAGAAAAACGCCCAAAAAAGATTCGAACGAATCGTGCGAAGCGTCCGGCGTGACAACCGCAGCGCATCCGCAGCCGCCAACAAATCACCACGCACCAGCGTGATATCCGCAGCCTCCATCGCCACATCGGTGCCCGTGCCCATCGCCATGCCCAAATCCGCCTGCGCAAGAGCCGCAGCATCATTGATGCCATCGCCGACCATCGCCACACACGCGCCGCCAGCCTGCAACTTCTCAATCGTCGCGACCTTATCCTCCGGCATCACTCCCGAAATCACATCCTCGCGAGCAATACCGACCTCATCTGCGACCCGAAACGCCGGGTCGGCGGCGTCGCCGGTCAGCAGAATCGGCCGCACCCCCCACTCCCGGAATTTCGCGACCGCAGCCGCCGACGTCGGCTTCACCGAATCCGACACCTCCAACGTGCCCAGGAGCTCGCCGTCGCGGCGCACCGCAACCACCGTCCCCCCACTCCCGGAATTTTCCCCGGAGCGACCGACCTCGATGCGGTGGCCATCCACGGTGCCTTCAACCCCCACTCCCGGAATATCCCGGAAATCCGAAACCGGGAGTAGAGAATCCGGATCCGCCGCACGCACAATAGCCTGCGCAATCGGGTGATGCGACGCTGCCTCCACCGAAGCAGCAAGCGGCAGCAGATTTTCGGGAGTGGGAGGGACCTCCGTCAGCTCCATCACACCCGTAGTCACCGTGCCGGTCTTATCCAGCACAACCGTGTCGACCTTCCGCGCCGACTCCAGCACCTCCGGGCCACGCAGCAGCACACCAACCTTGGCACCTTCACTCGTGCCGACCAGGAGCGCTGTGGGCGTCGCTAAGCCAAGCGCACACGGGCACGCGATGATGAGCACGGCGACCGCAGCCGTGACCGCCTCACTCGCGCCGTGCCCCGTAAACAACCACGCGCCCAGCGTGACCGCGGCGATCGCGATGACGGCGGGCACGAACACTCCCGAAACCCGATCCGCCAGCCGCTGCACCGGCGCCTTACCCGTCTGCGCCGCCTCGACCATCGCCGCCATCTGCGCCAACTGCGTCTCCGAGCCCACGCGCGTTGCCCGCACAAGCAGCCGCCCAGACGTATTGATCGTCGCCCCCGTCACCTCATCGCCAGGGCCGACCTCGACAGGCATCGGCTCGCCGGTCAGCATCGACGCATCCACCGCCGACGCGCCCTCCACGACAACGCCATCCGTCGCGATCTTCTCACCAGGCCTAACGACGAACACCACTCCCGGACGGAGCTGTTCCACGGGCAGCCGCTTCTCCACTCCCGAACTTTCGAGAACGGAGACATCCTTGGCGCCAAGCTTCATCAACTCCCGGAGTGCCTGACCGGCGTTGCGCTTGGAGCGCTTCTCGAAGTAACGACCAATCAGCACAAACATGATGATGCCGGCCATCGCCTCGAGGTAGATGTTCATATCGGCATCACCAGGAGTGACCGTGAAGTGGAACTCGTGCTTGAGCCCCGGCAGCCCGGCACGCCCGAAGAACAACGCCCACACACTCCAGAGGAACGAAGCGGTCGTCCCCATAGTGATCAGCGTGTCCATGGTGACCTCGCCATGACGCAGATTCTTCAGTGTCGCGCGGTGGAACGGCCAGCCGGCCCACACAAAGACCGGCGCCGAGAGCGTGAGACACAGCCACTGCCAATTAGTGAACTGGAGGGCAGGGATCATCGACATTGCGATGACGGGAGCGGTGAGGATGACAGCGCCGATGACTCGGTTGCGCAGGTCTTCCAGCTCCCGGTCTTTCCCTTCGGGAGCAGCACCCGGTTCCTGTTCGGGCTCCTCCTGCGGAAGCTCAGCGGTGTACCCCGCTGCCACGATTGTGTCGATCAGTTGCTGCGGGTTGATGTCCGCCGGCGCCTCCACATGCGCCTTCTCGGTCGCATAGTTCACGCTCGCGTTAACGCCATCAAGTTTGTTCAGCTTGCGTTGGATACGGTTTGCGCACGACGCACACGTCATCCCGCCGACGGGGATATCAAGGATGAGAAGTTGCTGCTCAGACATCCGCTTTCCTCTTTGGGGGTTTAGTTTGCGACCGCCTTGTAGCCAGCTTCATCCACTGCTGCGATTACGGCAGCGGTGTCAATGTCTGCATTCGAGGTCACGGAAAGGAAATTCCGGGAGCGGTCAACCTGGACATCAGTGATTCCCGGGAGTTCAGAGACTTCCTCCCGCACCGATGCCTCGCAGTGTCCGCATGTCATGCCAGTAACAGTAAAAGTTTGATTAGCCATACCCCAAGATATACCCCCTATGGGTATTTCTGTAAAGCTATTCGCGTTGACGGTAGCCCGAGTAGGCCCGCCCCGCGAGAGCTGTCGGGAAGGCAAGGTTGAATTCGGGCGGCGCGTGCGGAGACGGCGGGTGGCGGTAGACCGCGCCGGAGCCGTCGTCACGCTCGAGGTGCCCGTTGAGGCCTTGCCTGTCGTCATCGTTGGCAGCGTTGTGTTCTTTGCAGGTCATGACCATGTTTTCCATAGTCGTGGCGCCGCCGTTTTTCCTGGCGACCAGGTGATGGGCCTGCCCGGCGTGGGCGGGGCGCGGGCACCCGGGCCACGCGCAGATGGGGTTGTCGAGGATCATCGCGATGCGCTGTTCCTCCGTCGCCAGGCGCGGGTTGTGTATCGGGAGTAGGTCGGTCGGAGTGTTGTGCTCGTCGTAGACCAGCACCCAGCCGGTGTCCGCGAGCAATGCCTCGACGAATTGTCCGGGAGTGAGGACGGATCCGTTGGAGGTCGCCGCAAACCGCGGGCTGTACTCCACGATGTCTTGCGCGGTTACGATGAGCGCGGGCTGGTAACGGAGCTTGTCGACGTCGTCAAGCGGCCCCTCCGACCCGTGCGCCAAGCGTTCTGCCAGCGCTTGACCGACGCACCGATCCCGGGTGTAATCCTCGTGCGCTTTGGCGATTTCAGCTGCGCGCACGGTCAGCGGCGCGACCAGGTCGTCAATCATGTTCGCCGGACCAGTGACCTGCAGATGCTTCATCCCGCGGATGTCCGGATTCCGGGAGACGTGGGCGCGCAGGTGCTGCGGCGGCTCGTCGGTGTGGTTGAGCTCCTTGACCTTGGTTCGCATGTAGGTGTCGAGGCCCTCGAAGTCGTAGGCCGCGGCGGCGCGGGTGAAGTCCAGGCGGTAGTACTCCCGGATTTCGACGTTGTTGAGTTGCCCGGAGCGCTTGTCGATCTGCATGACCGTGTCCAGCGACAGCTTCAGCTCCCGGGCGATTGCGACGGCCTTGTCGCGGGATTCGACGTCCACATCGCCCTCGACGGTGCCGAACAGCCGCTCGGCACAGCGCAGCAGGCGCTTGAGGCGGAAGGGGTCGAAGCCGATGCTGGCTGCCAACTCCCGGTGCCCGGTGGATTTTTCCGGGAGTGCGGCGCGCAGGTCCGCGAGCACGTCAATACCCCGTGTCGCCAGCGCGCTGAGCAGTCCCAATGTCGTCATGGGGCTAAGGCTAGTTTCCGGGAGTGGGCGGCTTCAATCGCTTTTTGGCGTTGTCCACAGCCGTCGTAAAGCATGCACAATCTGCACAAACGGGCTTGACGACGCACTCCCGAAAGTGCCCTACCGGAACGCGACCTCTCCCACCGGCCGACGTAATTTCCGGGAGTGGAGGGTGTCGGGAGCCGCGGCCATGTCCTCGCACGCGCGCACGGCGGCCATGAGGTGCTCTTCCTTGGAGGACTGGTAGAACTCGCGGGCGGATTTCGGGAGTTTGGGTTTGTCGTGCAGCGGCATGTCGGAGACGCTGAGCAACGCGCCGTAGGGCACGCGGAAGCGGTAGCCGTTGGCGGCGATGGTGGCGGATTCCATTTCGACGCCGATGGCGGTGGATTTCTGCAGCTCTCGGTAGAGGTCGGCCTGAGAGCGCCACTCCCAGTTGCGGTCGGAGGTCGACAGCACGGTGCCGGTGCGCAGACGCTTTTTCAGCTCATCGCCGGTGAGTCCGGAGACGCGGGCGAGCGCGTTGGTGACGGCGAGCTGAATTTCCGCAATCGGTGGGATGGGCTTTTCCAGGGGCACGTAGTTGTCGAGGACTCCGTCGGCGCGGTCGTAACCGTTGGCGAGAATCATGTCGCCGATGCGCATGCGACCGTCGAGGCCGGCGCAGTGCCCGACCATCATCCAGCAGTGCGGGCGCGTGACGGCGAGGCAGTCGGTGATGGTTTTGGCATTGGAGGGGCCGACGCCGATGTCGATGATGGTGATGCCGCATTGGTCGTCGCGAAGCAAGTGGTACGCCGGCATCTGCGAGGCGTGCGCGTGCTGGCGGCAAATTCCGGGAGTGGGGATGGCGCCGATGTCGTAGCGCTGCCCACCCGGGCACGCCAGCGCCGTGTACCCGTGCGGATTTCCGGGAGTGAGGGTGGCGGCGTATTCGAGGAACACGTCCGTGTGCAGCTGGTAGTTGGTGAACAGCACGAAGCGCTGGATGTTGGCGGCGTGCGACCCGGTGTAATGCTCGAGTCGCTGGAGGGCGAGGTCGATGCGCTGGGCGGTAAAGAGGCTCAAAGGTTTGATGAGAAGGCCCAGGTAGTCGGCTTCGCCGTCGGCGATGGTGTCGTCGATGCAGGCGGAGTCGATGGGGGTGAATGTCTTCTCCACTGCCGCCAACGTGCTTGCCGACGCCCCCTCCCTCCCCGCCGCTTCTTCGGCGGCCGCATCGAAGCCGCGGCACATCCGGAGTGGGATGGGCTGGTCGGAGACGCGCACCTCGACTTCGCCGCCGTGATTGGCGAGCAGGTCGTTGATTTGCTCGATGAGGTAGGTGCGGAACATCACCGGGCGGGTGATGGTGGTGGCATACACTCCCGGGCGGTCGACGAAGCCGTGCGACAGGGAGGGGTCGACATCCTCGACGGCGCTGCCGGCCGGGACGGTGAAGCGTAGTTCGGGGTAGTAGGCGCGCACCGGCCCACTCCCGGAATTTCCTTCGGTGGCGGCGGTGTACTGCTCGACTAGGTAGGCCATTCCCGCTCGGTGGATTTCGGTGAGCCGGTCGACGGCTGCGGCGGCGTCGGTGTAGAAGTCACCTTCGCCTTCGGTGGGCCAGAACGGGGGTGTTGCGGAGTCTCGTACCTGCATAGTCCAAGGCTAGGTGGAGAGGTTCCCGTTCGCATCCGCGCCGCGCTCATCAACGCAACGCCACGTCCATCACGCCGCGCCCACCAAGCCAAGCTCAGTGCCGGCTCCACACTCCTTCGCGGCTGCGGCGGACCTCAAAGACCTGGTGCACGTGGTAGCCGCCAATGGTGGGGATGGTGAGGAAGTGGCGGCCGTCGTCAAGCTCGTGCCAGAGGATGCGGCCGTAGCGCACGCCGTCGCGGACGTGGGCGCTGAGGTAGTCGGCGCGTTGTTGGCCGCGGAGGGTGGCGTAGAAGGCGGGGTCGACGGGGAGTTGGACGAGATTCCGGGAGTGGGGGGCGATGTCGGCTTCTTGCAGCCGGATGGCGACGGGTCGGCCGTCGACGAGGAGGTCAGCGGTGTGACGGCTGAGGTGGATGATGTGGACGTCGCTTATTGTGGTGTGCATTTTGCGCTCCTATTCGCTCTTCCCCGCAGGCGGTCTGTGGGGCTGATCTTCCTTTGGGGCACCGGGTCCGCGAATCGGGCGGTTGCCTATCGACGCTGTCAAAGGCCATTTCTCGTCGATATCTTGTGATCGTGTCGCCCACCCTAACACCAACTAGACAGCTTTGTCTACCATCTCCCGCACGCTTTACGACGAAGCCCCCACCTTCCACTCCCGAAAGCTACCGCCTTCCACCTCGCCCGCTGACTACCCCTTCCCCATCAGCACCAGAACCACCAGCGCCACGTTGAGCGCGATGATGAGTCCGCAGATAACCCACGCGACCCGGCGCAGTAGCGGGGTGTTGGCCCAGATACCCATCTCGGCATGCGAGGAGGTCATGCGCACCAGCGGAACCAGCGCAAACGGGATACCAATCGACAGCACCACCTGGCTGAGCACCAGCGCCCACGTCGGCTCCACGCCGCTGGCGATAATGAGCAGCGCCGGGATGATGGTGACTATGCGGCGCACCAGCATCGGCACGTGCACTTTCAACAGGTCACGCATAATCAGGTCGCCGGCGTAGCAGCCGACAGAGGACGACGCCAGCCCGGAGGCCAACAGCCCAACGCCGAAAAGTATGCCCACCACGGGACCAAGTGCGCTGGTCACAGCGGCGTGGGCGCCTTCGATAGAGTCAGTCCCCTCCACCCCCGGGAGCGCTTCGGCCGCAAGACACAGCATGCCGATATTCACCGACCCGGCCAGCACGAGCGCACCGAAGACATCGATACGCGTGGCACGCAGGTGTTGGCGCAGCGAGGCGTCATCTTCCACCTTGTACTCGCGGTCGCGCACCAGCCCGGAGTGCAGGTAGACCGCATGCGGCATCACGGTCGCGCCCAGCATGGACGCCGCCAGCACCACGGTGTGCGCGCCCTGGAAGCGCGGCAGAATTCCGTTGGCCATCTCCCCGAGGCTCAAGCCCGTGACAAACAGCCCGGCCAGGAACCCCACCGTAATGACCAGCAGGAACGCCACAATCACGCCCTCAAAAGTGCGTTGCGAACGCCCACCCTGAAGCAACAACAGCCCCAGCGAGACCACACCGACAATGACACCACCGAGCAGCATCGGCGTTCCGAAGAGCAGATACAGCGCGGTGGCGCCACCAATAATTTCCGCCACATCCGTCGCTGCCGCCACAATCTCGGCCTGCACCCAGTACGCCAGCCGCCCCGGCCGGTTCGAACCGAAGCGGTCGGCAACGCCTTCGGTCAGCGACCGCCCCGTCACCAGGCCATACTTCGCCGACAGATACTGCACAACCATCGCCATGAGGTTGGACACGACCAGCACCCACAGCAGCAGATACCCGTAGCTCGCGCCCGCAGACAGGTTCGCAGCCACATTTCCGGGGTCCACGTAGGCAATCGCCGCCACAAACGCAGGCCCCAGCAGACTCATCATGGGCTTGCGGTTTTTCTCGCTTGATGACGTCACTTGCGACCCTTGTGCCCCTGAATCATTCACCCGGCCATTATTTCACGGCCTCGACACTAAATCTTCAATCAGCCCAAAATTTGGGCAGCCATGGTGCCACCGAGATTTACCAGGCGGTCGGAGATGTCGTCGTCAAGCGAACCGACGAACACGACGGGTTCGGCCGCAAGCTCCCACTTGTAGCCGGTCGTGATGGTTTTCATGGCGTTTTCCGCGCCGGTGGTGTCGAAGCCGCCGCGGATCCAGTAGGAAAATGGCAGCCCCTTGGTAACTTCCTGTGCCTCCCGGAAGGTGGTGTCGAAGAAGTGCTTGAGCGCGCCGGAGATGTAGCCGAAGTTGGCGGAGGTACCGAGCAGGATGGCGTCGGCGCTGGTCAGGTCGTCAATGGTGGCGTCGAGAGCCTCGACAACCTTGACATCCACGCCCTCTAGCGCGGGATCGTTGGCGCCCTCGAGCGCGTGACTTAAGACCTCCTGCAGGAGCGGGGTCGGGGAATGGTGGACGACTAGAAGAGTAGGCATGTCCCGAGGGTATCGGCAGTGATAGGGTAAGCGCAGGTTTCAGCAACAATCCAATGTTTATCAATTCGAGTAAACGTGGCGTCCAGTAAGAAAGCCTCAAATTCGTACTGAACTAGGGGGCAATCGAAGAACGGAAAAATAGATGGAACCATACATCGGAATTGCAGTTTTTGAGTTAACAAAGCAAAGAGATTCAACCTCGGCGAATGAGAGCTTCTTCCGTGAGGACTTATACATTGTCTTTGCCGATTCTGATAGCGCCGCATACGCGCAGGTCGAAGCATTAGCCCACGAAAATGAATTAGCCCCAGAAGATCCTTCCCACTCGGGAGGATCTGTCACGTTGCGCCACATCGTCGATGTCGCCCCCGCTCTTTACGGTCGCGTCGATACAGACATCGACATCTATTCTCGCCACTTCGCATCCCTCGAGGATTACAAACGCTTCGAAATGAAATTAGGTGGCAAAGATCCTCTAGCGGAATCCTAAGACCCATATCATGAACCGCTCCCGCAATTTTGCAGTTGCTGCACTTCTCTTAGCCTTGACCTGCTACATTGGACTGTTTTTCGTCAGCACTGCGCTCTCCGATGCCTGGACAATCCCCCTCGCCGTCGGAGTCTTCGGATTCGGCCTGGTTAGCTTTCTTGCAGCACTGAAGGCCCGGGCAAACGGTTTGACAATCGTGGCGGCACTAGTTGCATTCGCACTCTTGCCCCTAACGTATGTACTAGCCGTAGTTCTCGGCAGCCCCTAGAAAATCACCTGTTCGCGAGGAATTTTCATGCCCGCGCGTAGGGCTTCCGGGAGGTCAGCGATGGAGTCGATCTCTGTATTACCGCCACCATCGCTACCAACACCGCCACCGAGCGAATCCAGAATCCACCGCTGCGCTGCATCCACGGGCACCTCGCCGAGAGTCACGTCGCCATCACGCTTGGACAACCGCCGCCCTTCAGAGTTCACCACCAGAGGCACGTGCACGAAGGAAGGCGTCGCGTACCTCAAAAGACCAGCCAAGTACGCCTGACGCGGGGCGGAGGACATCAGGTCATCGCCACGCACGACCTCGGTCACCCCCTGCTCGGCATCGTCGACGACGACTGCGAGGTTGTAGGCCCACATGCCATCGGCACGCTGGAGGACAAAGTCATCGATCGGGGCGGTAATCTCGCCATACAGTTCATCGGTCGCGGTCCCCTCAGTCACCTGCGATTTCAGGCGTATCGACGGTCTTCTCCCCGCCGCCGCAAATTCGGCTTTCTTCGCGGCGAGGTGCTCGTCGTCAAGCGAACGGCACGTGCCGGGATACTGACCTGGCACGCCATGCGGCGCGGAGGAGGCGGCGAGGATTTCGCGGCGCGTGCAGAAGCAGGGATAGGTCAGGCCGCGTTGCGTGAGGTCGGCGAGCGCGGATTCATACAGGTCAGAGCGTTCTGACTGGCGGACCGGGGCGCCATCCCAGTCGATGCCGATGGCCTCGAGATCGGCGAGCTGCTGCACCTCATACTCGGGGCGGGAGCGCTGGCGGTCGATATCTTCGATACGCACGATGAAGCGGCCACCCTGCGCGCGGGCGTGCGCCCAGGCGAGAACTGCGGTGCGCAGGTTTCCCAGGTGCAGCCGACCGGTCGGCGAAGGGGCGTAGCGGCCGGTGGGTAAAGTGAAATTAGTCAACCGTTGGGAACTGGTCACAGGAATATGTTAGCGAGACCCCAAGATGATAGTTGAAATCTTGGGGAAAGATTTCCGGTTGAATAACTCAAATCATCTTGGAGGAAATTCATCTTTTACTCGAAAGGCATTCATGACCTTTCAATAAAATCAAGGGTTAATGTATGCGTGACTTTTTGTAAGCGGATCTTTTAGAGGAGAACAATGTCATCACGTTTGCGCGTAAATTGGCTAGCATCGATTTCCATTATCGGACTAGTCGTGAGCCTCCTCTGTCTCCTGGGCATCGCAAATGGGATGTACACATTGAGCAAACTAGCTAACCAGACTGCCGTTATGAGTACAGCAGCTATTACGGCAAAGACAGATCGCGCGCTGCTCTACTGCTTAATCGCTCTTGGCAGCCTGATTGTAAGCTGTTTTACATTTATTGTTAATGGAATGCGCAGTAAGCGTGGAGCTAAGAAAACAAATAATTAAACCCGCTCATCCTCTAACTCCTGCGGACTCAAACCCACAGGAGTTAGAGGATGAAAGGCAAAGTCGGCCTCGAAGACTTCATCGGCGCTCGCTTGGAGCCCTAAGCGGCAGGTAACATTCCCTCCCGTGACAAATAACGAAAACCTGCCCAAGTCTGGGCCGGGCAACGCCGAGGCTGCCGCTGTGAGCACCTCGCACGCGCCCGAGAACGCAGTAAAGTCCGAATCCACAGCAACCACGCCACGCCACATCCCGGTACCGAAATCGCTGTACCCTATGTTCACGGCCATTTTCATTGGCGTGCTGATTGTCTCCAACATCACCGCCACCAAGGGCGTGGAAATCTTCGGCCTGGCCACCGACGGTGCCTTCTTCCTCTTCCCCTTGAGCTACGTCATCGGCGACGTGCTTTCCGAGTGCTACGGCTACAAAGCCACCCGCCGCACCGTGTGGACCGGTTTCGCCATCCTCGCCGGCGCAATGCTCTGCTTCTTTGCCGCCATCAAGCTCCCGGCGGCACCGTGGTACGAAAATCAGGAAGCATTCGCCACCGTCCTGGGCACCGTCCCGCAGCTTGTTCTCGCAGGTCTGGCCGGTTATGTCGTCGGCCAGCTGCTCAACGCCTGGTCGCTCAACGCCATTAAGAAGCGCACGGGCGAAAAGGCCCTCTGGGCGCGCCTGATGGGCTCGACTGTGGTCGGCGAGTTCGTCGATACGCTCATCTTCTGCTCCATCGCCGCCACCGCGATCGGCATCGACACCTGGGGCACCTTCGTCAACTATGTCATCGTCGGCTTCATCTGGAAGACCGCCGTCGAAATTGTAGTCATGCCAGTCACCTACGCCGTCATCGCGTGGGTCAAGCGCCGCGAAGGCTACTACGACACGCGCGTTCCCGCTTAACGACGAAAAAAGTGCCGCGACCTCGCCTTAGAAGCGAGAAATCGCGGCACTTTTTGCTTTTTACTTCACATCCCGTTTGGCATTGACCCAATGAGCAACGCCAACCGCCACAACGATCCAGGCCACCAGCACCACGATGTTGAACCACATCGGCTGCGTCATCCCAGCCTCAAACCCGAGGCGTGGATTCTCCGGGTTTGCCATCAGACCGCCCAGCTGCGTTGACAACTGCTGAATGCGTGCACCCGGCGTGGCCAGCCACAGTGGCCGGAAAATCGCATACGCGAGCGCCGCGAACTCCAGCATGCTTTCCACCACCAGGATCCACACCAGCGGAATGGCGACAGCGGCCACGCGCGAGCGCGTCAACACTCCCAGCGACATCGCGATCAGCCCAAACACAACAAAGCCAAGCACTCCGGCGAGCATGTCCGTGGCAGCGTCGCCGCCCTTGAACTCCACGCGCGGGGAAACCGTCACCGATAACCAAGCAAGCGCCACACCAATGACCCAACAGACAGCAATCAACACAAGCGTCAGCGTCATCCGCGCGGCCAGCCACAAACTCCTTCGATCCTGCGTCAAGAACGCATGCGCATTCATCTGATCGTTGTACTCACCCGCCAGGGTGGAGCCGCCAAAGGCAATCACGATCATGTTGAAGATCACCGTCCCCAACAGCAGCAATTCCCAATCAGCTGTCGCACCAACGTCGGCCGCCATGCTGAAAGCCACCATCGGCCCAGCTATCGAGCCGACCAACAGCACCACATACACCCACGTACCGCGCAGGCTGGCTAGCTTCATCCATTCCGACCGCAAAGCGTTTCCAAAACTCATCTCAGTCACTCCCCTACTGCCCAATCGCCTGCGCGCGGTACTCCTGCGATTCCTGGGTCGCAGCCAGGAACTTTTCCTCTAGGTTGTCGCGCTTCGTGTTCAACCGCGTCACCAGCAGCCCCTCACGCAGGGCAGCGGCTGCGATGTCGCGGCGGAGTTGCTGCTCGCTGATGCCGTCGTAAAGCGGAATGCGCAATTGCTTATCGACGTCAACCCCACGCGCCACCGGCCCCAACGCCTGCAGCAGCCGAGCCGGATCATCGACCTCAACTTCGACGACCGTGCCGTCGGCGAGGAATTCGTCCATGGTGTACTCGCCGATCATGCGGCCGCGACCGATGACGACAATGCGGTCGGCGGTGAGCTGCATCTCGGAAAGGAGGTGCGACGACACGAGAACAGCGCAGCCCTGTGCTGCCAGGGCCTTGATGGTGTGGCGCATCCACGAGACGCCTTCCGGGTCCAAGCCGTTGACCGGCTCATCCAAGATCAGATGCTGCGGCTTGCCGAGCAGAGCCGCCGCCACTCCCAGACGCTGCTTCATACCCAGCGAATAGCCGCCGACCTTGTCCTTCGCCGCCTCGGTCATACCGACCTGCTCGAGGCACTCCTCCACACGGGTGTCGGGGATGCCGGCGCCGCGGGCGAGGGCCCGCAGATGAGCACGGCCCGAACGAGCCTTGTTGTGCCACGTCGCATCCAGGATTGCGCCCGCGACGCTGGGCTTATTCTTCAGCGTGGAAAAGGGCTGGTTGCTGTAGGTGTTGCCCTGCGAATCCGTTCCGGTGAACAAGGCCTGGCCCGTGGTCGGGGCATCGAGGCCCAGCATGCAGCGCATGGTGGTGGACTTGCCGGAGCCATTTGGGCCGAGAAAACCTGTCACGACACCGTCGGGAACGGTGAAGGACAGGTCATCGACGGCTAATTTCGAACCGTACTTCTTGCTGAGTCGTTCAACCGTGATCATGCCCTCCATGATGCCGGTTGAGACTGCCTCGCGCAGTAGAGCTAGGTCTAGTTTTGAGCTTCCCCCCGGGCCCGCCCAGCCGTCACTTCACGCCACTGGACTGATTCGGGTGTTCCCTGCCACTTCACGCCACTGGTGTCACCTCATGCCATCTCCACAGATGGCATGAGGTGACATGGCTGTCGTGAAGTGCGAAAAGGCAGAAGCCTAGCCCCAGCCCAGCCACAGCCCAACCGACCCAAGCACTCCCCAGCACACCCCAGCCCCCAGCCGACTCCTAATTCCCCACCGCACGGCCACCGTTGGCGTAGTAGCGGCCCATGAACTCATCGCGATACTCGAAGAACCGGTCCTCCAGGATCGCAGCGCGAATGTTCTCCACCAGCTGCACCATGAAAAACAGGTTGTGAATCGTGCACAGCGTGCCAGCCAGGTACTCCTTGGCCTTCAACAGATGATGCAGGTAGGCCCGGGAATAATTCAGCGAAGTGTAGGAGGGCATCTCCGCATCCACGGGGCGGAAGTCGTTCTTGAAGCGGGCATTCGTCAAGGTCATCCGGCCATCGAGCGTGTACACACCACCACGGCGGGCAAGCCTCGTCGGAGCCACGCAGTCAAAGGTGTCGGCACCGGCCTCGACAGCGGCAAAAATATCGTCCGGCTCGGAAATCCCCAGCAGGTGGCGGGCGCGGTCGTCGGGAAGCTCGTCGTTGACCCAACCGCAGATCAGGCCCAGATTCTGCTTCTCAATCGCCCCACCAATGCCATAGCCGTGGAAGCCCAGCTGGCCGGCATCCTCGAACTCGCGGGAGAGCTCCACCAGCCCGCGGGCGGCCTTGCGGCGCAGGTCTTCGTACTGCGCACCCTGCACGACACCGAATAACTGCTGGATGGGCAACTGGCCGTCGTCAAGCGAATGAACATGCGCATCGACCTGACCGCGCGAAATCGTCAGCTCGTTGTGAGCCTCCAGGCAACGGCGCGCCCAGCGGTGCGTGCGCTCGACGGATGCCTCCTGGTAGCCGCGGGTGTTCATCAGCGTGGTGAGCTCGTCGAACGCCATCATGATGTCGGCGCCCAGCGCGTGCTGAATACGCATGGACACCTCCGGCGTGAAGCGGTGCTCGGAGCCGTCGATGTGCGAGCGGAAAGTCACGCCGTCCTCGTCGACGAACGCGTTGCGCTCTTTGCCCTCGGCGACGATGTCATCCTTCTGCATGCCGGTGACGTCCATCGCAAGGGTCTTTTTAAAGCCCGCGCCGAGGCTGAGCACCTGGAATCCGCCGGAGTCGGTGAATGTCGGGCCGTTCCAGTTGGAGAACTTTGCCAACCCGCCGGCCTGGTCGACGATTTCCTCGCCGGGCTGCAGGTACAGGTGGTACGCATTCGACAGCATCGCCTGCGCGCCCGTGGACCGCACCTGCTCTGGCGTGAGCGTCTTCACGGTCGCCTTCGTGCCGACCGGAATGAACGCCGGCGTAGCAATATCGCCATGCGGGGTGTGGATGGTGCCAGCACGTCCGCGCGCGCCTTCGATTTGCTTTACGACGTCAAAGCCCGTCGTCCTCGACTGCGACATGAAGCTCCTTGGTTGTGGTCCAGTGCTAATGCCTTGAGGTTACCTGGGCGCTATTCGCGAGTTACTCAGCGCTGTCGTTTTCCTCGGGTTGGGCCGCGTTTTCCGGGTCCCACACGGCGCGGCTACGACGTGGCGCTTCCTCTTCGAGTCCTTCGCGCCTCATCAGTTCCGCAACCGTGATCTTCTTCCGCTTACGAGCCGGGCTGTAGTACGGGCGGACCTCGATGTCCTTGGCATTTTCCGGGTTCGGCTGGGCGTCGGTTGATTCAGCTGGTTCGGGCTGCATGAGCTGTTCGGTCGGTTCGGTCGACTCTGCCTGCTCCGCCTGCTCTGGCTGTGCCGGCTGCTCTGGCTCAGCTGGCGCCGTCGGAGCGGACAGTTCGGCCTGCTCAGTGCGCGCGGACTGTTCGGCATGCTCGGACTGGTCAGCGGGTTCGGGCTCCTTCAGCTTTGCCTTCTTCCGCTTCGGAATCCAGCGGTTACGCTTCTTGGTCACGACAGCCACAGCAGTACCACCAGCTGCGCCCGTTGCAGCGGCCGCGCCCGCTGCACCTGCCGCGCCAGCACCGACTTCACCATCGGCACTGTCTGTTTCGTCCTCGTCAGCGTCAGCGTCAACGTCGCCAAAGCCACGCCCAGCGCCTTCGCTTTCGGGCAACAGGGACTCACCGCGAGCCATACGCTCGCGGCGGCCCTTCTCCACCAGCTCCTCGGAAACCTCTTCCAGGGCAGAGCCTTCGACATCCACAGAAGGCAACACCTTGTCCAGCCACTTCGGCATGTACCAGGTAGCGCGGCCAAGCAGGAACATGGCTGCCGGGATGAAGGTCATGCGGATAACGAAGGCGTCGAAAAGCACTGCGGCACCCAGCGCGAAACCGAATACCTTGATAATCGCCAGGGGTTGCCCGGCGAACGCCGCGAAGACGGAGATCATAATAATCGCAGCGGCCGTGACCACACGAGCGCCGAGAGTAAAGCCTTCAACGACCGATTCTTCGACCGCGTTGTACTTCGACTCTGGCGAGGATTCACCCTTGTTGTGGGTGTAATGCTCGCGCATGCGGGAAACCAGGAAGACCTGATAGTCCATGGCCAAACCGAACGTCACACCAATGAGGAAGATTGGCACAAAGCTGACCAGCGGCCCCGGAGTGCTAATCACACCCCAGAGGCCATCCTGGAAAAATGCCACCGTGACACCGAATGCGGCTGCGACAGAGAGCAAGAAGCCCACGCCAGCAGTCACCGGCACCATCAGGGAACGGAAAATCATCAGCAGCAGGATCACTGCCAGCCCCACGACAACGCCCAAGTAGAGCGGCATTGCGCCCTGGAGACGGTCGGTGATGTCAATTTCGATAGGAACCAGGCCAGTGACACCGGTGAATAGGCCGGTGGTTTGCTCAATCTGCTTCTGCTGATCGCGCACCGCGTTCATCAGCTGCTTGGTCGCAGGATCGAGCGGACCCGACTTCGGGGTCATAATCATCTTGACCGCAGTGCCGTCATGATTCATGCCAATCATCTGGATGTGCTCGACACCGACATTGGATTTGAACTGGTCGACAGCGTAGCTATAGGAAGCCTTACGGGCGGCCTCGATGTCAGAGAGTTCCGGGTTGGTCTGTTTCAGGGACTCGATAAGTGGTTTGAGCACCGGTGCGTCGGGCTTCACATCATCCGACTTGGCAATAATGATGAGCTGTGAATTACGTCCCGCGCCGAAGCCCTCTTCAATCATGGTGATGGCCTTGCGGTTCGTGCTGTCCTTCGCCGCAGTAGAGTCCGACGGCAGCGCCAGCTTCAAGTGCATGGCCGGGTAGGCCAACGCCAACAGCAAGACGATACAGCCGACCAGGAACAACCCTGGGGCCTTGTGCACGAAGGTGACCCAACGGCGCCCCATCGTCATCTCGCCGAAGAAGGAAGAGCGGCGTCCCTTGCGCGCATTACGCGAGGGGTTGCCGGCAACACCGGGCACGCGACCAGCGAAGACCTTGTCGCCCAGCAGAGACATAACTGCCGGCAGCAGGGTCAGAGAGACCAGCACTGTGAAGGCCACCGTGATTGCCGCCGAAATACCCATCAGGGACATGAACGGCACCTTGGCAACCGTCAGCGCTGCCAACGCAACGATCACAGTGAGGCCAGCGAAAACCACAGCGGAGCCCGCCGTACCGGTAGCCATGCCGATGGCGTCTTCGTTGGTCATCCCTCGGGCTCTTTCTGCCCTGTAGCGAGAGAGGATGAACAGTGCGTAGTCAATACCGACAGCCAGGCCGAACATGACGGCAAGCACCGGGGTAATCGAGTTGACGTCAGTGAATGCGGTCATCAATGTCACACCAAAGACACCGATGATGATGCCCACTACCGCCGTCACAATAGGCAAGAACGAAGCCACCAGAGAGCCGAAGGTGACAACCAGCACGATAAACGCCACGGTCACACCGATAATCTCCGAGGTCGGAGCTACCTCAATCGCGGGCTGCATGCCCGGGCCAGAAGCCTCGACCTTGATACCTGCGTCACGACCGGCCTGCATCGCGTCGAGAAGCGCCTGCATATTCTCCGGCTCGATGTCCTGCGGCATCTTGGCATCGAATACGAAGGTGGAAATACCGTAGCGACCGTCATCGGACACGGTACGCATGGCATTGGCATCGGCCTCGGCGACATCCTTGGGCAGGCCGGCGGCCATGCCCTGTTCCTTGACCATCGCCTGCATCTTCGGATTGAGGTCTACCGGGTTGTGAAGTTGCAAATCGTCGGCGATTTGGCCGACATTGTCGCGGATGCCGTTAATGACCTGGTCAACAGCTTCTTTATTCTGTGGGTCATCGAGCCTCTGCCCCTCGGGGGCCTCGAAGGCGACATAAATACGCTGCTCTCGAATTGGGTTCGGAACATCGGGGAACTTTTCCTCAATCACGTGTGAAGCCGTTGCCGACGGCATGCCGGGGATCGAGAACTGGTCGATGAACCCCTTCTGGAATGCGGCAACTGCACCGCCCAGCCCCGCCAAAATCAGGAACCACGCGATGATCACAGTCCATTTATGCAGGTAGGAGAACCTGCCGAGTTTGAACAAGGCCTTTGCCATGTCAAGTTTCCCTTACGTCTAATATTCGCCTGGACCGCCCCCAACTGCAGCTTCCCCAAGTTCGCGCTACCCAAGCACTCCCTCGGACTTCACCTGCAGTTTGAAGCCTCTTCGCTACTCCGATGCTAGCGACCACCCCGGATTGGCCAACATCAACTCTGGCGCTGACGCGGTCACTGGGGGCGGGCACGACATAAAAACCGGAAATACTTTTGCTAAGAGTAGCGGACTTCCCGGATAAACGTGAACAATGGGGTGTGTGTTACTGATGTTAATTTTGTGATTTAGGTGCTCCAGGTCGGACGCCTCACCATTTGCCGCTTTACGACGGACACCTCCCACACCTCCACCACACCCAGACAATCAGGGCCGATTAAATGCAGAACCCCCGGGGCTCCTAATTAAAGGAACCACCGGGGGTTTTATTGGCGGTGACGGAGGGATTTGAACCCTCGGTACGGGGTTACCGCACAAAGCATTTCGAGTGCTTCACCTTCGGCCGCTCGGACACGTCACCGCTAGAAAACGTTACAGGTAGCCCCTTTATCTACCAAATCCCCAGGTCAGGGCGCCCAGGCCTTCGCTAAGCCGCTCTCGGCGCACTACAACCTGCGCCACCCCAAGCCCGTCAACCCTCCACCGCACTATTCGGGGCGGCCAACACCCGCTGAGATATGAAGGAATAGTCTGTAGCTTGAAATCTAGAAACTTAAACACAGAAGTACAGCCACACAGAAAGGGTTCTCCCTCATGATTCGTTCCGCCATCATCGGCTACGGCAATTTGGGCCGCAGCGTCGAAAAGGTCATCGCTGACCAGCCGGACATGGAACTCGTCGGCGTTTTCTCCCGTCGCGATTCGCTGGACACTGAGGCCCGCGTACTCCCGGCGGCGGATGTCGAAAAGTACAAGGACGAGGTAGACGTGCTGTTCGTGTGCCTCGGCTCGGCCACCGATGTCCCGGAGCAGGCTCCTGAGCTGGCAAAGAACTTTACGACGGTCGACACCTACGACAACCACCACGAGATTCCGAAGCACCGCGCGGCCATGGACGCCGCCGCCCGCGAAGGTGACAACATCGCCATGATCTCGACCGGCTGGGATCCGGGCCTGTTCTCCCTGAACCGCGTCCTGGGCGCTGCTATCCTGCCGGGCGCAGACCAGATGACCTTCTGGGGACCGGGTCTGTCGCAGGGCCACTCCGATGCCGTGCGTCGTGTGCCGGGAGTGAAGAAGGGTGTCCAGTACACCAAGCCGAACCCGGAAGCTATCGAGGCCGTGAAGAAGGGCGAGGGCGCAGACCTGAAGGGCAACGAATGCCACCTGCGCCACTGCTTCGTCGTCGCTGAAGAGACCGGCAACGCCGACGAGGACGCCAAGCTCAAGGAGCAGATCCGCGAAACCATCGTGACCATGCCGGATTACTTTGCCCCTTACGAGACCATCGTGGACTTCATCTCCGAGGAGGAGTTCGACCGCGACCACCAGGGCATGCCGCACGGTGGTCAGGTCATTACCCGCGGCCAGGCCGGTACGTCCGGTCACGTCATCGAGTTCGGCCTCGACCTGGAGCGCAACCCCGACTTCACCGCAGCTGTCCAGGTTGCCTACGGTCGCGCTGCCTACCGCCTGAAGCAGGCCGGCGAGACCGGTGCCCGTACCGTCTTCGAGATCGCCCCGTACCTACTGTCCGCCGAACCACTGGATGACCTGGTGGCCCAGAAGCTGTAACCAGCCCCAACGCTGGCAGCCGGCCATCGAAACACAAAGAACCCCAACCGCCTCCGCATATCAGAAGCGGAGACGGTTGGGGTTACCTCTACCCGAGAACTAAGCGCTCTACTTGTCAGTCAGCTTGCCCAGGGTCTCAGTGGCCTTGTCCTTCAGGTCCTCAGCACCCTGCTTGACCTTCGAAGCAGCCTGCTCGCCCTTGCCCTGGTTTGCCAGGTCGTCGTTGCCAACGGCGTCGCCAGCAGCTTCCTTAACCTTGCCGCCCAGCTCGTCGGCCTTGTTCTGCAGCTCGCTCATTATGTAAGCCTCCTATGTAAACGACTTATCTATTCTCTAGAGCCACCGTCTAGCAGCTCCACCAGTTCCGACGGTACGTGAAAATGAAGGCCCGTCACAGCCACGACGGGAATTGTGACCTAACTGTGACCCCGCTCACGCTTCCAACTGCCGTTGCCGTTCGAAGAATTCCCGCAGGTAAACGGAGCATTCGTCGGCAAGCACACCCCCGCGCACCTGCGGCGTGAATGCGTGGGCGGGATCGCGGATGACATCGGCGATAGAGCCGCACGCGCCGGTCTTGGGCGACCACGCGCCGAAGACCACGCGCCCCACGCGCCCCATGACGCACGCGCCGGCGCACATCACGCACGGCTCCAGCGTCACGACCAACGTGCACTGCTCCAGCCGCCAGCCGTCACCAACGACGCGGGTGGCCTCGCGCAACGCAATAACTTCGGCGTGGGCAAGCGGGTCACCATCAGCTTCCCGACGGTTTGAACCCCGGCCCACAACCTTGCCCTCGGCATCCACGACCACAGCTCCCACCGGCACATCCCCGGGTGCCGTGTGAGCAGCTTCGGCAATAGCCAGGCGCATCCACTCTTCGTCGAGAATGTCCTGTTTTCGACGGGGTAGCGCGCTTGGCCGCCCGGCCAGATGACCTTTGTCAGAGCTAGTCGTCATAGGGGTCGAAGTCATCATCGTCGCCGTCGTAATCCAAGTCGGCAACATCGGCCAGCTCCTCGGCGCACCCCAGTTCCTCGGCAATGGCCAGAAGCTGCTCGGACGCCCACAGCGACTGATCGTCACAGATGGATTCCAGGGCTTCCTCCGAACATCCCAGGTCAGCGAGGATATCCATGTCTCCTTCAGCCCAGGCGTCGACATCGTCGAGCTCGTCCTCGTCGAGGTCGGGGATATCCAGATCCAGCTCGTCAAACACATCTGCCGCAATGTCATCGGTGACGGCAGCGGTAGCGTCGGAAAGCACAACGCGCAGCGACCCGACGCCCTGGCGCACGAGAATAAAGTAGTCGTCGTCGATATTGAGCATTCCGACAGCAGCGCGTTCCGAACGCAGATTGCGCAGCGCCTGTGCAGCGTCAGCGAGCGAATCGGTGGCGCCATCGCCAAGGTCGACGACGCGCCAACCGCGCTCACCCATAGTTACGGCAACCGCGAACGAGCGGTCGTCATCGGAGGTGTACCCTCCGGAAAAGGTCGTGCTCATAACCCACAACGCTAGTCGCTGTATGTCATGCTTGTCAGGTGAGCAATTTCGAGTCCCCCTCCCCTGCTTCGTCCTCCCTGTCAGCTGCACAACTACCCGCGGTATGCATCCTCGGTTTGGGCCTCATCGGTGGCTCCATGATGCGCGATCTGCGGGCCCATAACGTCGAATGCTTCGGTTGGAATCGCTCGTCCGCGACGGTCGAGGAAGCCACGAAGGAGGGATTCGATGCCAGCACGGATCTTCAGGCCACTCTCGAACGCGCTGAGGCCAGCGGCGCACTCATCGTGATCGGCACCCCCATGACAGTCGTCGGCACAATGCTCGACGCCATCAACGAGCACGCCCCCAGCTGCGGCATCACGGATGTCGTCTCCGTGAAGGCGGCCGTCGCCGCCGAGGTCGCCGCACGCGGGATGGAGGAACGCTTCGTCGGCGCGCACCCGATGGCCGGTTCCGCGCAGGCGGGCTGGTCCGCCACGCTCGAAGGGCTTTTCGACGGCGCCCCCTGGGTCATCACCTACGACCTGGCAGCCGCTGCCGACGCTGCGGGCGAGCCCGTCCCGGAGCGCTGGATTGAGGTCTTTTCGCAGGTCGCCAACTTGGGAGCAGCTCTTGGCAGTCAGCTCATTCCAGCGCTGAGCGACCACCACGATGCTAGCGTCGCCCGCATCTCCCACATGCCACACCTGGCAGCCTACGCAATTGCCGCCGCCGGTGAAGCCGGTGGTCCTCTGGCCATTTCGCTGGCGGCCGGCTCTTTCCGCGACTGCACTCGCGTCGCCGCCGCTGCTCCCGACATGGTCATGTCCTGGTGCGAGAACAACACCGAACCAGTGCTCGCCGCGCTTGACGACGTCATCGAGCGCCTCACCGCCGCGCGCACCCAGTTGGCCACCGAGGGAACCGCTATGGACCTGGCCAAAACCGGTCAGATTGCCCGTGTCCGCTACGAGGCCCGCCCCGCTCACCGCCCGATTTTCCGACTGCGCGTCGGCGAGGGCGACTGGATCAACCAGTTGAAGTTGGCCGAAAGCGTCGGCGGGCAGGTAGATGTGTTCTAGTGTGGAACTATGTTTTCCCCCGAGCTGCACACCAGCCTCGCAGGCATCACTGTCGTCAACTTCGCCATTAACGTTCCGGGACCACTGGCCGCCCAGCATTTGGGCCAGCTAGGTGCCCGGGTAATTAAGGTCGAACCACCCACAGGCGACCCGCTCGGTTCCTTCGGCCGCCCCTGGTATGAAGCTATGTCCGCAGGTCACGAGATTATCCAGGCGGACCTGAAGAGCGATGAGGGCCGCGCACAGCTGAGCTCGCTGATTGATGAGGCCGATGTGGCCATCACCTCGGTTCGCCCCTCCGCGCTGGAACGCATGGGGCTGGCGGGGCTCCACGAGCGCCCGAATGGGCCGGTGCATATCGACATTGTCGGTGACACCGACGCTCCGGAAACACCTGGCCATGACCTGACCTATCAGGCGGAGGCCGGAACCCTCACGCCCCCGGCCATGCCGCCGGTGCTGTTGGGCGACATCCTGGGTGCACACTTTGCGGTCACCGCTGCCCTTGCCGGGTTGATTAAGCGGGCGGGTGCTGGGGCGGACGTCGTAAAGCAGCCTGGACTGCACTGCCGCATTGGCCTGAAGCAGGCGGGTGAGGCCGGTGCCGCGCCGCTGAAGTACGGCATGACGGCGCCCGGCGGACTACTCGGTGGCGGCCTGTGGACGTACGGCCTCTACCCCAGCGCCGACGGCTACGTGGCCGTGGCAGCGCTGGAGCCGCACTTTGCCGCCGCCCTGACCGAGGCCACACGCGCGAGCAACCGCGAGGAGCTTGCGGATTTCCTCCGCGAGCGCACCAACGCCGAAATCATGCAGATTGCCAGCGAAAAGTCGCTGCCGCTGGCTGCAGTGGAGTAAGCGGGTCAGTTTAAGGCCGCGCGCCTCGGGGGTCGGGGCCTGGAGCCTTACGCCGTCAGCCCCGCGGCCTCCGCGGTGAGCTCCACCGAACGCAGCCGGTCAGGAACCTTCAGCGATTGATGAGCCACAATCAGCTCATCCGCCGTCGAGTACTCACCGAACTGCGCAATCTGCTCACGCACCTGCGCCACCGTGCCGACCGCCGTGTGACGGAACATATTTTGCACCTGACGCCCCTGCGGGGTATCCATCAGAATCTCCGCCTCATCGTCAGTGAGGTGATGCCCACCGCGACTCAGGAACCGCCTGACCATGTTCCTGCGGGTAGCGAAGTACTGCTGCTGCGCGTCCTCTTCGCTTTCCGACGCAATCACATTCATGGCCGCAAAAGCGTACGGCTTATCCAGCTGCTCAGAAGGCTGGAACTGCTCGCGGTAGACCGCGATGGCATCGCGAAGCGCGTCCGGAGCGAAGTGCGAAGCAAACGCGTACGGCAAGCCGAGCGCCGCTGCGAGTTGAGCACCAAAGAGCGAGGAGCCCAGGATGTACAGCGGCACATGGGTGCCGCGGCCTGGAATCGCGTTGATGCCCTTGATCAGCGACTCGTCGGAGAGGTAACCGCGCAGCTCCTGCACATCCTGCGGGAAGGAATCGGACGAACGCGGGTCACGACGCAGCGCGCGCATCGTGGCCTGGTCCGTGCCCGGCGCGCGACCAAGCCCCAGCTCGATGCGATCCGGGTACAGATTCGCGAGCGTGCCGAACTGTTCCGCGACCGTCAGCGGTGCATGATTCGGCAGCATGACGCCGCCGGAGCCGAGGGTGATGCTCTCGGTTTTTGCAGCCACGGCTGCGATAAGAACTGCCGGCGACGAGGACGCGATGGAGTTCATATTGTGGTGCTCTGCGTACCAAATACGCTGATAACCAACCTTTTCCGCTGTCTGCGCCAAATCGATGGAGCCCTGTAGGGCGTCGGCGTGGGACTGCCCCGAGGCTACGGTAGCAAGGTCAAGAATGGACTCAGTACGAATCATGGTTCCACAGTCTAGACCGTTAGGCGGATATTGCGAGTTTGAGATGCTTCGAATACTGAGGCGCTGGGGGTTGGGGTTTTGGGGATTCGGGTGCGGGTGGCTCGTGGGTGGATCGTGGGCGGCTTGCGGGTGGACGGGCTCATGGATGGCTCGTGGGCGGTATTCACTTGTCGATGAGGTATTCACATATCGATGAGGTATAGCCTGGCCACAAGTGAATAGCTCATCGATATGAGCGCAGGCAGAGCCAATACCGCGCGCATAAGTGCCGGAAAACCATCGATAAGTCGGGCAGACAAAAAGACCCGCACCTTACCGGTGCGGGTCTGCGTTGTGCGCCCGAAGGGATTCGAACCCCTAACCTTCTGATCCGTAGTCAGATGCTCTATCCGTTGAGCTACGGGCGCATTTTGTTGTTATTCAGCGACTCTGGGGTAATTCCCTCGGCCCCTGCAACGAATAGATACTTTACTCATCCTGCTAAGTTTTACAAAATCGCCTGTTCAAGCAACCTTTTCGGCACTTATTCAAGTACATATTCGTTGCACATTAACAACAGGTTTCGTAGCGGTTACCCCGGCCTATCCGAACAGGACCGACCGAGGTACCCCTGACCGAGGTAACGGAGAAACCGAGGAACTACTCGCCGCGGACCCAGCGGACAGCGTTGCCAAAGATGTCCTGCTCACCAATACCCGGAATGTTGCGCATCAAGCCCTCGCGGAAACGCTCAGGGTGACCCATCTTGCCCAGAATCCTGCCGTCAGCACTGACAATGCCCTCAATGGCGTAGGAAGAACCGTTCGGGTTGGCTGGCGCTGTCATCGTCGGCACGCCGTCGGCATCGACGTACTGGAAAGCGACCTGACCGGCCTCGAACAGGCGGCGAGCCTCGTCCTCGGAAACCACGAAACGGCCCTCACCGTGAGAAACCGGCATGAAGTGGGTCTGGCCTGGCTCGAAACCGCGCAGCCACGGGGAATTCACGGTCGCGACGCGAGTGGTGGCGATGCGGGACACGTGACGCAGCTGGCGGTTGTGGGCCAGGGTCGGCGAGTCCTCGCGGAGCTGCGCAGGGTCGCCGTACGGCAGGAAGCCGGACTTGACCAGCGCCTGGAAACCGTTACAAATACCGAGCACAAGACCGTTGTCGGCCACGAACTCCTTGACGGCGGCTGCGACATCGTCGGAACGCAGGAACGCGGCGATGAACTTGGCGGACCCGTCCGGCTCATCACCCAGGGAGAAGCCACCGGAGAATGCCAGGATGTCGGAGTCCTGAAGCTTCTCGATGAACGCCTTCGTGTCCTCCGCCAGCATTGCCGGGGTCAGGTTGCGGATTACGTGGAACTCGTAGGTAGCGCCAGCAGCGACGAATGCCTCGGCCATGTCGTACTCGGAGTTGGTACCCGGGAAGACCGGCAGCAACACGTGGACATCCTTCTTGCCCGGGCTCTGCAGGTCAGTCTTGGTCTCGCTGACCTGGTTAGCGAACTCCGGCAGGGCCTCGCCCTCGTAGTCATTGAGCGGGAAGACCTCACGGTAACCGGACTCCATTGCCTCCAGAGCCTCGGCGACAGTGAAGGACTCCTCACCGAAGCGCAGCGTGCCCGACTCGTCGGTGGCACCGATCTTCACAGCACCCTCAACAGCACCCTCAACATCCTGACCAGCCGGAACAGCCACCACAATGGAACCCAGCGGAGCCTCCGGAAGGGATGCCTCCAGGCCCACGCCATTGCCCACAGCCATGTTGACCAGGGTCGCAGCCAGATCCGCGTTAGTAACAGCCGAGGCCGCAGCCGGGCGCAGCTCCCGCACGGCAGCAAACAGTTCGTTGAGCTGCTCGTAGTTCGGTTCCCCGGACTCGAGCGGCTTGTGCGCAAACAGGTAGAGGTCGAAGTTACCGGCCGGGATTGCGGCAGAGACAGCGTCGGTCTCGTCCATTGCAGCGACCGCAAAGGTCACCAGGGTCGCCGGCACGTGCAGGTCCTCGCCGTAAGTGCCGGACATGGAGTCCTTACCGCCAATAGCCGCAACCTGGAAGCCATCCTGAGCCTCCAGCAGGCCAAGCAGAGCCTGCGCGACCTCGCCCCACCGCTTCGGATCCTGGTCCAGGCGCTGGAAGTACTCCTGCACACTCAGCCAGGCACCGCGCGGATCGCCACCGGCCGCTGCGAGCTTAGCCAGTGCCTCCACGACGGAGTAGGAACCCATGAGGTACGGGGACTCGTCGGCAAGCGATGGCGAGTAACCCCAGGTCATGATGGACGCGGTGCTCGTGCCGCCATCGACCGGCAGCGTCTGGATCGACGCCTGCTCGTCGGTCTTCTGCGTCGCACCGCCGTACGGCATGAGCACGGTGGAGCGGCCGACGGTCGAGTCGAACTGCTCGATCATGCCCTCCTGGGAGCCCGCCGTCGCCGCACGCAGCGACTCCAGTACGCTCGTCGGAGCCTGCTTTACGACGCCGCCCTCCGCAGCAACCATCTCGACGTTCTGGGCGCGGTCGGCGCCGTTGGTGTCGATGAACTCACGGGAGAGGTCGAAGACAACCTCGTCGCCCATGAACATGCGCAGTCGACCGGTATCGGTGATGTCGGCCAGCGCGACGGCCTCGATGTTTTCTTCGGCAGCGGCGGCGATGATGAAGTCCGCATCCTCCGGGCGCACGACCAGCGCCATGCGCTCCTGGGACTCGGAAATTGCAATCTCGCGGGCATTCAGACCGGCGTACTTCAGCGGCACGCGCTCGAGGTGAATGTCGATGGAGTCAGCCAGCTCACCGACCGCAACGGACACGCCACCAGCGCCGAAGTCATTACAGCGGACAATCTTGGTAGCGACATCCTCGCGGCGGAACAGGCGCTGAATCTTGCGCTCGTTGACCGGGTTACCCTTCTGCACCTCGGCACCGGAGCGGCCCAGCGAGTCCTCATCGTGAGCCTTCGACGAGCCGGTCGCACCGCCGACGCCGTCACGGCCGGTGCGGCCACCGAGCATAATCACCACATCGCCCGGCGCAGGTTCGAGGCGCTTGACGTTGTCTGCCGGGGCAGCGGCGACGACGGCACCGAGTTCCATTCGCTTAGCGACGTATCCCGGGTGGACCAGCTCACGCACACCAGTGGTGGCCAGACCGATCTGGTTGCCGTAGGAGGAGTAGCCGGCTGCGGCGCGGGAGGAAATATCGCGCTGCGGCAGCTTGCCCTCGAGGGTCTGCTCGCGCGGAGTGTTGATGTCACCTGCGCCGGACAGACGCATGGCCTGGTAGACCCACGAGCGACCCGACAGCGGGTCGCGGATTGCGCCACCGAGACAGGTCGAGGCGCCACCGAACGGTTCGATCTCGGTCGGGTGGTTGTGGGTCTCGTTCTTGAACATAAGGAGCCACTTGCGGTCATCGCCCTCGACGTCGACGTAGACGGAGCAGGCGTTGATTTCTTCGGAGACTTCCTGGTCATCCATGACACCCGTGCGACGCAGTTCGCGGCCCATGATGGTGCCCATGTCCATCAAGGAGCGTGGCTTGTGCGTGCGACCGTTGAGCTCACGCAGCTCGTCGTAGCGACGCAGCGCGCGATCCAACTGCGCGGCAAAGCGCGGCTCGTTGTTCTCGATGGAGGTCAGCTCGGTGTTGAAGGTGGTGTGGCGGCAGTGGTCCGACCAGTAGGTATCCAGCGCGGACAGCTCTACCTCGGTCGGAGTGCGGCCCTCGGAGCGGAAGTAATCCTGGATGGTCTTCAGGTCGGCCAGCGACATGGCCATGCCGTCGGCTGCGAGCAGCTCGGCCAGGCCTTCGTCATCCAGCTCGGTGAAGCCCGGGTACTCCTTCAGCGGCTCAATCTCGCCCATGCTCGGACGGCGCAGGACGCTCAGGTTCTTCTCCCCCGATTCGACCGGGTTGATGAGGAAGGAGCGCACGGCGTCATTCACCGGAGCATCGAAAACATACAGCGTTGCCGAGGTGATCTGCGCCTGCGTTTCCGGGCGGAGCAGGCGCAGGGCCTGCTCGGCGGCATCGGCACGCTGGTCGTACTGGCCAGGAAGCGGCTCGACAGCAAGGTAGTTCCCCAGCTCGGCGGGGGCCGGGAGCTCGACCAGCTCGTCGACACGCGAATCAGCAACTACCGACTCACGCAGCGCGACAAGATCCTCCTCCGTCGCATCGAAAGCATCGTAGAGATAGTAGATTGCCACCTCGCCGTCCTGGCCGATCGAGGACAGCAGCGTAGCTTCCTCATTGCGGAACTCGGGCTTACGGCGAACGGCTAGACGGGCGTCCATCAAGGCTCCTATCGAAATACGGGGAGGGCAACCGGGGTCTAAGTCTATTGCAACTGTTCAGGATAGGAAAATGTCCCCCGGTGTGCGAGGCGGCGCGGGGCGGCGCGGGGCGGAGGCGGCGCAGGGCGGAAGCCCCGATTGACCAAGTACAAGGTCAGGCTAATCGGATTCGGTCGGGCAAAGGCTGCGCGGGGGTGTTGGAGGTACGGCCGTGGCGGCTCAGGGAGGTGGCGAGTCGGTCGGCAGGTCCGGGTTGGTGCCTGTTGCTGCGCTTTGCTACCTGTTGCTGCGCTTTGCTACCTGTTGCTGCGCGTTGCTGAAGCAAGGGAGCTGGTTCGTTGTCTTATCGATGCATAGTTCACCTATCGATTCGCTATAGCCTGGCCACAAGTGAACAGCGCATCGACAAGTGCACACGTAGCACCCACAGCGCGCGCATAAGTGGCGCAAAACCATCGACAGGCCACGAGAAACCATCGATAAGTGACCGAACCCTGGCCACAAGTGAAGGACCGCGCTGCCCCGCCCCGCAATGCCCCGGCTCGCGCTGCACTGCCAGGTAATAAAAACAAAAAGCCCCGCACCTACAAGGTGCGGGTCTACATGGTGCGCCCGAAGGGATTCGAACCCCTAACCTTCTGATCCGTAGTCAGATGCTCTATCCGTTGAGCTACGGGCGCGTGTGGCGGAGGCGAGAGGATTCGAACCTCCGGCCCGTCGCAAGACAGGCAACTCCTTAGCAGGGAGCCCCATTCGGCCGCTCTGGCACGCCTCCAAAACCACTGGCATCGATCCCGCTTCAGCAAAGCTGTTCGCCATTGCGTGGACGAGACCAAATAACCGCAGCCAATCCTACAGAACACAAGAATTGAAAAGCAAAACACCCGCGGAGCCACCAAATACGGCGCCACAAATAGCGACCACACCTTGGGATTTTGCGGGGATTCTGTACTGCCCAATCCGGGCCATGTTCTACAGTTAGGCCTATGACCAACGATGCATCTTCAGTTCAGCCCAAAACCCGTGCCGACCTCGAGCAGGTTCCGGCCTATGTCCCGGGCAAGGCTGTGCCCGGCGCGCTGAAGATCGCGTCCAATGAAATGACCCAACCGCCACTGCCCTCGGTGGTGGAGGCCATCTCGCAGACCATCGCTGACCCAACCACCAGCCCGAACCGCTACCCGGACATGGGCGCGGTTGACCTGCGCATTAAGCTCGGCGAGCATCTGGGTCTGCCCATGGAGCAGGTCGCGGTCGGCTGCGGTTCCTCCGCTCTGTGCCTGCAGCTCGTGCAGGCCACCTGTGCGGATGGGGATGAGGTCGTGTTCCCGTGGCGCAGCTTCGAGGCCTACCCCATTCTCGCTCGCGTCGCTGGGGCTACTCCGGTGCCGGTGCCGCTGGATGCGCAGGGTCGCAATGATCTTTCGGCAATGGCTGCCGCTATCACCGGCCGCACACGCCTGGTTTTCGTCTGTAATCCCAATAACCCGACGGGCACGACCATCACTCGCGAGGCATTCGCGGAGTTTATGGCGCAGGTTCCGGGCGATGTTGTGGTCGCTCTCGACGAGGCGTACATCGAGCTGGTGGACGAGGCCACTCATGCTGCTACCCCGTTGGCGCATGAGCTGCTGGATACCTACCCCAACCTGGTTGGCCTGCGCACATTCTCCAAGGTCTACGGTTTGGCCGGGCTTCGTGTGGGCTACATGTTCGGCCCGGAGAAGCTTGTGGAGGCCGTGAATAAGGTCGCTATCCCCTTCTCCGTAAACACTCTCGCGCAGATTGCCGCGCTCACCTCGCTCGACGCACAGGAAGAGCTCACCGCCCGCATTGCTGAGGTCCGTGCGCAGCGCGTCGCGGTCACCGAGGCCATCAATGCCGCCACCGGCCGCGAGACGGTGCTGCCGAATTCGCAGGCCAACTTCATTTGGATTGACGAGGGTCGGATTGCGGATCTCTCTTTGCTTGACGACGTCTCGGTGGCCACCACCACGGATCTCGGTGACTTCCTGGCGCAGCGCAACATTCTCATCCGCTGCTTTGCCGGCGAAGGCGCTCGTATCACCATCACTACTGAGGAAGAGACCTCGCAGCTGCTGGCTGCGCTAGGAATTGAGCACTAGCAGCTATCGCTCAGCTAGCAGCTACCGGCGCGGCCGGTGGTCGCGCCACCGCTGCGCTCAATCGCCTTTGCGATGCGGTCAAGCATTTGCTGGCCGGTCTCATAGGTGCCGTCGTCAGGCTGGGCTGCGATAGCGACACCAACGAAGGTGCCCGGCTTCTTGCCCGGCAGATAGCCGAACTGTCGCACAAGGTAGACACCTTCATCATCTGGGCCCCACCCACCCTTGAAGTGGGCACCGCGGATGCGTCCGAGGCCGTAGGACTGCTCGTCGGCAATCTGCCCCATGAGGTCAGCGACCTTTGGGCCCGCCTCGATACACTGCAAATTGGCGCCGAAAATAGCCTGGTCGCGCAAATCCCACTGTGTCTGCCCGAAGACGGTGTATTCCGCACGGATGCGGTCAGTGCCCATGACGGTGCGGGTGTCGTGGCCCTCTCGGAGAATCTCGTCGGTGGTCGCGCCTGCGGTCGCATCATCACCCAGGGAGTACCACATGGACTCAGCCGCATCATTATCGGAAACCGTGATTGCGGCTTCGACCAGGGAATCCACGCCCGATTGGCGCACATAAGCCACCGCGATGGGCACCTTGGAGGTAGACCAGGCCGGACCCGTTTTGAAGTCGCCCGTGGAAACCACTTCGGAATCCTTATCCGGCGTTGCCAGAGCGGCGCCGGCCAGACCACCGAGTTCCTTTTGCGCGGACTTCACTGCCTCGACAACTTCGCGAGGCATCTCACCGGGCACAACTTTCCCGTCGGAGGATGCTCCGCCGGGGCCGTCGTCAAGCGGATTGGACAGCGTCGGCGACGGCATGTCCGCCGAATCGGTGCCGATGGTGCAGGCGCTAAGGCCGAGCGTGACGACGGCGGTTGCGGCGAGAGCTACTCGGAGACGTTTAGACAATGTGCACCGTCGCATTCGTACCGCCGGTGCAAGTGACAACCTCACCGTTATCGCGGCAGGTCATGCTGTATGTCTTGCCAGTTGTTGGGCTGCTAGCGGTGACAGTACCGTTAAGCTTCTTCGTAAGTTGATACTGCTCAACGAAGGAATTGCGCACGTTGGTGGCAAACTGGCAGGTCGTAGTGTTACCGCCGACATCTTCTGCATATACCAAGTTCAAATCACCCGGATCGCCCGAGCCGGAGCAGTGACGCCAGTTCGATGGCGGCTGGAACCCTTCAGCGCGACGCTTCTGCTCAGCGGTCGACGAGGTGGAGGAACCCTCAGCACTAGCGGACTGAACCGACTGGGGCGAGTTGCTGCCAGCCGAATTCACTCCCTTCGAGTCGGAGAAGTAGAAGTATGCCATTGCGCCGACGAAGAGAGCGACCGCAACGAGCGCCAGGACAATAACCGCGATGGTCAGCCCCTTGTTGTCATTGCTCGGCGCAGCAGCCGGACCAGCTTGCGGACCTGGAACATAGGGGGCGGGGCGGTATGGTTCAGGCTGCTGGGACTGTGAATACTGCTGCTGCAGATACTGAGTCTGCCCCTCAGGCTGCTCCCACTGTGCCCCGTCCACAGCGCTCCACGCATTTGCCGGCGTATCAGCGGACGGTTGATCATCTGACGTGCCCGGATTTATGCTCCACTCACCGAACGAGTCGTCCGAGTGGTTGCTCCGATTCGTTGCCATTGTTCGACCTTTTCCTCAATACCGTCCGCCAGCATGACGCTGGGTTTGTATTACAGCAAGACCGAGCTTACCGGTTTTAGCAATTTGCCCGTATTGTTTCAGGCCACAGTACACGTTGGTCGGAGCAATTAAATTACCTCCGCAAAATTACCTGTGGCAGATTTCGGACACACGAAACCCCCGACCGCATGCGCTCGGGGGTTTACGTTCTGTAATTCGCTCTCTATCTGGGGAAGTTTTTACTCATCCCTGGAGAACTGCCGCTAATCGCGACCTAGAACAGTCGTTAGAACGGCCACCACGACGGCTTCGCATTCTTGTTCACGACTACCTTTTCGCCGCCGACGACCCAGTTCTCGTTGGGGCTCAAAAGCGCGCCCACGTGGGCGTAGCCGCCGTTGTCGAATTCACCTTCGTAGTCCGGAGCCCGGTACGTGAAGTCAACGGAGACAGACTTCGAACTGCTGACAGTCGGGTTGTCCTTGAAGGCACCGAGGAAGCCGCCCTCCGTCCAGGACAGGCGCACCTGACGATTACCGTTGCGCTCGGTGTTGACGTACTCCCCCTCCTTCAGCGTGTAAATACCGCCGCCGAGGATATTGTCCTGCGACTGGCGAGTCACACGAACGAGCTCAAAGTCAGCCGGGATGTTGTGGCCGATTCCCCGCAGCTTGGCGTTGCCGTTGACACCGACGACCTCAATACGGATCGTGACCTCGTCACCCGGTCGGACCTCCTTACCGCGGATAATCTGCGAGTAAACATCAGCAGACCATGCCGGGCCACCGATGGTGCCGAGCTTCTTCTTCGGGGCGCTCGAGCCCGGCAGGGTCAGACCAGGCGAATTAAGTCCTGGCGAGTTCAGACTCGGCGAGGGCAGACCCGGGGACTGCGCCATGGCCGGAGCGCCGAAACCGAAGGTCAAGCCAGCTGCGATGGTAACTGCGGCAATGGCGGTACGGGAGCGACGTCGCGGACGAGAGGCCTTAGTGGTCTGGGCGTGTGCGTTGTACATGTTGAGAAGCTTTCTGTGAGACCTGAGAACTATCGAGATGAAAGTGCGCAGATGGAAACTACTTAGCGGTTAATGCCCGGCGACGGCAGCCCCGGGGACTGGAAGCCCGGTGACGGCAGGCTCGGCGACTGCAGGCTCGGGGAGCCCAGCGAGCCACCCGGAACACCCGGAGCCGGCGCCTCCCGCTTCACAGTGAGCTTCGGTCCCATGTCATGCAGCTTCTCCACCGAATTGCTCGGGTTGAAGTGGATTTCGGTTCCGGTATTCAACGCACCGTCGGCAATTGCGTCCGTGACGCGGTACTTCCACTTGAAATTCACAGTCGACGTGGTCGGGGAACCCCATGCCTGTGTGATTCTGTCGGCTGCAAACTCCACCGCACCGTTGTTAACGATTTCCAGCCACTTGTCTGACTCGTTCGGATTCGCCCACTCATCGTCGCCGACCTTGTACGTCGCCGAGTTGGCCACGTACTGCAGACCATTCGGAATGACATCGGTCATGCGCTGAATGTAGGACTTCGCACCCCAGATGTTGTTGTCCGTGTAGGTCAGAGTAAAGGTCACGACATCACCGGGCTTTACGACGGCACCAGCGACACCATTAACCTCAACAGATCGCATGACATTGGAGTTCTTCCAGCTATGCGTCGCGCTGGAGGAACCAGTACCGGTGACTTCGCCAATGGCGTCGGTGACGGTCTGAGTGATGGAATCAATGCTCGGCAGTTCCTGAGCATGTGCGGTATTACCGAATCCCGCAAAGGTCATACCTGCGGCTAGAGAGAGTGCAGCAATGCGAGCAATGCTGAGGTTACGTACGGTGCGAGTTGCCATCTGTCACGGGCTCCTTTTAACGATGCGAAGACTTGTGGTCGGAGTAGGCCAACATGGCGGTTCTCCAGCAGGAATGCACGCGTGATGCATCGGCGTGCGATTCACTTGGCGATAGTTAATACGACACCTATCGACGGCGGCAACAAGTAGCCATTTTTCGAACATCAACCTAAAAATCGAAAACCATGTCGCCACATCAGTCACGCCAGTCACATGTCCGCACATGCGTTACAGGTTTGGGCCGGCTGGAATACTTTTAACTATAGAAATACGCACTGCCCTGAAATGGCCGTTTCCCACCGCTGCCGAAATTGACCCCATTTTCCATCCCGCGACAAAACACCCCAGCTTGCCCCCTGTAACGCTGTTCAGGGGTATCCAAAGAGCCCAATTACATGCCCGTCCGACCACCCCATAACGGGGTTAACCACGAAAACCGCCCAAAGGTCCAACTATCCGTCGCCGACCTCAGTACATACGCCAACTTTTAGGAGAAATGGAGAAACCCCCGGTAGAAGATCTACCGAGGGCTCCCAGCTGCGGAAGTAGAGGGATTTGAACCCCCGGAGGTGTGACCCTCGCTGGTTTTCAAGACCAGTGCATTCGGCCGCTCTGCCATACTTCCAACGCCAACATCATAACCGCATACCGCCGTAAGGCAGCAAACGCCCTCATAACACCCCTTGCCAGCACCTTTCGCAAGCCCTTCATCGGAAACCGCACCCCAAGCATCCACCTCTACAGACATAACTATTTTTGCTAACTGCAAAAGAGCTTGAAATACCGCGTGCATAACCAGTTTTTGCATTACCTTTGAAGACTATGAAGGCAATCATTCAGACTGATCTTTCCAACCCCCGCGCCCTGGAATGGGCCGATGCTCCGGAACCGACTCTCGAGGATGGGCAGGTGCTGGTCAAGGTCAAAGCCGCTGGCGTAAACCGCGCTGACCTACTGCAGGCCGCTGGCCACTACCCGCCACCGAAAGGCGTGACCGACACCCTCGGCCTGGAGTGCGCGGGTGTCATTGAAGAGGTCAAGGGGGACTCCCAGGGCTGGAAAGTCGGCGACGAGGTCTGCTGCCTTCTCTCCGGTGGCGCTTACGCCGAAAAGGTCGCAGTCCCGGCCGGCCAGATTCTCCCCCTGCCACATGGCTACTCCTTCACCGAGGCCGCATCCATCGTCGAGGTTGCCTGCACGGTGTTCTCGAATGTCGTGATGATTGCCGGCCTCAAGGAAGGTGACCTGCTGCTGGTCCACGGTGGCGCGGGCGGCATCGGCACTTTCGCTATTCAGATGGCCAAGCGGCTCGGCGCTCGCGTCGCAGTCACCGCCGGTTCGGCGGAGAAGCTGGCTAAGTGCAAGGAGCTCGGCGCCGACATCCTCATCAATTACAAGGAAGAGGACTTCGAGGAAATCGTTGCAGCTGAGGGTGGCGCCAACGTCATTCTGGACATCATGGGCGCAAAATACCTCGACCGAAACGTCAAGGCCCTGGCGAAGGACGGCCACCTGGTCATCATCGGCATGCAGGGCGGCGTTAAGGGAGAGCTCAACATCGGCCGCCTGCTGAGCAAGCGCGGCTCCATCACCGCCACCGGCCTGCGCTACCGCGATCTCGCTGACAAGGCTCGCATCGTCAACGCCACAGAGGACACCATCTGGCCAATGCTTGCCGACGGCACCGTCACCCCTCAAATTCATGAGGTCATGGATATGCGTGACGCAGCCAAGGCCCACGAGCTGCTCGACAGCGGCGCGGTCAGCGGCAAGATTGTGCTGACCGTCTAGTTAGCTGACTACCTAGTTAACCGAGCGAGGCAACTGCGCGCACGAGCTGGTCAATGTCGTGCGGCGTATTGAACGGCTGGAGGCCAACTCCCACGGCACCTCCAGCCTCATCGATGCCCATGGCCTCCAGCAGTGGCGATTCGTATGCATCAACAATGCTGGTCACCAGGCCATTATCCAGCAGCCTGTCCACGACCACCTTCGCCGACACCCCATCGACGAGGAAGCTAACGCGCGGAATGTGCTGTGCCCGCGACACACTCGCGAAAGAATCATCTTCGGTATCCATGCCGATGATGTACACCCGCGGCAGGGTCATCAACGCCGCAATTAGGCGTTCCGACAACGTCGTCAAGTAGCGAGAAACCTGCGGCATCGCCGTTTCAATGCGATGCCTACGCGACCCCCTCGCCGTGCTATCCAGCGATGCCAGGTGCAGCACCGATTCCGACACCCCGCCCAGCAATGCCGGCGACACCGGGGAAACCTCAATCCGCTCGACGCCTCGCACATTCGGCACATAGCTTAACGACGTCATGCGCTCGAACATCTCGGGATCCTTGAACACCAAAGCTGCGACCTCAGGCCCGCCCAGCACGGAGGCGTCAACCAGCATAATGTCGGCGCCCAGCTTGCTCATCGACACATCGCGATAGGCGACAATATCCGAGGCATCAACCAACACCCAGGCGTTGGAGTGCTCATGCACCCGCCGAGAAATGTCAGCTACCGGGGCAATGGTGCCAACGAACGGATCCGCGGCCGGGACGACAACGAGGCGAGTGTGCTCGTCTACGAGCTCGTCGAACTGCCAGGACGGCAACGTACCCGAGGACAAGTCAGCCTCAGCAATGCGGACTTGAGCTCCGTAGAGATTGGCTGCTCGGCGTAGTGGTGCGTGTACGACCTGCGAACCAATGCGAGAAATCACCAGGTTAGAGCCGAGCGTCAAGCGTCGACTCATTGCGGACGTGAACTGCTCCATGAGCACCTCACGCGAAGATCCCAACACCACGCCGGCGACCGGGCCACCAGTGAGATCGGCAAAAGCCCGGCGCGCACTGGCGGTTAGTTCCGCTGCAGCGGGAACGCCCGAGCTGCGCGACTGGCCATGAGCTCCCGCCCCAGTCTCACCAGGAAGGGACTTCTGCGCATTGCGAAATGCAGAAATCATCGCAGCCTGGACACGCTCGGGTACCTGGGTGCGTTGACCCGCATTGAGGTATGTCCACCCGTCGGAAAGCGACGAGTAAGCACCCCTGGTTGTCGGCACATCGAAGGCCATGAAAACCCTTTCCCGGTTTCGAATTCAAGCTGCGATATCTATTTCAGAGTTAACTGTGCAATCACCCACGAATCGAGCGTTCATGCCCCGAACCGTGTATCGCTTGCACATCTTAGTTGGAGCCAATTCTATCGAAGCAACCCCATATAGGATAATCTTTATCCCTTTTTAGCAGTTGCTTAAAATTGGCCGAACTTTTCCTGCCTGTATCCATGCGCAAGCACTCCCGATGCGTGAACCATATGCACCAGCTGCATGCCATAAAGCAGTTACAGCGGCGATTGTATGTAAGTTTTCCAGGGTCACATAACCAGTCGCATAACCAACCGTGGAAACAGCCTCAGAAGCACCACGTCACCACCAATGACGACCACCCCACGCGACGGTTGTTCGCCGTCACGACGTGGAATAATGGCTCGCCCGGTGCCGTCGGTATTCAATCTAAACCGCCCTAGCTAGTAGTTTGGAGACGTGACTAACGCAGAAAATGATCGCCAATCCGCAGCTGCAGCCGACCAGCCGGCCAATACTGTGCGCAATGGCTCCGCTATCCGCACGGAGGAAACTCTCCGTCGCGACATTGCGCGCATAACTGACGCAACAGGCGAGGCACCGGCTTTCAAGTCGCGTTCCCGCACCATGGGCGCTGCCTGGCGGGATCTAGCTATCGGCTTCGGCCAGCGCGAGCTGTGGCTGCAACTGGGCTGGCAGGACATCAAACAGCGGTACCGCCGCTCCACGCTTGGTCCACTGTGGATCACCATTGCCACCGGCGCCATGGCCCTCGCTCTCGGCCTGCTGTACTCGCTGCTGTTCCAGCAGGAGCTGGCGTTCTTCCTGCCACACGTGACCGTTGGCCTGATCATCTGGGGATTCATCTCCGGCTGCGTGCGCGAGGGCGCAACCGTCTTCATTGAAAACGAAGGCCTGATCAAACAGTTGCCCAGCGCGCTGAGCGTTCACGTCTACAGGCTGGTATGGCGGCAGCTGCTCTTCCTGGCCCACAACATGGTGATCTGGCTGATCCTCGTGCTGGTCTTCCGGCCGGATTTGGGCTGGAACTTCTTCCTGGTCATCCCCGCGATGGCGCTGCTGGTGGTCAACGGTGTGTGGGTGACGATGTTCTTCGGCATCATCGCTACGCGCTACCGCGACGTGGCACCACTGCTGGATTCCCTAATTCAGCTGGTGTTTTACATGACTCCGATTGTGTGGACCACCAAGACGCTGGAGGAACAGGGCGGTGCCGTCGCCGAACGCGCACGCATCGCAGAGATCAACCCGCTGTTCCACTACCTGGAAATCATCCGCGCCCCATTGACCGGCCAGCCGGTGGATACCTACCACTGGTGGATTGTCCTCGCCTGCACCGCAGTCGGCCTGCTGCTGGCACTCGGGGCTATGCGCCTGTGGCGCTCCCGCGTGAGCTACTGGGTTTAGGCCGCAAGGACCGTCGTAAAGCGAATAGAACTAGCAAGGGATAAGCATGGTCAGCATTGATACTTACAACGCGTGCGTTGACTTCCCCATTTTCGACGCCAAATCGCGGTCGATGAAGAAGGCGTTCCTCGGCGCCGCGGGTGGTGCGATTGGCCGCAATGACTCCAACGTCGTGGTTATTGAGGCGCTGAAGGACATCAACATCCACCTGCGTGAGGGCGACCGCGTCGGCCTGGTAGGTCACAACGGCGCGGGTAAGTCCACGCTGCTGCGACTGCTGTCGGGCATCTATGAGCCCACGCGCGGTGCCGCCGATGTGCGCGGCCGTGTGGCTCCGGTGTTCGACCTCGGTGTCGGCATGGACCCGGAGATCTCAGGTCTGGAAAACATCATCATCCGCGGTCTGTTCCTGGGGCAGACGCGCAAGCAGATGAAATCCAAGCTCGACGAAATCGCAGAATTCACCGAACTCGGCGACTACCTGCACATGCCACTGCGCACCTACTCCACCGGTATGCGCGTGCGACTGGCGCTCGGCGTGGTCACGTCCATTGAGCCGGAGATTTTGCTTCTCGACGAAGGCATCGGAGCCGTCGACGCCGCATTCATGGCGAAGGCCCGGACGAAGTTGACCGAATTGGTCGACCGCTCCGGTCTGCTGGTGTTTGCGTCGCACTCAAATGAGTTCCTGGCGCAGCTGTGCAACACGGCGCTGTGGATTGATCACGGTACGGTTCGACAGGCAGGGCTTGTCGACGAAGTGGTCGAAGCCTACGAAGGTAAAGAGGCCGCCGACCAGGTGCGCCGCGTGCTCGCGCAGCGACGGTAGTAGCTTCGCCGGGAGTCCGGGCGCGGGTCCATAGTGGCCAAGCGGGCGGCTCGCGGGCAGATTGCGGGCGGCGCGGGTGGTTGGCGAATTGCTCACCCGGAGCAACATGGCAAGATAGACAGCAATAAAAACAGTAATAAACGGTACGTCCCCGATGGAGAACGAAGTGAGCGAAAACTCGGCTGACCACCCAAAGCACGATGAAGCAGCAACGGCCGCAATCGTGGTGACTCACAACCGCATCGAGGACCTGCGTCAATCGCTTCCCATCGTTGCCAGCCAGACCCACATGCCGAAGTGGCTCATCATCGTCGACAACGGCAACGACCCGAAGGTCAAGGAGCTCGCTGAGCAGGTGGCGGCGCAGCAGTCGTCGGAAAGCGGATCGGCGCCGGAGATTCACTACGTCGGTTCTAAGACGAACCTGGGCGGCGCTGGTGGTTTCGCACTGGGCATGCTGACTGCGCTGTCGCTGGGCGCGGAGTGGATTTGGTGCGCCGATGACGACGGGCGCCCGGAGGACTCCTACGTGCTGAAGGCGCTGCACAGCTGCGCGCGACGCCACCAGCTCGACGCTGTCTCGCCGGTGGTCTGCGATATTAAGGCCCCGAACAAGCTGGCATTTCCCCTGCGCCGCGGGCTGGTGTGGCGTCGTCATCGCGAGGAGCTTTTCGAAAGCGGCATCAACCCCAAACTCCCGGAAGTACGCGACTCCGAGGGCACGAAGTGGTTCACCAATTTCGCAGATCAGAAGGCTGCGACCGGGCTCGAACTGCCTAGCGACCTCGAGACCATCGACGGCAACCACGACCTCCTGCCCGGCATCGCATCCCTGTTCAACGGCGCGCTGTTTAGCGCCCGCTCGCTGGAACAGCTCGGCGTTCCCGACTACCGCCTATTCATCCGCGGCGACGAGGTCGAATTCCACCGCCGCCTGGTCCGCTCCGGCCTCCGGTTCGGCACATGCTTGACGACGGCCTACCTGCACCCCTCCGGCTCGGGTGAATTTGTGCCCATTCTCGGCGGCAAGATGCACACGCAGTACCCGACCAATGACTTCAAGCGCTACTTCACCTACCGCAACCGCGGCTACCTGATGAGCCAGCCCGGCATGCGCAAGCTCATGCCACAGGAGTTCCTGCGCTTCGGCTGGTTCTTCCTGGTCCAGCGTCGCGATGTCCGCGGCTTCTACCGCTGGTTCAAGCTACTGAAACAGGGCCGCGCGGAGAACTTCGAGCGCTTCGACCCGAAGTCGAAGTAGTTCGGGCTGGGGGCGCTGGGGTTGGTGGGGCTGAGGCTGTGGCACTGGCCTGCATATTTGACCTCTCCCGGGTCGTGTAGTCCGCATTTCGAGTGCTCAGTGCGCAAAAGTGTTACCTAACCCCTGGTTCCCTTCTCCTCCACTGACATATCGATGAGGTATTCACTCATCGATGCGCTACAGCCTGCGCATAAGTGAATAGTCCTACGATAAGTGCGCGGGCCAGGCCAACAGCGTGGCCATAAGTCCTGAAAACTCATCGACAAGTGGCGGAAAGTTGGCCATAAGTCAGCACAATTGCAATAGGTCAGCAGCTGAACTTAGCCTGAGTCGCGCGAGGTCGGTTCATTTTCCAGAAGCTGCAAACGCTGCTTACGCTCCTGGATTCTGGACTCACGGAGCTGCCGATCTTTATACGGGACAGTGGCTTGACGAAAACGCCCAACTTCGGACGAAAATACCAACCCACCTGCCTGAATGCGCTGCCTCTGCCGAATAGCGAACTGTCGCAAGACCTCCACGCAGTCCCCATTAATGACCTGTGACCATTGGAAGCGGAGTACATCTAAGTGGAGGTTTCGCAGACGCTTCTCACGAGCTTGCTCTTTCAGAAGCACAGTCTCCGTAGCTGCTACCCCGCCACCGGAATACTTAGTCAGCCCATCGAACTCAATGATCAAATTCAGATGAGGCACATAAAAATCGACGCGCCCAATGAATCCTTCACTGTCATAGAACTCGACTTGCTGCATGAGCACGCATTTTTCGTCGTAAAGCGTGGCAATTCCTGAGTCGATTATGCATTTCTTTGTGATTGACTCACCGATAGTTTCGCTGTGTTCGCTGGCAGTTCGAAGTAGCTCGCGGGCGCGACGGGTCCCCGGCGAACGTGGGTAATTTGTGAGGACTGTACGCAATTCTTCGAGGTCACACCACTGTCGTAGAGCGGTGTCAACGATGATTGGCCCGTTTTCGGACTCGCTGGTGCGGCAAATATCGATGACGGTTTTCGGCACATCGGTAACGCAGCGCCCACCAATGCGAACGATGTCTTGTTCGAGGATTTTGCCACCGACATGGCGCAATCCGCCGCCAGGTCGGCGCAGGCCGGAATTGGCAAGCGCGATTGTGGCATTTCGAACAAGCAACGGGATGCCATGCAACGCAGCGGCTGCTTCGCCCGTAATGATTGTCCCGGAACCTGGCTTGACCAGTGCCTTTATCTGTAGTTGAAAACGTTCGAATGCTGACAGCGCATTCCAGCGAGAGCACTCGATGTAGGTGCCGTACGCCAGTCTGAGCAGGGATCCATCTCGAATATTTGTGCTTTCGACGTGGCCGTGCAGATTATCCAGCTCTGACTTGGCACTGACATATTCACAAGGATGCTTGATTTGTTTCTGCGAAGCCGCGTGGATGAGGCCATCGGAATCGTAAGTCCAGTTAGGCATTGGTTTAGGCACGCTCCCCGAGGTCGGCTACAGGAATTCACGCGTGGAATTAGTGCCTTCATTTATGGCTGACTCCGTGAATATTGGCAGAAGAAAAGCCGCCGAATTGCCCGTTTCTGTGGACAATTTGGCGGCTGTGGATAACTGTCAAACGTTAACCTCTTGGTGCATCCTCGAGACGGATACCAAAAGGAACTCCGGGATCAGAGGGCCAATAGTATTCATCATCCGAAAAGGTAATAGTGGCGCGCTCGCCATCGCTGTGCAGTGCCGGATTGACGATCGCCTGTTCAATCGTGCGCGTCTCCGGTCCGTTTTGCCCGGACAGCTGTGCAGTAACTTCGGTCGGCTGGTCCAGAATCAAGATTGCGTAAGGTCCCCTGTCCGGTGAACCGGGGTTAGGATCCTGGCGCTGCTCATAGGCTAGAACATCTGCCTTGGTCTGGAAAACCTTCACGGTTCCCGTAATCGAATTGGCTCCAGACGTTGTCGCCGAAGAATCCGAGTCCGAAGCCCCAGACTGCGAACCCGAACCAGCCCCAGACCCCGAAGCCTGCTGCCCCGCCGTCGGATTCGGACCACCGTTGCCACCGTTGCCACGGTTACCACCATCAGCGCCAGCGCCATTCGAGCCCGAGCCCGAGCTCGGCGCGCAGTCATTACCAGCAGCAATGGCCTCGATGACATCCAGGTTGTCAGCCGGAATCCAGTTAAACTGTTCGAACTCCCCAGCACCCGGATTCGCAGGCGTTTCCACCAGCTCATTGCCCTGGCGCGTCACCAGCAAATCTTCCTGATCGCGCCCCATCCTCTCTGCAGAAAACGAGAACATACCCGGCTGACCAGTAGCTCGCTGAAGAGCGCGACGTACACCGCCCACAGAAGTCACGCCGTCATGGTAGGAATTCTGAAACTGAATTTCCTGACCATTTTCGTCAACGCCGTAGACACCAATCGCATCAATTTCGGCGCTCATCGCACTTGTGCCATAGTTCAGCACCAGCTCGGGCACGCACCCATCATCAAGATGCACGAGCGCATACGACATCGCCCCACCAGGGCTAACTTCCCCGACAAAAGTCTGCAGTGGCGCTGGATTCGCCAGCACCTGCTTGTACACAACGACGGCCTTCTCCGCCTGCACCTGAGCCGGGGACTTCTCCTGTCCCTGCGCATCGCCATTTTCGCTTGACGACGACACACTGCTCTCAGTAACCGCCGAACCGCCACTTCGGTCCCCGGAAATCTTGGCAATTAGGAACACGGCCATCGCAAGGATAATCAACACCAGCAGCACCAGGATCGTGATGAGCTGTTTGCGTGTTTTGTCGCCTGAGCTAGTCGAAGGCGTGGGTGTGTGCGTGGTCATGATTGAAGAACTACTCGCCTTGGAAGAACTTTTCCCAGTTGTCTTCGCTGGTCAAAGATGGCACGGCGGCACGCCACTGCTTCGCAAGGTCGTCCCACTTGGAGGACAGTTCGCGCATGAGGCTGATGGTCTCGGCGCGCATGGACTTTTCCTTATCCAGGTCGCGGACCAGGTGACGCACACCGTTCTGGGAGGCATCGGTAACCCACACGTCGTCGAAGGTCGAAATGTGCCACCAGAAGGAGTCCTCGAAGGCCACAGCCACCGGCCCCGGGCGCTTCTTACCCATCTGCGTATAAGCCAAACGCTTGGCCATCGTCTTGTTTTCGCTGGAAATCTCGTGTGACGGCGGACGAACTGGGGTCAGACCACCCGGCATCTCGTGCATCGGCAGCAGCTCAGTCTCCGGGAAGTTCTTTCGACCAGCAGAAATGCGAGCGAAGTCGCCCTGCGATGCGTTCTTCAGCACCTCCGGTCCACGCAGCAGGTCACGAACAGCTTCCATCTGCGTCCAGGCCAGGCCGTAGCGCATGGAGACCAGGTTCGAGAGGATTCGTCGTGAAGCGACGTTGACCATGTCCTTTGCGGTGACATCGCCGTGCATTGTGGCGGCGATGAGGGAGTTGCGCAGGCCGAAGTACTGGGCGGCGTTTTCGATGTCCTTCCAGTAGAAATCGGCGTGCCAAACGGCTGCGCCCGGAATGGTGTCAGTCGGGTAGCCGGCCTTGGCGGCGCGGAAACCGTAGTCGATGTCGTCGTACTGGAAGAACAGCGGCAGCGCCAGACCAATCTTCTTAATGACCTCGGACGGCACCAGGCAGGTCCACCAGGCGTTGTAGTCAACGCCCAGGCGACGCAGCTGGTGGTACTTGCGCACGTCCACGTCGGCATAACCGAACTTGGGGTCGTTCTCCTCGACCGTCAGCGCCTTCCAGTTGTACGTCTCGCCGGTGCGGAAGAGGCTGGTCGGGTTGAACAGGAAGAGCATCTGCGCACCGAGCAGCATCGGCTTTTCCGCGCATACGGCCAGGGCGGATAGGCGCAGGGTGGTTTCGGGCTCGGGGCGGATGTCGTCGTCGGTAAGCAGAACCATGCAGTCGCCCGCAGCGGTGGCGTCGCGCATGCCGCGGGAGAAACCGCCGGCGCCGCCGAGGTTCGGCTGGTGGACAACGTTCAGGCGCTCGCCGAGGATCTCCTTGGCCTGGATGAAGTCGGCTTCGTCGGCCGGGTGCTGTTCGCCCTGGTCAACGACGCGGATGGTGCGAACGCGCTCAAGGGCTGGCAGGTCCTCAGCCAGCGTGGCGACGGTTCGAGCACAGTCAACCGGTCGGTTGTAGGAACAAATGACCAGGTCAGTCGGAATATCGCGCTTGATAGCCGACTTGGGCACAACATAGCGGACATCGGAAATCTTTGCGCCTGCGTCCTCGGTGTCGAAGCGCAGGTGAATGGCACCGCCATCGGCGAAGCGGTCCAGCGGGACGGTCAGACGCACCTCTTCATTGGCAGAGCCCGACATTGGCGAGTGCTCACCGGTCCAGTTGCCGTCGGCATCCGAGCCGCCCGCTGCCCAGGAGTCCTCCAAGCGGAGGTGGCCCCCAATATCTTCGGTGTAGGCCAGCACACGCGCGGAACCGACCACGCGCGCACGGATTTCGACCTGCTTAATTGAGGTCCAGCGCTGCCAGTAAGAAGCTCGGAAGCGACCGAAGTAGGTGTCAGTGCGCACCACGGTGTGGCGACCGAGCGTGATCGAGTTACGGGTGGCCTGCACCGAGCTGTCGTAGGCGCCAACGCCTTCGACTCGGTAGTACAAATCCGGCTCCACCCAGTCTGCGGGCGGAGCAAACAGCACGCGCTGAATAGTCAGCATGTCAACATCGGTTTCGGCGGTCAGCTGAGTGGATTCCTTATTAGAAGCAGTCGAAGTCACGTCCCCCAGCGTATCGCGCTATTTCACACGGAAGATGAATACACGCTGAATGATGAAGTTAATTACCGTCGCAACGCCCTGTGCGACGACGAATGCGCCGAACTGTGCCCACTGCGCGTTCCAATCCCAGGCCTCGACAAGCCAGGGCTGCAACACGTTGAAGATGCCGACCTGGGTGGCGTAGGTAATCAGGTACAGCACCGCAACTGCCAGCACCTTCTTCGCCGAGGACTTCGACTTGAAGGTCCAGCGGCTGTTAATGATGTACGCCGTAATCGTGCCGAAAACCCAGCCGACCGTCTTACCCCAGAAGTTGGTCGCCCCGAAGGCGTTGAGCATGATGAACGTCAGGCCGAAGTCCACCACCGCCGCGATGACGCCGGAGATGATAAAGCGCATCATCTGCACTTTCAGTCCGTGCTCGTCCTTGGTCTCCGTCGCCATTGGCACTGCGGCCGAGTCCTCTACGACAAAACCGTTTTCGTGGGAGCCGTTTCCGAGCTTGCCGTTGTCGCGGTTCGGGTTTTCATTTGCTGTTTCATTCGCTGACACGCCTAGGAATTCTAGGCCACCGGCCAGCTAACAAACAGCCAGCGCGAACATGAAGAGGCAATAAAGAGGAGAAACGAACTAACGCCGCAGCGCCTCACGCAGCAGATCCAGCCGCTCCACTGGCGAGAGCGCATCCTCCCCAGCTAGGCCCAACGCACTCATCTCCGCCCAGCTAGCCGCCGCCAATTCCTCCACATCCTCGCCGGATAGCGGGATGCCCTCGTCGCTCTCCCAACCGAGGCGCTCCATGACATGCGCCGCCACATCATGCCGCAGCTCATCCGAGGTCAGCGCCGCCAAACACAGCAGCTCCACCAACGCCGCATCGTGCCCGGCTGGGTCTTTCTCGGCGTCCTCTATAGGCAATGCGCGCAATCGCTTAACGACGCTCTCCCCCGCCTCCCCGGTCAATTCCAGCGCGGTTGCTTCCGACCTCTGCAGGTCCAGAGCCTGTAACAGGGGCACGAATTCAAACACCCCCGACCTCTCGATGATGTCCACGATATCGGCACGAGCGGTGGCCAGCGTATTTTGAATAGAGTCCCGTCCGGTCAATTCCCTATTGATTGCGGCAATATCTACCGGCTCCTCCGCGTCCACATCCCCCAGTGCGCGGATTGAACCCGAGCCACCGATGCACAGGGCATCCGGGGTGGCCTCATCGCGGGCAAAAGCTTCTCTGACCTGCAAGGTATGTTCCCACAGGCCCCACTGCCAGATAAGGGTATCGCCGGGACTTTGCAGCACCTCGGCAACTGTGGTGGACAGGGGAACATCGACGACTCCGACCGCTGCGGGTCTGCCGCCAGTCACCAGCTGCGCCGCAGACTCCACCGCAGAGCCGGGCAAATGGAACTTCGTCGGCACGCTTTCCTCGCCCCACCCAAAGATGACTGCTAACACGCGGGACAGGCTTCGCAGATCCATCTGGTCATTGACCCCGAAGACGCGGTGGGCACTGCACGGTTCTTCCTCTAAAGAGGCACCGATAATGAGCGTGGCCGGTTCCGTGGCCACGCGAACGCCTGGGAAGGCGACTACGTTATCGGTCTGTGCTGCCATACCTCACAGCGTACGCAGGAAAAACAATGTGGCCTGGATGGCAAAAACTCGCTACAATGCGCGCGTTTTTACCAGCGGAATCTGGCGCGGCTCCGCACCCCACGGCTCTACCAAGTACTTGCGACGCAGGCGCTGCGACTCCACCGCGGTCCACTGCGCCACCAGCTCTTCTACCCCGCGGGCAAGCCCCAGCACCGGCCCTGCGACTTCTTCGCCTACATGCGGAAAATCAATAACCTCTACGTCGTTGACCTTGGGGAACCGCGGCTCCGTCAGATTTCCCTTGCCGGGCTTGGCCTTCTCTTCCTTCGCGGCAGCACGCAGCTGTCCGATGTGGTCACGAATGCCGGCCACGGATGCCGTCAGGTCAATCACCGTGGCCCCTGCCTGTTCAATCGCATGCGATAGCAGGTCCGCCCCCTCAGCGCTCTCTGCACTCTCTGCCGCAGCGTCACCGTCACCATCGCCCGCGGTCACAGACGCAACAAAGCAACCGGTGAGCAGATTGGTGGCGGTCTCCAGGGCTCCGTCGTCAAGCGGATCCACCAGCCATGCACCCGACAACCTCTCGCCTGCAAAGGACGGCGAGAGCTCCACATGCCAAATGACAACGGGCGATGTGGAACTACATACGGCAAGGGTCTGCGGAGCAGCAGCAGGCGTGGAAGTCATGAGGTTGATGGTATCGCGAGTGACGGATCCCACGCGGGGTAGCCTTTATCGCATGTTCGACTTTTTTAAGAAGAAGCCGCGTGAAACCATCAACATGGCCGCCGAGTACACCAATACCCCGCTGTCGAACCAGATGGTCATGCTGTTCGCCGAGGAACTGCCCATCCTCGACAGCGCAGAGCGCGCACAGGTCTACCGCGCACTCGAGGCATACGACGGCCCGCAGATCACCTCGCAGGAAATGCTGCCGGAAGAGATCCGAAAAATTATGGATCTATAGCCTCTCCGTACATTTCGTTCGCTTTCCGACGGCCCGTGCGCGGCCTCAAGCGTGACCAACACCTCGGAGCGTCACGGGCGACGGAGCCGGTGCAAGGGGGTAGCCTAGCCTTGATGTCCACTAACACTAACGGCAAGTCCAGCACCGATGCTTCGAACGGTGCCTACGGAGCCGTACACACAGAAGCCAGGACCCTGACCGGTTGGGGTCGTACTGCCCCCGCTAAGTCCCAGGTGCTGTCGACGCCGGACTTGGATGAAATTGTTAACGCCGTCAAGGCTGTCGCAGACCAGAACTCCGACAAGCCTGCCCACCTGCGCCGCGGTGTGATTGCCCGCGGTATGGGCCGCTCTTACGGCGACCCCGCCCAGAATTCGGGCGGTCTGGTCATCGACATGCAGAAGCTCAACAAGATCCACTCCATTGATCAGGAGTCGGCGATTGTTGATGTCGACGGCGGTGTCACACTGGATCAGCTGATGAAGGCCGCGCTGCCCTACGGCCTGTGGGTGCCGGTACTGCCGGGTACTCGCCAGGTCACCATCGGTGGTGCCATTGGTCCGGATATTCACGGTAAGAACCACCACTCCGCAGGTTCTTTCGGCAACCATGTGCTGTCGATGGAGCTGCTGGTCGCTGATGGCCGTATTCTGCACCTCGAGCCGGAGGGCTCCGCGGATGACCCGGACGGCAAGCTGTTCTGGGCAACTGTCGGTGGCATGGGCCTGACCGGCATTATTGTCCGCGCTCGGATCAAGATGACCAAGACCGAGACGGCCTACTTCATCGCCGATGGCGACATGACCCACACTCTGGACGAGACCATCGAGTTCCACTCCGATGGCTCCGAGGAGAACTTCACTTACTCCTCCGCGTGGTTCGATGCCATCTCGCCGGAGCCGAAGCTGGGACGCGCCGCAATCTCCCGCGGTTCGCTGGCAACCCTGGCTCAGCTGGAGGAATACGCCCCGAAGCTGGCCAAGGACCCGCTGAAGTTCAACGCTCCGCAGCTGGTGACCGTGCCGGATATCTTCCCGTCCTTCACCATGAACAAGCTGACCATGATCAGCATTGGTGAGCTGTGGTGGCTGAAGTCCGGTACCTACCGGAACCAGGTGCAGAACCTCACGCAGTTCTACCAGCCGCTGGATCTCATCGGTGAGTGGAACCGTGGCTATGGCTCCAAGGGCTTCCTGCAGTACCAGTTCGTTGTTCCGCGCGAGGCCGTCGAGCCGTTCAAGGAGATTGTCCGCGATATCCAGCGCTCCGGCCACTACTCGGCGCTGAATGTGTTCAAGCTGTTCGGCGAGGGTAATCGCGCTCCGCTGTCTTACCCGATGCCGGGTTGGAACGTCTGCGTGGACTTCCCGATTAAGCCGGGTCTCGGCCAGTTCCTGGACGACCTCGACCGTCGCGTCATGGAGTTCGGCGGCCGCCTCTACCTGGCCAAGGAGTCGCGCACTTCCGCCGCTAACTTCCACCAGATGTACCCCGAGATGCAGAGCTGGCTGGACACCCGCAACGAGATCGACCCGCACGGTGTCTTCGCCTCTGACATGTCGCGTCGACTGGAACTGCACTAAAAGAACCGAGAGGATTTAAGCCCCAATGATTAATGCTGTAGGCGCTGCCCAGTCCATCCTGCTGCTCGGCGGCACCAGTGAAATCGGCCTGGCTATTACCGCCGAGTTCCTGAAGAAGGGCCCGGCCAAGGTCATCCTGGCTTCCCTGCCGAACGATCCGCTGCGCGAGGCCTCCGCTGAGAAGATGAAGGCCGCCGGTGCTTCCGAGGTGGTCACCCTCGACTTCGACGCAACGGACTTCGACTCCCACCCGGAGGTCGTCGAGAAGGCATTTGCTGACGGCGACGTGGATATCTGCATCGTCGCGTTCGGCATGCTTGGCGACGCCGAGGAGCTCTGGCAGAACCAGCGCAAGGCGGTCCTGGCTGCGAACATCAACTACACCGGTGCGATGTCGATGGGTGTTCTGGTTGGTCAGAAGTTCAAGGCGCAGGGCCACGGCCAGTTCATTGCCATGTCCTCCGTTGCTGGTGAGCGCGTACGTCGCTCCAACTTTGTCTACGGTTCCACCAAGGCCGGCCTGGATGGTTTCTACCTGAACCTGGGTGAGGCCCTGGAGGAGTACGGCGTCAAGACCCTGGTTATCCGCCCGGGCCAGGTCCGTACCCGTATGTCCGCTGACGTGGACGAGGCGCCACTGACTGTGAATAAGGAAGATGTCGCCAAGCTCGCGGTGAAGTCCGTCGAGGCCGGCAAGACCCTGGTCTGGGCTCCGCCAGCATTCCAGCTGGTGATGATGGTGCTGAAGCACATTCCGCGCCCGATCTTCAAGAAGCTGCCTATTTAAGGTCTGGAGGGGACCAAGACCCGAATAGCAGGGCTTTGGTCTCAACCCACAGCTGCAGTTCCAATTGGGATAACCGTGGAGCAATACGATTGCAGCAGCTCATCATCGTGACTGACTAGAACTATGCCCATTCCCTCGCTGTTGAGTTCTTGCAGAACGCTCATCACTTTGGTCGCTGCTTGATAATCAAGCGCCGAGGTAATTTCATCGCAGAGCAGGAGCTTTGGGCGCACGGCTAGAGCACGTGCGATTGCAACACGCTGCCTCTGCCCTCCAGAGAGTCCACTTGGCTTACGCTGTGCGAGCTGCTTATCGATACCGACTTTATCGAGCAAATCTATTGCCGCTCGGCGTGCGTCACGGCGTCCCCTTACCGACACCCGGGCTGCACGCGCTACGGCATCGAGTGCGGTCATTTTCGGGTTCAACGTAGAGGCAGGATCCTGCGGAACTATCTGCATCATCAAACGATTCTTCCGTGGCCATGTACGCTTAGCTTCACGAGTTACACCAGCACATTCAATCTCACCCGACTCTGCGTGGTTTAGCCCGATTAGGCACCGAAGTAGTGTCGACTTTCCGCTTCCCGACGGTCCCTTGACCCCAACCATAGTGCCACGCTGTACAGCGAAAGAGAGGCCCTGAAAAAGAGTCACGCGTTCATTATTCACGCAGCTCAGGTTGGAAACTCTTAAGACTGGAGACGCGCCCGCCCCTGCCCCCGCCCCCGGCATAGATTCACCAATCGAGGCTTTGGAGAGTTCTGTGACCTGGATGCCTTTCGTTACTGAACGCGGGCTGTGGCCAGAAGTCGTCTCTACACTCTGGCGTTCCACGCGCTGGGTGATCGAATCGCTTTTTTCCGTTCCATTCCCGACAGCCGCGACCGAGTCAATGCAAATCGCAAGCTTAGGAACCTGGTGGGCGGTGAAAATGACCGTAACGCCACTATCCGCGATGCCTCTTAGCAGATGAGCGATTACCGTCGAAGTATCGGAGTCAAGGCCGGCGAAGGGCTCATCAAGAGCGATGGCTTCAGGCGAACGCGATAGTGCCCGAGCCAGTGCCACCCGTCGCTGCTGTCCACCAGAAAGCTGGTGAATACGTCGGGAAGCAATGCTGGCTGGAAGATCTACACGCTGCAGCAACGCTGCAACGTCGGCCGCTGGAGCTAGCTCCCGGAGCATCCGGGCTACTGACATCAATGGTGGCAACTCGGCGCCCGGATCCTGTCCTACGAAAGCAATGTGCTCACGGCGAAAATGAGCTAATTCACATGATGGAAGCTCCAGCGGGTTTACATCTCGCCACTCACTGGACTCGACAGAAACCCCACCAATTACTTCCGATCTCTCCGGTACCGCACCAATCAATGCCTTTAAAAGTGAGGTCTTCCCGGAGCCGCTCACCCCAGTTAAAACCGTAATCTCACCCGCTCGGGCAGTGAGCACTGTGCGGGGTAGGATAACGTGCCCGCTTTGCATCACGGAAATATCTACATCAATCACGAGCTCGGCACATCCTTCGGTTCCTTCTGCCTCCCATTAATCAGGGCCACTACAGCAATCGATGTCGCTGCCAACGCGGCGGCTGGTGCAAGTACTGACCAGGGGTTCAGTGATATTCCACTCGCGTTATCCCGCACCATCGCTGACCATGCAAACTCACCGAGGCTTCTCCCGACCCCAAGGAAGCTCGCCGTAGCCAGCACATACAGCGCTTCGATAATGCGAAGACTCCATACCGAACGAAGTACTGCGGAAATATTGGGAATGATGTCCCGCAAGATTATCGAGACGGTCGATACGCCACTGCCCAGCGCAGCCTGAGCATAACCAGCGTTAGCAACGGGATAGGTGGCGGCGGCGACCACACGGGCAGCATAAGGCGTACCCACCACAACCGAAACACCAATAAGCGCTGGTAGCCCACCATTGGGATACAAGACTGCGGTTAAAAGCAAAAGAATTACTGCGGGCACCAAGATGGTGACATCCGCCACTGCTTCAATAAAGAAGCCCAGTTTTGGCTTTAGCGACCCCAAGATACCGAATAGAGCGCCAAATGCCGTGGTCAAAGAACCGACGATAATTGCAGTTACGACCAAGGACCGGCCACCGACAAGCACTGCAGCGCCCACGCTTCTCCCCAGGTGTTCTGTTCCTAGGAAACCCTCCTCGTTACCGTTAGCGAAGGGCACGCCATGCGCCGACAGTTCAATGCCAAACAAACCAGCAGCGACCGGTCCGCCTAACACTAGGGCGATAAAGGCCCCCGCTAAAAACCTTCGAATCATAGTTGCACCTTCGGGGTGAATGCGACTTTTATTGCATCTGCCACAGTCAGCAACACCAATATGATCGCCCCTGTTACAGCAAGTACGGCAAGAATCACCGAGATATCCCGTTGCGCGACTGCATTAGACACCAAAAGCCCCACTCCAGGATGGTTAAATAACGCTTCGACTGTGACTGTCCCTGCTATCAAAACACCTGCTGTTGTAGCCATTGAAGTAGCAAATGTCGGTGCGGATAGCGGCAGGATATGTCGAAGTGCCAGCTGATTTCCCACGATTCCGTTTAGCTCAGCATTGCGGACCGCAGTGTTGTGAGAAGCATCCTCGAACGCTGCGAAAAGCATTCTCGAATTCCAGGCCGCCTGAGGAATTACCAGCGCCATAACCGGTAATGCGTACATACTTATCTGGGTTGGCAAGCCTTCCGCGGTAATAGTGACCGCGGGAAACCAACCAAGCCAGAGAGAGAATACCGCTACCAGAAACACACCAACGACAAACTCTGGTAGCGCAATTAATGCCACTGTCGATCGGTCAATAATGTGCGAAATCCAGGGTCTTTCAGCACGTGAAGCCCAAAAAATGGCGATTGCTACCGAAAGAACAGCAGTGACTAAAAATGCCATACCAGTTGTTGCCAGCGTCACAGGCAGCGCTGAACTCAGCAGATTAATAATCGGTACTCCGTTTACGGAAGTACCAAAGTCGCCCGCAAACGCACTTCCCAGCCAGCTCAGGAAGCGGGCCATAAGCGGCTTATCAAGATTCAGGTTTCTTTCTAGCGCTGCCAGAGCTTCCGGGGTCCGGTTTGCGCCCAAGATTGCGGAGGCAGCATTACCGGGCAGCCAATCAATCGCTACAAAAACAAGTCCGAGAACTGCGAAAAGTAAGCCTCCACGAATTATCAGCCGAGGAATAAGCCAACGCGCGATTTCCGCTGGCACACTAAGCCTTCTGGACGGTTTCAAGAAGGACACGACCATAGCCTGGAGCCTTAGGCAGACCACTCAAATTAGCTCTCGCAATATCGACTCCGTCAGATGCACCCCAGACCAGATACCCGGATCGCTCGAACTCAATCTTCTGCAGCTGGCGGCTTAGCTGGTTAATTCTCTCAGTATCGGTGCTTTCCAGTACCTGATCATAAATCTCGTTGAATTCAGCATCATCAAATGCGGTCTCATTAGAGGCCGCGTCACCGTCGAGAACCTTCCCAGCGAAGAAGAGCACAGAATCATTAGTTCCCCAATAGCCACAATATAGGTCTGCCTTGGTCCATGTCTCGTCGTAGAAAGTACCCGAATCCTGCTCCACTACATTGAGAGTCATGCCGATTTCTTTCACCTGATCAGCGATAACCTTCATCGCCTCTACTTGACCCGGAGCCTCAGGGGTAACGTACAAGTCATACGTTTTCTCAAGGTCAAAATCTGCCTCTTGGAGGAGATTCTTCGCTTTCACAACGTCACGCTTACGCACTAACGAAGAATCCAGGTTCGAATCTGCCGTTCCAAGAATGTCGTTTGCAGGGGTTCCATAACCGGAGAGAGCTCGTTGGATGATTTGCTCCCGATCAACTGCAAGGCGCAGCGCCTGACGAACTTTCACATCTGAGAAAGGCCCATCTGAGGTACGCATGATTAGTGGAATAACCGAGTCATTCATCCGGCGCACAATCTTTATATCTTCATTTCCTTCGACGGATCGGGCCGCAATAGGACCCGCAGCTTGAGCTAAGTCAATTTGCCCGGACAACAGCGCATTAGTCATTGCGGTGGAGTCTTCAAATGGAATGACATGGACCTCAGCAACTCCTGCTACTGTTCCGTGATAGTTATCGAAACGCTTGAGCTTAGCAGAACCATTTTCCCAACTGACCAGCTGGAACGGCCCCGATCCAATGGGCTTTTCAGCAGAGGAACCCTTCTTCATCACGAAGGTCATCAATCGCGCAAGCATCGGAAGCTGTGAATTCGGTTCCGCAGTTTCCATCACAACGACGTTGGCTCCAGCAGCACGAATGCTATCAGGCATCACTGGAAGCCGGAATGAGTTTTCCTCATCCGAAAGCATCTTCTTCAACGACCACACGACATCTTCAGATGTGACCGAGGAACCATCATGGAAGGTAGCACCGTCGGCAATCATAAATTCCCACTCAGTCGGATTATTCTGTTTCCATTCCTGCATCAGGCGTGGCACTACAGTTTCTTTCTCGCCCGGCACCGTCAGAGCCTCCCAGATCAGGGAGCTAATAAGCATATCTGAATCATTAGGCAAAAGCTGGTAAGGGTCTCGTTGAGCGCTTGCCGCTTTCCCGAGAGCCCCAACACGCAGCACATTAACGTTTTCGACTTCATCCCCACTGGCAGCCCCATCCCCTGCCGTCGACTCTCGTGACGTACACGCCGTCAGAAAAGTGCCTGTCCCAATAACTGCCATTGCAGCGAGGAATTGGCGTCGAGAAAAATTGGTCATGATGGTTCCTTAATCTCTAAGAAAGACTGCCCACAGGAGAAAAGACATAGCTAACAACTACAGCAGCAGTAAAGCTTAGGCAAGCCTACTAACGAAATTCTTTTAAGAATAATTACCTAGGTCACCCTTTACAGCATAGGCTACCCCCACCTAATCTCTCTGCCATGCAGCATTTGCACCTGAGCCAAGAACTCTCACACAGGATCGTTAAAGCTGCCGACGAACTGGCTGCGACACAGAAGATTAGCTCTCCCGACTCGTACAATGCCATCAATCATCTTTTGACTGATGAGCTGGAGGAACTGAAAGAACTAATTCTGCTCTCCCCTACTGCCCATGCCACTTCCATCCATGGACTTCCCTTCCCTGCAGTTCACGGACCTACCCCAGCCACGTGGCAGGAATGCGTTGGCAAGGTCCGAACCTGGAGATTCGTTCTTGCGATCATCGCTAGCGCTGTCGGTCGCCCATTCGGATGGTTCGGACAGCAGAAAGGCCGTATCACCACAGACTTGGTGCCGACCCGCAGCCAGGAGAACCAGCAAGTTGGCGCCAGCAGCAACACCACATTGACTCTGCACACAGAAGATGCTTTTCATCCGCGGCGCGCGACGCACTTCGCTTTATTTGGTCTTCGTAACCCCAAAAATGTCGGCACTACGCTGGCCCCCATCGATGAAGCATGGCATCTACTCGATGTAGATTCGAAAAAAATTCTAACCGGGGACGGAGCCATCATTATTCCAGATGCATCTTACGGTGATTACGAATATGCAGCTCCTACTGCCATGACATCAATCTGGAAAACTGATGGCAATTTAGGCATGCGGTTTGACCCCGCCTACACAGACAAAAATTCTGGAACCTTACAGTGGTGGGAGGCATTTGAGAAGCTTCAACAGGCTCTTCACACTGTCACCTATACGGTGCCTATAAAGCCAGGTCAGATGGTCATCATCAACAATGACCGATGCGCCCACGGACGAGTACCTTTCGTAGCCAACTACGACGGGACCGACCGCTGGATGCTACGCATCAACATTATGGGAACCAAAAACACACGCCCCATCAATGAAATCAACGAACCCGGCTACGGCCAACACATCCGATTTATGGATGGTGAAATCCTATGAAACAGCGAACTAACCTGACCGTCCTCAGCAGATCAGAACTAGCTCAAATAAAAATTTCACCCGAGTCCGTACTCGAGTCGGTGAAATCCGCTCTCATCGAGCTCGACCAGCCAGGAACTCTGTGCCCAGGGAAAATCAAAGTTGAAGTACCTGAAAGCGTGAGTTACTCGATGGTCGGCAGAAGTCGTTCTTCAAATTCCGTCGGATTCAAGACTTCCTATACCCATTGGAGCAAAACTCACCAACAAAGCGCCAGGGATAGAAGCTATTACACGACCCTCACACTGTACGACGATTCCAGCGGATATCCTATTGCACTTCTCGACGGCGCTGCGGCAGGAACTCTCAGAACCCCGGCAGTCTCAGCGCTGTTGGCACAGTATGCTGGTGCAATTCCTCAGAGCGCTCTCATCATCGGTTCGGGAACCCAAGGACAAAACGCAGCCCCTTTTCTCCTTGAAACCTTTGAAACATTAAACACGATTTATCTCGCCGGCAGCCACAGCGTGGGACTAGAGAAAGGCGCCAAGATTGCATCAACAGCAGCAGTGAAGCTTGGCCGAAAAATAAAAATCAAGATTGTAGACGATCCTACAACTGTGAGTTCAAACTGTGATCTCATTATCGGGGCCGCTGGACCTGAGACTCGTTGTACTGTCACAGCATCCGATATTCCCCGGCACGCAACCGTCGTTGTTGTGGGCTACGGAATCGCCCCTGATATCTGTCATCAAGCGAGCAGAGTCATCACGACGAGTATCGAACAGATGAATGTTACCGGTCGCGATTACGCTGACACCGATGGTCGGTTGCCGAATGTCCATGCCGAACTATCCGATTTGCTCCGCAAAGGGCGCAAACTGCCTCGTATTGACGAAACTACGTTTTGCTATAACAGCGGACTAGTTCTAACCGATATCGCTGTCGGCCAAATCCTCGCCAAGGAAGGTCTTAAGCAGGGATTCGGGACGGAGATATCCCTGTGGTAAGTGCCATATCATGCAAGATTGATGTTCCAAGCTGGCAAACGGCTCTGATTGGCTCAGGGAAACTTGACTTCATTGCTGAGCTTTCCGACACCCCTTTTCATGTCCTTTGCCCAAACCAATTTGCTCAAACACTTTCAGCCTGGCATACAACCGCTAAGGAAGTCGGCATTAAATTCGGTATTCGATTTGGCAAAAAGGCAAATAAGTCCGCGCACTTCAGTCGCGAGATAGCACTGAGTGCTCTTCGTGGTTTCGACAGTGGAATCGATGTCGCCAGCGTAGAAGAGTTCCAATCATCTCTGGCCGCTGGTGTACCAGGAAATAAATTAATCATTACTGGTGCTACACCGAGTCGAGAACTTATCCATTTGGCAGTTTGCCACGATGCAACTCTAACTATTTCCAATGAAGTAGATTCAAGAATAATTTCCCAATTTGTCGACGAAATCGATACGCCTAATCAGCTCCGAGTTCTTCTCCGGATTGCGAACCAAACCCCCTCCACACGGTTTGGTATGAGCATCGATACCGCCTTGTCTCTAACCGCTCGTCTTAGCCAAGGCCGTGCCAACATCGAAATTACCGGCCTAAGTTTCCACTGCAACGGTTATGACCTCCACGAGAGGATAAACATGTCGCATCTGGCAATCGACACCCTACTCAAGGTGCGCTCCCTGTCTCCACGGGCCGACACTATTTCCATTGGAGGTGGATTTCCCACAAGCTCAGTCGAGTATGGAGTCTGGCGAAACCTGCAATCTCGACTAAAAAACGAAATGTTCATAGATTCGGATAAACCTAAAGACCAATATCCGTTCGGATCACCTTTATCCGGACAATACTCACTACGGTTTATAGCTAATCAACATCGCCCACTGACACGTCGAGATATGGAGTCCACTCGACGCAGCTCGGACTCCATGGCTCAGCGCGCTCATCGTCACAACATAAAGATTTTGGCAGAGCCTGGACGGTCTTTATGCCAGTTCGCGGGTGCTAGTTTCTTTCCTGTTCTTTCGTGTCACGCATTGCCCAATGCTGCACGGACAGTAACTGTCGTACGTGGAACTAGTCTCAGCCTCTCAGAGCAATGGTTCAACTCGGAGTATTATCCGGACCCATATCTTGTGCGTAACGGAGTCATTATCGACTCGGGAGTAGCTACCGCAACAGCAGTTTCCGGATCAACGTGCTTAGACAGCGATTATCTCAGCAAAAGAATGATTCAACTCCCCGACAGGCCTCGACCTGGAGATTTCCTAGTCTATCCCGACACAGCCGGGTATCAAATGGACTCGAACGAGTCTGCTTTCCACGGATATCGGATTCCTCAGAAATACGCCTTTAATCCTGTCACCATGACCATCACGGAAGATCGCTAGAACAGAGGCCAAATAAAGATGCCAAGAAGAATTTATACGCAGATGTCTCAACTCATTGGCAATACTCCTCTGTTCGAGCTTGTCTGTACTCCCCAGAAAAGTCGCGTTTTGCTTAAGCTCGAGCAATTCAACCCAACTGGAAGTGCGAAAATCCGGATGGCCCAGTCGATGATTAAGGCGGCAGAGCAGGATAACCGACTTCAAGAGCATGGCACTATCGTTGAATCGACTTCCGGTAATACTGGACAGGGCTTAGCACTTCTTGCACTTGAGCGCGGATACGACTTCGTAGCAGTCGTCGATAATCATTCTTGTAAAGATAAATTGAACTCCATGCGTGCAATGAATGCACAGATGTGCTTCGTTTCCAATCAAGATGACGATTCGCTCGCCACATCGGCTAGAGAAAACCATGCTGAGGAGCTCGGCAAACAACACGGCTGGGTATTCATGAAGCAGCATGACAATGTCGCAAACTCGATGGGTTATTACCCTGCAGCTGATGAAATTTTGAATGATCTTGGGGAAAGTCCGACTCATATCATTAGTGCCGTAGGCACAGGTGGAAGCCTCTTTGGAGTTACTGAACGTCTCCATCAATTGGGACACCGTCCCACTATTATAGGCGTCGAACCGGAAGGTTCCATTGCATTCGGTGCTCCTGGACACGACTATTGGCAATCTGGAACGGGCACCCCCGAAGGTGCAGTTATCGGCACTTCAGTTCGCTACGACTTACTCGACTACGGAGCAAAGGTATCCGACAAAGCAGCTTTCGCTGCATGCCGAACAATCGGAAAGCACATGGGGCTTCTACTGGGAGGATCTGCTGGCGGAGCCGTAATAGCAGCCCTCGAGCTCCTACCGAGCTTTCCCGCTGGTTCTACATCATTGACCATGGTGTGCGATGGAGGGGAAAAGTATCTAGATACCGTGTTCAACGATGAGTGGATGGCCGAACGCGATTTGCTCGATGTAGCTCTCGAGTCCAAAATTTGGGAACAAGTTATGTCATTGCGCGCTGGGGAAAGCCCAATTTCGCTAAATTCAACACGAGTTTCATGGTCGAAGGAAAAGTAGTGCCCGGAGCTACCTCTCAGAAACTAAACCGCCAGATTTTGGCGTTGTCTCTTCCCCTTGCCGGCACACAGCTTGCGAATATCGCAATTTCAACCACCGACACTTTCATGATGGGCCAACTTAGCCTCGGGGCTCTTGCTGGCGGAGGTTTGGCAGTTGTGTGGTTTAACCAGATACGCACAATGGCCGTGGGCCTATTAACACCGCTGGGCAATAGAATTGCGTCGGCTCATTCACTCTACGAAAGCAAATCTCGCGAGCGAGCGGACTCCGAACTATCTGCCGCTACGCTGCAACGCGAAATTCGCAACCTCTCACGCACCGGCTGGCTATTAGCAACTGTCAGCGGTCTAGTGGGAGCACTGGTTCTGATGGCGATTGCCTACGCCCTACCGTTTTTCGGCCAGTCCGCTGAGATTAGTTCCGCAGCCACTTCCATGATGTGGTTGCTCGCGCCAGGTCTTGTTCCTTGTTTGTGGTTCCAAGTCTCCCGTCAGTTTTGTGTAGGCCTCGGCAAACCAAAATCTCTACTGCACATCACCGTGGCGATGATTGTAGTGAATGCAGCATTGAACTACGCACTCGGTTTCGGGTTCGGGCCTATTCCTGCATTGGGGCTGCTAGGTATTGGACTGTCCACCACACTGGTTCATTTATTGTCGGCCCTAATTTACCTGCGAATCACCATCCGAGATCCCGACCTCTCAACTTTTCTTGCCCTCGATTTCTGGAGTGCCGACAGAGACACGATGCACGGAAGGCTCCGTCACCTCGTCCGCACTCAGCTTCGTCTGGGGCTTCCAGTCTCAGCAACCTACGGAGCCGAAGCGGGCATGTTTTCTGTGCTGGCGATGGTCATGGGATCCTTTGGCACAGAAGCACTCGCAGCGCACAACGTCGTCTATCAAATAACCTTTATTGTTTTCCAGATTGGTGTTGGGTTCTCCCACGGCAGCTCTATTCTTGTGAGTCGCGCTTGGGGTCTGAATGACAACTCCCTTGCACGCCAAGTCGGCATTCGAACTCAAACGATGATGGCTGCCATCGTTGCTGTTGCTTCCGTCAGCTTTCTTTGCGCTCCCCGCCTCGTACTTTCCCCATTTATAAACAGCTCCGAGAAATCCAATGCCACCGAGACATTAAGCATCGCATTGGGGTTGTTGGCTATTGGCGCAGTGATGGAATTTGTCGATACTGCACAAAACATAGCTATCGGTCTCCTGCGCGGGATTAGCGACACCACTACTGGTTTGAAGGCATCCCTCACTGGTTATTGGATTATAGGTTTGCCAGCTGCTTTAATACTTGCTTTTCCCATCGGTCTAGGGCCTCACGGGGTGTGGTGGGGATTGGTCATCGGGCTTGCCAGTTCTTCAATAATCCTTTGGAGAGCTTTCCTTCTCGCGACGCGTAAAGACCTTACCGTGAAACTCTAAAGAACTCGTCCCTCAAAGCGATATCCACGTCGCAGGTATCCGGTCGTTCACGTTCGTGTGCAACACTTAAAAGCATGGTTGACAAGCAGGCCGACACCTCATCATGCAGCGAAGCCCAACAGGCTTCGCCAGCTTTTGACGAAACTACAGAGTTTTCCACAAACCGGCTCGCAGGCGAGTTCACCGACGAAGATCGCTACGAGATCTTCAATGATGACCAGCTCTCCCTCAAGGCTGCCCTCCTCTACCTGGTCGCAGCGCTTGTGGGCGGTTCGGTTATCGCTCTGGCGTCCTGGTTTGTGTTCCACCGCCTGTCACTGCCGGCCTTTGGCGGCTCGCAGCTGACCAGGGCGGTCGCAACAGCGCTGATTGTCATCACGCTGACGCTCACCACCGTCCTGCTGTATTTCTTCGCCACCAAGGGCAAAGACAATCGCCCCCGGTGGCTAACGTGGTTGACGTACCTGATGGCTTACATGTCACCGGCCATTCTGGTGGTCTCTGCCGTCGGCCTGCCGCTGGGCTCGACCAAGCTGTGGTTAGACGGTCTGTCTGTCGACCAGGAGTTCCGCACTGAATACCTCACCAGGATGGCCGCGGAGCCTGGCCTGCATGACATGTCGTACATCGACATCCCGTCTTTCTACCCCGCTGGTTGGTTCTTCCTGGGCGGACGCCTGGCCAATATCCTGGGCATTGCCGGCTGGGAGGTCTTCCAGCCCTGGGCGTTGATGACACTCGCCGCTGCTGGCTGTGTTTTGATTCCGGTGTGGCAACGCCTGAGTGGCTCCCTGCCAGTAGCCACTGGCATTGCGCTGACAACCACGGCCGTCGCCCTGGCCACTGTCGCCGATGAGCCCTACGCCGCAGTCGTTGCTATGGGTCTTCCGGCGATGACCGTGATGGCCTGGCGCGGTCTCACCGGCGCTTGGTCCGCCATGTTTGGCGTGCTCGTCTTCCTGGGTATTTCTGCGACTTTCTACACTCTTTACACTGCCGTAGGCGCGCTTATTGTGGTCGTGTTGGCCGTGGTCGCGTGGACGTCGTCAAGCTCGTGGATGCCTGTAGTGCGCCTGATCATTATGGGCGTGGGATCGATGCTGATTGCGGCGACGGTGTGGGGTCCGTACATGCTGGCGGTTGTGACGGGGGCACCGCGCTCGGGCGCGACAGCGACGCATTACCTGCCCCCGGAGAGCGCGCAGCTGCCTTTGCCGATGCTCGCCGCCAGCGTAATCGGTGTGCTGTGTTTCATCGGCGTCGTGCGCATGCTGGTCAGCGCCACGGAGCCGGATGCCCGCGCGCTCGGCCTGGGCACGCTGGTGCTCTATGGCTGGGTAGTGGCCTCGATGGTGGCGACGCTGCTCGGACGCACGCTGCTGGGGTTCCGCCTCACCGCACCGATTACGTTCATGTTGATTGCGGCTGGTGTGGTCGCGCTTGCCGACGCCCGTCTCAACGGCATCGAGAAGTATTGGCCGCAGGCGGCACCAGCTCACATTGCCAAGCGCGTTTCCGCGGTAATGGCGGCAGTCTTGCTGCTGGCGGGCATTGGCTACGCGCAGTCGATTCCGAATAAGTTGCATGGCGCCATCGACTTGGCGCATACCGACACCGACGGTAACGGCGAGCGCGCGGACCGCTTCCCACCGAATGCCGGGGCGTGGTACTCAGCGGTGGACCAAACGCTGAAGGAGGCCGGGCTCGATCCGGCCCAGACAGTGGTGCTGACGGATGAGAAGAATTTCCAAGCACTCTATCCCTGGTATGGATTCCAGGCACTGACCAGCCACTACGCTAACCCTCTGGGTGAGTTTGACCGCCGTAATCAGGCATTGGAGGAATGGTCGGAAATTCGCGATCCCGATGAGCTCGTGCAGGCCATGGATGAAACGCCGTGGCGCGGACCGGATGCCATTGTGCTGCGGGGCGAGGTTGAGACACCTGATGGCGAGGATGCCGCTCCACTGACGTTGGACATCGCGGATGATATCTATCCGAACAATCCGAATGTGGTCTTCCGGAGCCTGAATTTTGCCCGCTCTGCATTTGAGAAGCACTGGGAGCTAAACCAGGTCGGCCCGTTCGTAGTGGCGGTTCGCAAGTAGGTATTGGCAAGTAGGTATTGGGCGGCCATCCCCTGCTATAAACGTGATTCCTGTTACTAATGTGGAAACTGTGATGTAACTTTCGCGTTGCAAACTCAAAGAAAAACGCCAATTACCGTAGTATCTTTCCTTGTGACTGCCGAAACTAAAGAAATCAAAGAAAGTGTCGACGGCTCACCCGAAGTGACCATCGACCGCGTGGAGAGACCGCCTATGGACGGCCCCTCTCCTACGACGCTGACTCGTTGGACAGCGATTATCGCTGGAATCGTCGGTTTCATTTGCTTTGTCATCACACCGTTCCTCCCGGTCGTGAATACTCAGTCCTCCGTGTCTTGGCCTCAGCGCGACACACTGAACTCAGTGGATGCGCCACTCATGGCGCAGGCACCGTTGGATTTGAGCGTCGATCTGCCTCTGTCGCTGACGGATGAACTTTCCGACAAGCGGACAACCCTGTTGTCGACTATCCCGCCGACCGCGGATAAGCCGACTAAACGGGGCTTGATGGTGCGTTCGGGCAAGGACGGCCTCGACGTCATTCTGCGCGACAGCGTGGTGATGAGCCTGGATAAGAAGGAGCTTGCCAGCAACAAGGGCAAGATCCTGGAGATCCGCTCAAACGAGCATGAGACCACCGTCAACATCGACGGCGCCAAGAACTCAGATGGTGAGAAGCTCACCGCCACCGCACAGGGCGATTACCGCCCGCAGGTCACCGGTATCTACACTGACCTGCCCGCTGACGGCGACGCGGCCAAGGCCGTAGCCGATGGACTCGATGTCCACATGAACATCGACTCCCGCTACACCTCACACCCGACAGTGGTGAAGTACATCGTCATGTACTTGGGTCTGCTTCTGACGCTGGCTTCTCTGGTCGCGTTAGCTCGCATTGACCGTATCGACGGTTCCTCCTTCACTCCGCTGTTCAAGCGCGGTGCGTTGAAGCCGACTCCGCTGGACATCCTGGTTGGCACGATTTTGGTTGTTTGGCACTTCATCGGTGGCAACACTTCCGATGACGGTTACATCTTCACCATGGCGCGCGTCTCCGACGAGTCGGGCTACATGGCGAACTACTACCGTTGGTTCGGCGCTCCTGAGTCACCGTTCGGCAGCCCCTACTACGACCTGCTGTCGCTGATGGTGAAGGTGTCCACCTCGTCTCTGTGGATGCGACTTCCTGCGCTGCTGTCCGCACTGCTGGTGTGGTTCATTATTTCCCGAATGGTTATCCCGCGCCTCGGCGAGAAGATTGCCCAGCGCCGGGTGGCCTACTGGTCTGCTGCTGGTGTGCTGTTGGCCTTCTGGCTGCCGTACAACAACGGACTGCGCCCGGAGCCGGTCATTGCTCTGGGATCCCTGCTGACCTGGGTATTTATCGAGCGCGCAATTCTAACTCGACGCCTGCTGCCAGCTGCAGTCGCAGTGGTTATCGCCACGCTGGCACTGGGCTCGGGCCCAACGGGCCTAATGGCAGTTGCCGCCCTGCTCGCAGGCATCCCGATGCTGGTGCGCATTGTCGTTGAGCGCCATAAGGCTCTCGGTGGTGGTTGGCAGGCCCCACTGATGCAGATTGCACCGTTCCTGGCTGCCGGCACCGCCATCTTGGTCGGTGTCTTCGGCGACCAGACTTTGGCCACGGTCCGCGAGTCCATTCGCGTCCGCAGCATCATCGGCCCGTCGGAGCCTTGGTACAACGAGTACGTCCGCTACTACTGGCTGGTGCTGCAGTCGGTCGACGGCGCCTTCCCGCGTCGTTTCCCGGTTCTGATTGCACTGGCGTGCTTGAGCATCACGATTGCCGCGCTGCTTCGTCACCGCACCGTTCCGGGGGCTCTGGCCGGCCCGTCGGCACGCCTGGTGTTCATGTTCATCGGCACCATGTTCTTCCTGACCTTCACGCCGACAAAGTGGACGCACCACTTCGGCGTATACGCGGGCATCGCGGCTTCCCTGGCAGCACTTGCCGCCATGGCCATTAGCCATTGGGTAGCAGGTAACCCGCGCAACCAGCTGTTCTTTGCCGGTGGTATCACCTTCATCCTCGCTTTCTCGCTGATGGGTATTAACGGCTGGTGGTATGTGTCGTCCTACGGTGTGCCGTGGTTCGACAAGACTATTCAGTTGCGCGGCCACCAGCTGGGTTCAGCAGTATTGGCTCTGGCCTTGCTACTGCTGCTGGCTGGTGCCGTAATGAACTTCGTCCAGGAGTTCCGCACCAAGCCGAAGTCGCAGGAAAAGTCGGCACGCGCGCGCCGCATCAATGCAGTTGCATCGTCCCCGATTGCGGTGACGACGCTGCTGGTGACGATGTTCATGGTGGCTTCGCTGGGCAAGGGCGCAGTGTCGCAGTACCCGGCATACTCGGTCGCCGCGGGCAACATCCGCTCCTTGGCTGGTCAGACATGTAATATGGCGAGCGATGTGCTGATGGAAACCGATCCGAACGATGGCTTCCTGAATACCGTCGATGGCAAGCCGCTAGCGGAATCGCTGCGCGGTGGCGGCAAGAACCGTGGCTTCGACCCGAACGGCGTCCCGTCAAACATGAAGGCCGAAGCTGTGGACACCAGCCAGAGCCAGGCAAGTACTGCCGACACTGATGATCAATCTACTGATCCGGAAGCCACAGTTGAGGGCGGTTCCGCGTCGGGCACCGACGGCGGCAAGCGCGCCGACAAGGGTGTCAACGGCTCGCAGGTCGAGCTGCCATTTGGCTTGGATCCGGATAAGGTGCCGGTGCTTGGCTCCTACTCCGAGGACATTCAGCGTCCTGCAAGCCTGGAAACTTCCTGGTTCCAGCTGCCTGAGATTGACGAGGACCACCCGCTACTCGTCGTATCGGCGGCCGGCCGTATCTTCCACCACGACATCAACGGTGTGGCTCAGCAGGGTCGCAAGCTGGTGGCAGAGTACGGTCGCAAGGGCGGCGACGAGGATGGCTTCGAGGTCCTCTCCGAGTCGGAGCCGATTGATATCGGCCCTGCTCCGACCTGGCGTAACCTGCGCTTCCTGACCGAGGAGATCCCAGAGGGAGCGACCGCTGTGCGACTGGTCGCGGAGGACAATGACGTCTCCGAGGATCAGTGGCTGGCACTGACCCCGCCGCGCCTGGCCGAGCTGCAGTCGATGACTGATGTCATTTCGCCGGAAACTGCGACTATCCCGGACTGGCCGGTTGCCTTCCAGTTCCCGTGCCAGCGTCCGTTCGACCACTACGCAGGTGTCGCAGAGCTTCCGGAATACCGCATCACTCCGGACCGTGGCCTGAAGGTCGTCGGTGCAGATGTCTGGCAGTCGGTCGATGGCGGTGGTCCGCTCGGATTCTCCGACGCTGTGAATGAGGCTACGTCCGTACCGACTTACCTCAAGAACGACTGGCGCCGCGACTGGGGTTCCGTCGAGAAGCTCTCGCCACGTCCGAATAAGGACAAGGTCAAGCCGGATGTCGCCGAAATTGAGTATGAAGATATCACTCGCTCGGGTCTATACTCGCCCGGGAAGATGATTGTGAAGGATCCCTAGGCGAAAGAGCCTCGGTGCCTCCTTCACCTAAGGAGCCCGAGTGACTGCACAAACCCGTTCCATCGTTGTCGCCGCAATGGTTGTGACTGACCCGGTGGGGCGGGTTTTGTGCGTTCGTAAGCGGGGTACGGATACGTTCATGCTGCCCGGCGGCAAGTTCGAGCCGGGTGAGTCCGTCGATCGCCCGGAGGTCACCGCCGCTCGCGAGGTCTCCGAGGAGCTCGGCGTGGACATCGACCTATCGCTGTTGCGTCCGTGGAATATCGCCCGTGCGGCCGCCGCCAACGAGGCGGGCTTCGAGGTCGTCGGCCACCATGTGCGCTATGTCGGCGAGTTCACCGATGAGCTGGCGAACGTTCAGCCCCACGCCGAAATTGAAGAGGTTCGCTGGCTCGACCCCTGGCTACCGACCGGGAAAATCGCCCCTATGCTGGTCGAAACCACTCTGCCGAAGCTCCGCGAAGAGCTGCCCCAGCTTGCCGCTGGCCGTGAGCAGCCACAGCGCGCACTGTCGTCACTGACTGTCTTCTGCGGCTCCGGCTTCGGCAACGATCCCGCCTGGCGCGTCACCGCCGAACGCCTCGGCCAGACACTCGCGGAAAATCGGGTGGAGCTCGTCTACGGGGGCGCGGCGATTGGTCTTATGGGAACGGTTGCTAACGCGTCGCTTGACGACGGCGGCAGTGTCACCGGTGTCATCCCCGAGGTCCTGGTCAAGAAGGAAATTGCCCATCCGCGGCTGACTCACCTGGAAACTGTTGCGACTATGGCCGACCGCAAGTCGCGCATGTATGAGCTTGGCGATGCTTTTGTTGCGCTCCCCGGCGGCGCGGGCACGCTGGAGGAGTTCTTCGAAGTGTGGACCCAGCAGCACCTGGGGATTCATGCCAAGCCAGTGGCGTTGCTGGGTCCTTCGGGCTTTTGGGAGCCGCTGTTGGCTCTGCTCCGCAACGTTGTGGATGCGGGTTTTGTGCGGCCGGAGCTTCTCGATGCGCTTATTGTCGTCGACGACGTCGACAGGCTCCTGCCTGCGTTGATTGCGTGGCGTGCGGGGCGGACGAAGTTTTAGCCCGACCCCAGACCCCACAACATCCTGCTAGTGAGCAGCAGCCAGCTGCTGCAGCTCAGCTTCGGTGCCGTTGAAGACGTCCTCGTCCACGTTGGTCGGGATGCCATCGACGCGGCCGGTGGAGGAACGCTGCCAGAAGGCCATACTCTCCCAACCGCCCGGCAGTGAGGTCGGAGCGCTGTCTTCGTAGGCGGCGAGCCACAGCGGGTAGTCGGTGAAGTCGGTCGAGTTACCCATCGGGTTCTGCCAGAACCAACGGTAGGTGTAAATCATCGGGGTTTCGCCGGTCTTTTCCTCTACGCGCTCGAGGAAGTCCTTGGTCCACTTCTGCAACTGGGTCGGGTTGAGGCCATTATCCAGCTCGATGTCCAGCACCGGCGGCAGTGTCTTGTCTGTGGAGATTTGCTCATCGCGCTGCTGCAGTGCTTCTACGTACTGGTCAGCCTGCGCGGTTGCGGAGCGATCCGGGTGTGCCTTGTGGTAGCTGCCCACATACAGACCGGCCTTCGCTGCAGCAATGGAGTCCTCGAGGAAGTACTTCTGGTCACCTTCGACACCGTCGGTGGCCTTGATGAAAGCGAACTTCTGGCCGCTGGCTGCGACCTCGTCCCATTTCAGCGCGACGCCACCCGGGCGCTGCCACTTGGAGACGTCCACGCCGGTCGGCCCCATGTGGAAGCCGGTGCGCGCCGAGTTAGACGATGCATTCTCGGTGGATTGAGACTCAGCGCTCGACTCAGAGTTAGTGGACGAACCGTTGGCATCAGAGCCCTGCGACTCCTGAACAGTCAAAAAGTCGAGCGAGCCCTTGGAATCAGCAGCGGACGGGTTGGAGTGTGCAGATGCGTCCTGGGGTTGCGCGTCTGCCGGTGCAATAGCACCCAAGGTCAGCGGCGCAACGGCCACGATACTTGCCAAAGTGGCGCGTCCCGGGCGTCGCTTCAGCACCGCGGTCGCGGAAAGTGGAAGAAATTTCATGGTTTGCACCTTACCCCCTAAACCACTTCAGCCCCATTCGTAAGCCTAAACTTATTCCACCCCTCCAGTCACAGCTTCAATCCGCCCTTGCCCCTAGACTGGCGGCATGACAAATAGCACTAATACTGAGACCCAGTCCGCAACGTCCCAATTCTCAACAACTCCTCGCCCGCAGGATGACCTCTACTTGGCCACCAACGGTGAGTGGATTAACAATCACGTCATCCCGGCTGACCGCCCCATCGATGGCGCCTTTTACAAGCTGAGGGATGAGGCGGAGGAAAACGTCCGCGAGCTCATCACCACTGCCGCCGATGCGGATCCGAATTCCCGCGTCGCTCGCTTGTACAACTCTTTTATGGACGAAGCCGCTATTAATAACGCCGGCGCAGCTCCTCTCGCGCAGGATTTAGAAATGATTGCCTCCGCCGAGAACGCGCATGAGCTGGCGTTGGCGCTCGGCCGCCTCGACCGCCTCGGTGTCGGTGGTGCGCTCGGGTACTGGGTAGAGAAGGATTCTGGCTCGGACCTGGACGCTCTCTATCTGTTGCAGTCGGGTCTCGGCCTCCCGGATGAGGCTTACTACCGCGAGCCGGGTCACGCCGACACCCTCGCTGCCTATGAACAGCATGTTGCCGCTATGTTGAAGCTTCTCTCCTCGCATGACGACGGCGCGGGGAACCTCTCCACCGCGCTTGCTGCATTCGAGTTGGTGGACCCGGCCGCTGCGGCGGCGCGCATCGTGGCTTTTGAAAAGCGTATTGCCGCTGGTCACTGGAATGTGGTCGATACCCGCGATGCACTGAAGACCTATAACAAGACGGCCATTTCTGACCTCCCCACCGGCTTCCCGGTCGCGGAGTGGCTCGCGGCCACCGGTGTCAATGAGACGAACCAGACTGCCATCGACACCATCGTGGTGATGATGCCGTCGTACTTCGAGCACTTAAGCAAGCTGTGGCAGGACACTGACCTGGCAGATCTGCGCCTGTGGGCACTGTGGCGCGTCCTCCACCAGCGTGCCGCCTACCTGTCGGATGACTTCTCTGCGGAGAGCTTTAACTTCTACGGCCGCACCTTGCAGGGTTCGACCGAGCAGCGTGCACGCTGGAAGCGTGGTGTTGCCTTTGCGGACGGGACGGTTGGACATGACGTCGGCAAGCTGTATGTGGAAAAGCATTTCCCACCGGAGTACAAGGAGCAGGTCTTGGAACTGGTGGACTACCTGCTGGCGGCGTACCGGGAGCGCATTTCGGAGCTGCCGTGGATGACGAAGGCGACGCAGGAGCGGGCGCTGGAGAAGTTGTCGCTATTTAAGGCCAAGATTGGTTACCCGGAGCGTTGGCGTGATTACTCGGCGATGGAGCTCGGGGATTCACTGATGGAGAATGCTCGCGCTGCCAGCGCTTTTGCGCATGATTATGAGGTGGCAAAGCTGGGCACCCCGGCCAATCGTGATGAGTGGCATGGTACTCCGCAGACGGTCAATGCCTTCTACAATCCAGTGGTCAATGACATCACGTTCCCGGCTGCGATTTTGCAGTCGCCGTTCTTCTCACCGGACGCTTCTCCGGCGGAGAACTTCGGTGGCATCGGTGCGGTTATTGGTCACGAGATTGGGCATGGTTTTGATGACCAGGGCTCGCAGTATGACGGTCACGGCAACCTTCACCAGTGGTGGACCGATGAGGATCGTGCAGCTTTTGAGAAGCTGACCTCCGCGCTGGTGGACCAGTACGAGGGCCTGGTTCCGCAGGCTCTGCGCGAGCAGGCCGAGGAGGGCGCTGACCTGCCCGGCGTCAATGGTCGCTTCACCCTGGGCGAGAACATCGGTGACTTGGGCGGGCTTGGTATTGCCGTCGTCGCTTTCCGACGTTTCCTCGCTGCCCGCGGGAAGGAGCTCGGGCTGGAGGACACCCCCGAGACCTACCGTGACCTGTTCAAGCAGTGGGCACTGGTCTGGCGTTCCAAGATTCGTCCGGAGTTTGCACGCCAGCTGCTTGCCATCGACCCGCACTCACCAGCGGAGTTCCGCTGCAACGTCATTGCCAGCAACATCGATGAGTTCCATGAGGCCTTCGGCACTTCAGCGGGGGACGGCATGTGGCGTGAGCCGAATGAGCGCGTGAATATCTGGTAATTCTGCGGGAACTCAACCTGCGCTGCCTTATCCTCCGATGCTTTCCGGGCTCTCCGATGCCTTCCGCAGCCTCCGGGGACAGCAAATGCCTCACCGTTTACTACAAATGCAAAAGCTGACTTTTTGTTTTTGCAAACGTGGAACTAAAATCACAGGTGAGGCGCACGCTTTCCCGATGACCAAGTCGGGCAGGGTCCCAATCAAGCGAGGTTCCTGTTACAAGTGCGCTTACTAAGTGCTCTTGCTGGAGGAGGCCGCTGTGGACACCCGCGACATCCAAGCACTCACCGCCGTCAAGCTCTATTACGGCGAGGGGCTCACACAGTCTCAGGTTGCAACCGAACTCGGGGTTTCCCGCCCAACGGTCTCTAAACTGCTCAACCTTGGCCGTGAGCGCGGTTACGTGCGCATTGAAATCCACGACCCGCGCGAGGAAGCCTCAGAGACCGCGACGCAGATGCGGGATCGCTACCAGCTCAACGATGTGCGCCTGGCGCAACCGGCACGCGCTGGCAACGCAGTCTTACTCCGCGAGTTGGGGCGTGTGGGCGCCGAGCTTCTCGACGAGCTGGTGGTCGACGGTACCCTTCTCGGTGTTTCGTGGGGTAAGACCATGTACTCCGTATCCACGCAACTGAAGTCCAAGGATGTCTCGGGCGTGGAAATTGTGCAGCTCAAGGGCGGAATGAGTCATTCCGATAAGTCGACGAATGACATCCGCACTATTGGCGGGTTCTGCCACGCTTTCCATGCCTATGCCCGCACATTGCCGCTGCCGGTGATTTTCGATTCGGTCGAGACCAAGCGCATCGTGGAACAGGATCGGTTCATCGCCAGCGTATTGGCGCTTGGCCGGACGGTGGACATTGCCGTTTTCACTGTCGGCGCAGTCGACCATGATTCACTGGCCTTGAACTTGGGGCAGCTGTCGGCAACCGAAAAGGACTTACTCGTGGAGCGCGCAGTGGGCGATGCCTGCTCACGCTTCTACCGCCCGGACGGTGGCATTGCGCTGCCAGAGGTCGATGCCCGCACGGTAGGTATCAGCCTCTCTGACCTGCGCCGGATCCCCACTCGGGTACTTGTGGCCGGTGGCGCACACAAGGCCGAGGCTATCGATGTGGCCCTTCGAACAAAGTTGGCCACTCACTTGGTCATTGACGATGCCACTGCCGAGCGCCTACTTTCGCTGGACTCATCGGACTCATCGGACTGACCGGGCTCGCCAGTCTCACCGTCTAGCCCCTGCCCCTCCCTCTGCCACGGAATAGCCGTCTCGGGACGCATCAGTACAAAGAACTGACACCCGGGTCTGAGAAGCGCCTCTGCCCTCTTCGACCGATAGACTTAAGCGAGCCTGCATGTCAGCGCATATGTCGCACACGTACCGCAGCCGCTGTTCGGTCGGAGAGGACGATTCTTTAGGTGTCACCAGCACAGCAGATCAAGCACACACTTCAGGCCTACGAGTCGGCAGATGCATCTTTTGCTCAGTCCGCGAAGAAATTGCCATCCGTGGGATGGAAAGGAGCGCTCTACGCTCTCAAGCGTGCGGGTATCGAGTTTTTCTTGGAGCTCGGTTTCGACGCTGCCGCGAAGTTGACTTACTACACGGTGCTAACCTTCGCACCCGCACTGCTTGCGATTTACTCAATTGCCACGCTGATGTTGGCCGGCTATACAGAAGACCTCAACCGACTGACCGAGGATTTCATCCGCAGCTACATTCCAGCTGAGTATGCCGAACCGATTCGCAATGTCATCTCAACGATTATCGGCTCCGCCACGGGCGGTCTTGTCGCACTGACTATCGGTATTATCTTCGCGCTGATTTCGTCGTCGGCCTACACGCGCGCATTTTCGCGCACGGGTAACTCCATCTATGGCGTTTCCGAAGGTCGCACGCTAATTCGCTACCACCTGCTCATGGTCGCCATTACGCTATTGCTGCTCATTGGCACGGTGGTGCTGCTTATTGCGATTATTGTCAATGACCAGCTAGTTATCACCATCGTCGAACCGGTTGCCCGCCCGTTGGGCATTGAATCGACCACGCGACAGGTCATTGACTTCTGCATCTCCGTCTGGAGTTGGCTGCGCTGGCCGGTCATTATCGTCATGTCGATGATTCTGATTGGCTCGCTGTACTACTTCACACCGAACGTGCGCATGCGCAAATTCCGCTGGCTCAGTACCGGTTCGGCACTGGCAATTATCAGCTCGCTGATTATTGGCAAGGCATTGCAGCTTTACCTGTTCAACTTTGCGGCATCAAACCCCTACGGCGCCATGGGTGCCGTCATTGCTCTCATGACTGCACTTTGGGGCATTAATGTCGTCGTGGTCTTCGGCTTTAAGCTGGATGCCGAGGTTGAGAGGATGCGCCAACTGCGCGCCGGCCTGCCCGCAGAGCGATACATCCAGCTTCCACCCCGAGCTACCGCGGCCGCCGAGGGCGAGCAGAAGATCCATCAGAATCTAGAAAAGCAGGCGGCCGAATTCCGAACTGAGGAACCCGACCGCCTGGATAAAATGCCAGCAGAAGCAACTGAAGATTTTTCCTCGCAGCCCGCTGCTGAGACTGACCCTGCTACCGATCCGTTCCAGAAGATCGACTAGCAGGGCCAGTAACTAACCACACAGCAAGCACCTAGCTATAGCGCAATCACACCCACAATTGCAGCGTTGAGCAGGTTGGTGCACAGACCCGCAATCAGCGCCAGCGGACCGTTCTTGGCAATCTCACCGCGACGCTCCGGCGATAGCGCACCGAAGGAACCGATCTGAATTGCAATGGAAGACAGGTTGGCGAAGCCAGCCAGGGCGAAGGTCGCCAACATGATGGACTTCGGATCCAGCGAGTCGACGTGCTCCGAGAACGAGGTGTAGCCGACGAACTCGTTCAGAATCGTCTTCTCACCAATGAAGCTACCGACCAGCCCTGCGTTCTCCCACGGCACACCAATCAACCAGGCAATCGGCGCGAAGATTAGGCCGAACAGCCCCTCCAGTGACCAGTTTTCCTGACCGAACCAGCCGCCGATGCCGCCAATCATGGCCGACAGCATCGCAATCACAGCGATGAACGCAATCAACAGACATGCCACAACCACAGCGATACGACCGCCGGCCAACGCACCCGATCCTAGCGCGTCAATGACGTTCTTCGACTCAGTGTCGCGGACATCCTTCACCGACGCATCCAGATCGGATTCCTCCGTCTCCGGCCAGAAAGTCTTCGCAATCAGCAGCGAGCCCGGCGCGTTCATTACCGATGCCGCCAGCAGGTACTCCAACGGCGCACCGAGCAGGGAGTAACCGATCAAGGTCGATCCGGCCACCGACGCAAAACCGCCCGACATACATGCGAACAGCTCCGACTTGGTCAGTTTCGGAATATACGGCTTAACGACGAGCGGAGCCTCCGACTGCCCGAGGAAAATCACCGTGGAAGCGAAGACGGACTCCACCTTCGAGGTTCCCATAATGAACTTCAGTGCGGACCCGACATATTCAACGAAGTACTGCACTACCCGCAGGTAGTAGAGGGCGCCGAGGACCGCGCCCAGGAAGATGATCACTGGCAGCACGTTGAGCACGAAGACGAAGTTTTTACCCGTGCCGTCGAAAAGATTACCGAAGACAAACGAGGTGCCCTCATTTGTAAAGTCGATCATCTTCTCAATGGCACCGGCCACGCTCTTCAACGCCTGGAAGCCGGGTTCCCACTTCAGCACTACCAGCGCGAACACCGCTTGCAGCAGCAGGCCAACGCCGAGTGTGCGCCAGTTAATGGCTTTCCTGTTCTTTGAGATAGCAATGGCAAATCCGATGACGAGGATGATGCCCAGTAAGCCTTGCAGTCTATCCATGACTAAGGTCTTCTTTCTTGATAAAAGAGGCTGCGGTGATGATGCCTACAGGTCCTCGGGACCAAAGGCGTAAGGGAGAATTTTTTCGAAGTCGATGCTGGCCGGAGCGCCTAAACCACCATTTTCCGGGCGCTCGGATTCCACAATGACACGCTTGCACCCAAATTCGTGCAGGACCTGCCGACAGGCACCACAGGGGTGGCACGGTGCCGCCTTTCGCCCGACAATGGCACAGGCCGCAATCTTATGGTTGCCGCCGTGCTCCGCGACCATGCGGAACACGGCTGTACGCTCTGCGCAGTTGGTCAAGCCATAGGATGCATTTTCCACGTTGCAGCCTGTGACCACCGTGCCGTCGTCAAGCAGAAGTGCGGCACCGACCGGAAAACCTGAATAGGGGACGTACGAGTTTTCCGTGGCTGCGTAGGCCTTAGCCAGTAATTCTTCGTCTGAGATGTGAGACATTGTGCTCTCCCTCCCCGAGCCTGTTCGAGGTGTTTATGCAAACATACTTATGTGGGTACAAATGGAAAGTTAACTATTGACATTTGTTCTAGTGCTGATGATAATCGGAATCAGCAGAGTTCACAAGACCAATATCGCTAAGCACAATCGCCTATAAAAGGAGCGAACAATGGCTGAAAAGTTCGATGTAGTTGACGTCATCAAGGTAAAGCGTGATGGCGGTGAGCTCAGTCCGGAAGAGATTTCCTGGGTCATTGATGCCTACACTCGCGGCGTCGTGGGCGATGAACAGATGGCGGCGTTGAACATGGCCATCTTCATCCGCGGCATGAACCGTCGCGAGATTGTGGATTGGACTCAGGCGATGATTGACTCGGGCGAGACCATGAGCTTCGCATCGCTGAGCAAGCCCACCACGGACAAGCACTCCACCGGTGGTGTCGGTGACAAAATCACGCTGCCGCTGGGCCCACTGGTGTCCTCCTACGGCGTAGCCGTCCCGCAGCTGTCCGGCCGCGGCCTCGGCCACACCGGCGGCACCCTGGACAAGCTGGAATCCATTCCGGGCTGGCAGGCTGATGTTCCGAATGACCGCTTGATGCAGATTCTGGAGGATTCCGGCGCGGTCGTCGCAGCAGCCGGTGCGGGCCTGGCACCTGCGGATAAGAAGATTTACGCGCTGCGTGACATCACCTCGACGGTGGACTGCATTCCGCTGATTGCCTCGTCGATCATGTCCAAGAAGATTGCGGAGGGCACCTCCAGCTTGGTGCTGGATGTCAAGGTCGGCTCGGGCGCCTTCATGAAGGATCTAAATCAGGCCCGCGAACTGGCCCGCACCATGGTTGACCTGGGCAACGATGCGGGCGTGAACACCCGCGCGCTACTGACGGACATGTCCACTCCGCTGGGCCTGACCATCGGCAACGCCCTCGAGGTCCGCGAATCGGTAGAGGTTCTCGCTGGCGGTGGCCCCGCGGACGTCGTGGAGCTGACCTGTGAACTGGCCCGAAACATGCTGGAGCTGGCCGGCGTGCACGATGCCGACGTGGAGCAGGCTCTGAAGGACGGCCGCGCAATGGATTCGTGGAAGAAGATGATCCGCGCTCAGGGCGGCGATCCGGATGCCGCGTTGCCGGTGGCACCTCACACGCACGATGTGGTTGCGCAGGCCGACGGTTACCTGACCAAGCTGGATGCACTGGCTCTCGGCGTTGGTTCCTGGCGCTTGGGCGCAGGACGTGCTCGTAAGGATGATCCGGTGCAGGCCACTGCCGGTATTGAGATTTTCGCCAAGCCGGGAGACAAGGTGGTCAAGGGCCAGAAGCTGCTCACGCTGCACACTGAAACTCCGGATAAGTTCGAGCGCGCTCTCGAGTCCATCGAGCCAGGCATTGAAATCGGCGACACCGCGCCGACAGCCGAGCACGAGATTATCCTCGATCGCGTGTCCTAGAAAAATTACTGATGGGCTCGCGTCGGCGCCACTTCCCCGCCCCGAGCCCGCCACCTCCCTACCTTGACGCTCTCTCCCAAATTTCCGAAAGGACTTGATTTCTCCCATGACTTCCCGCGCTGACGTTGCCAAGATGATTGACCACACCCTGCTTAAGCCAGAAGCCACCTCTGACCAAGTCAAGGCTCTTATCGCCGAGGCCGCCAAGCTCGGCACCTACTCCATCTGCATCTCCCCCTCGCAGCTCCCAGTCGAGGTGCCTGAGGGCCTACACATCGCCACTGTCGTCGGATTCCCCTCCGGCGCGGTAAAGGCCGAGGTCAAGGCCGCTGAAGCCGCTCGCGCTGTGGCCGACGGCGCTGAAGAAGTCGACATGGTCATTAACATCGCCTTCGCCAAGGAGCACCGCTTCGACGACCTCGAGGCTGAAATCAAGGCTGTTCGCGATGCCATTCCGGGCAAGATCCTGAAGGTCATCATCGAGTCGGCCGCCCTAACCGATGAGGAAATCATCGCAGCTTGCAAGGCCTCCGAGTCCGCAGGCGCAGACTTCGTCAAGACCTCCACAGGTTTCCACCCAGCTGGCGGCGCTTCCGCTCACGCCGTGAAACTCATGCGCGAAACCGTGGGCGACCGCCTTGGAGTCAAAGCCTCTGGCGGTATCCGCGATGCCGCTGCCGCTGAGGAAATGATCGCCGCTGGCGCCTCTCGCCTGGGCCTTTCTTCCTCCGCCGCTGTCCTCGACGGTCTGAAGTAGGCGAACCCCGATGCTCTCCGAACAGCTACAAGCCACCATCACCGATTGGATCGCCCACGATCCGGACTCGGCCACCGCCGCTGAGCTCTCCTCGCTTTACGACGAAGCCAAGGCCGCCAACCCCGATGCGATTGCCGAGCTGGAAAGCCGTTTCGCCGGGCCACTCGAATTCGGCACTGCAGGTCTTCGCGGTGTCGTTGCCGCTGGTCAGTCTCGCATGAACCGTGCCACGGTCATCCGTGCCACCGCTGGCCTGGTTGCGCATCTGAAGAACATTGTGGGCGACGACTTCACCGTGGTCATTGGTTGCGATGCCCGCCACGGCTCCGCCGATTTTCACCGCGATGCCGCCGCGGTTGTCGCCGCAGCCGGTGGCAAGGCCCTGGCTCTGCCACAGCAGCTGCCCACACCGGTGACCGCCTTTGCCGTGCGCCACCTCAATGCCGATGCCGGCATCATGGTCACGGCCAGCCACAATCCACCGAAGGACAACGGCTACAAGGTTTACCTCGGTGGCCGCGCGGTGGAGTCGGATTCCCGCCGAGGCGTCCAAATCATCGCGCCCCATGACAAGCAAATTGCGGACGCCATCGCCGCTGCTCCACCGGCTGATGAGGTCCCGCGTGACTTCGATGCCGTCGAGCAGGTTGGTCCTGAACTACTGGACGCCTATGTGAAACGGGCGGCTGCGCTCGCAACGACGTCATCAAGCGAAGAGAAGCAGGCAGCGAAGATTGTCCTCACCCCGATGCATGGCGTCGGCGGCGAGACCATCGTGCGCACACTGAACGCGGCAGGTTTCTCGAATGTCAGCGTGGTCGAGAAGCAGTTCGCGCCGGATCCGGAGTTCCCGACGGTATCGTTCCCGAACCCGGAGGAAGCCGGTGCACTGGATCTTGCGTTTGAGCTGGCACGTGACGAAGACGCGGATGTCATCATCGCGGCTGATCCGGATGCGGACCGCTGCTCGGTAGCTATTCCGGACAGCGGCGTCGATGGCGGCTGGCGACAGCTCTCCGGCGATGACATCGGTGCGTTTCTGGGTGAAGTCATCGCTGCGGATGCCGAGGCCCGTGGGATTGCGACCGTGACCAATGATGAGGGCGCAGAGTTTCCGGCCACAATGGCTAACTCGATTGTGTCCTCGCGCCTGCTGGGCAAGATTGCCGCAGGTCACGGACTGAATTATCGCGCTACACTGACCGGCTTTAAGTGGATTGCTGGTGTGGACGGGCTCGTCTTCGGCTACGAGGAGGCCATTGGCTACTGCACTGACCCGGCAGTCGTGCGAGACAAGGACGGCGTATCTGCGGCGGTGCGTGTCGCCGACGCGGTGGCGCGACTGAAGGGCCAGGGTCTTGGCATCCAGGACCTTCTGGATGATGTCGCCCGTGCCCATGGTCTCTACAAGACCGCACCGTTGACCTTCCGTGTCGAGGACCGCTCGCTGATCACCAAGGGCATGGACACTCTGCGCGCCAACCCGCCTGCACAACTGGCTGGTTCGAAGGTCACGCAGGTCACGGACATGAATGATGGCCTAGACATGGTCGATGCCAAGGGCGAGAGCTATCACATCCCTCCTACCGACGGCATTCTCATCCTCACCGAGGCCAACGACCGCGTCATTGCCCGGCCTTCCGGCACGGAACCGAAGCTGAAGTGCTACCTGGAAGTCGTGCTGCCGGTCGCTTCGTCCGCGATTCCACACGTGGCCGCGGCCGAGCGGCTCGACCAGATTAAGGCCGAGCTCAAGGAAATCCTGGGGATGTAGCCACTAAGCAGCTACCAGCTACCAGCTACACCTCGCAACAAACTGGGGTGCGCATGAACGAAACGGCCGAAAAATGGCCGTGGGGTTTCACGCGCGCCCCAGTTTCACATATGCAGCCCGGAGTCTTGGACCGGCTCATGAGTTACTGACTAGGTTTATGACAAAAACAAGCAGAAATTAGTGCCGAAACTGACATAAACTTAGGCAGTTTCTCGATGGTCACAACCTCATTTGAAGCTCACCACCTCATTTCGGGTCTAGCTAAACCCGTCCTTGCCGCATTTTGCGGACAACATGCGTCTCCTAACATGCTTTACAGTTTTCCCAGTAATACAATAAAAGCCGTTAACCGTGTCCCCAGGGGATGGAACACCATTCGCTACGCGGGTTGGGCTCATCACAGGGGGAACACTTCCTCCTCGTGATTGGTACGTCCAGCATGTCGCATAACGAGTTCCCCAGCTCAGACCCCAACTACAATTCGAATCCTTCCACCGGTTCTTTCGGCCCCGTGTACCCGAACCAGGCACCTCAACCCCAACCACAGCCGCAGCCCCAATTCGCTGGGCAGCCGGCACCAACTTTCGCTTACACAGCCCCGGCGTATCCGCAGCAAAGATCAGGTACTTCCGGCGCAATGATTGCGCTCATTTCAGTGCTGGTCGTGGTCCTGCTGGGCCTGGTTGGCGCGGTACTTTATGTCACCCTGAGTAAAGATGACTCGGTAACTGCGGCCGACACACAGACGGCTGCCACTACACAGGCCGCTGCCGATGCTTCGAGCCAGCCCAACCCACCGGTCACGCAGACTGAGACCGTGGTTGTTCAAGATTCGAGTGGCTCATCCGGTAATTCGGGCTCGTCTCGCTCATCGGGCCTGGCTGGCGGCAACCTCTCCAGCGCATGGAAGGGCACGTCCTCAACGAGCGATCCGTTCGTTCGAAATGTACACAGCGCCTACGTCCGCTATCGCAATTCCACTGGTGCGGAATCCGGCACCATCACGGCCTACAGCCCAACGACTGGCCTGACCTACAACATGTGGTGCCGTCCTGCTGGCAGCAACATCAAGTGCACGGGTGGCCGTAACGCAGTGGTGTACATCGGCTAACGCATACCGCCCACCGCCACGGCCACAGCACTCCAGTCCGCGACCTACGCCACAGCGTCGTCTAGGCCGCCGTCTAGGTCGTGGAAAATGGCCCGGTTGAGACGAAATGCCTTTTTCGCCTCGTCAACCACGGCATCTTTATCGGCATCCGAAATGCCCAGCTCAGACAGACTCCGTCGGTAGCCGTCGCGGTAGGGCTTAATTTTTCCGATAGCGGAGAAGTCATAGAATCGGGTTCCCTCCGCACCGATGCCGTAGTGCTTGGCCAGCATGGACGCAATTACCTGACCACCAGAAAGATCACCCAAGTAGCGAACGTAATGGTGCGCCAATGCGGCGTTGGCGTTGCCGTTGCTTTCGATTTCACGAAGCTCGGCCACGTAGTTCTTTGTCGCCTCCACAGGCGAGATCTTTTCCCGCCATCCAGGCCCCACCAAATGCTCAAGGTCGGCCTCCAGAGCCTCCAGGCGCTCCAGCTGCGCATCGTAGACCGCGCTGACCTGCGGCGACTCCGCAGTGGACCGCACTGCCTGCTCCAACGCTTCGTAAACAAAGTAGAGCTGACCAGTTAAATCGATGGCCGCCTGCGCGTCCAGTTCACCCGCCAGCAGTCTCGACATGAAGTCGGAGTTTTCCGCTTCACTGTGGACACCCGCAGTCTCCACTTTGAGTCGCTCTGCCAAGGGCTGAGCAGCCAGCTTGTCATCCTTTTTAATCGTGTTTTCAACCATGATTTTCTTCTTTCTCTGCGAGGTTCGGAGACTGGGGTGAGAGGTTTTTGTCCGCGCGTTGAGGTACCAGCACTGGGTTGCCCGCGGAGTCCTGAAGCACTTCCACACCGATGCCGTAGACTTCGCTGACGGTCTGTGCATCCAGGGTTTCCGCAGGCGGGCCTTGCTTTACGACGCGCCCCTGCGCCACCACCACAACGTGATTGGCATACGCCGCTGCGGCGGACAAATCGTGCAGGACTACAACCACGGCTTTGCCCGCCGCCGCGCGGGCGCGCATCATTCCCATGATTTTTTCGGCGTGGTGGAGGTCCAGAGCCGCGGTCGGTTCGTCGAGAAGTACGACGGGAGTGTCCTGGTAGAACACGCGCGCGCTGTGGACGCGGGCGCGCTCGCCGCCGGAGAGGGTCGGGACTTCCCGGTCAAGGAGGTGCGCGACGTCGCATTCAGTGATGACTTCCGCGAGCAGCTCCTCGTTCGGGCAGCCCCAGGGGTTGCGTCCGAAGTCGATGACCTCGCGGCTGGTGAATGGCACGGACAGTTCTTGGCTCTGCACCAGGACAGCGCGGTAGCGGGCCAGGTCGGCGATGGAGAGCTCGGCAATGGAGTGCTCGCCGATCCGGACGTCGCCGCCGCTGAGCTCATGGTCGCCGGAAAGCGCTGCGAGCAGTGTCGACTTTCCGGCACCATTCGGGCCGACCAGCGCGGTGACTTTTCCGGGCTCGGCGACCACGGAAACATCGTTGAGGATGCGGTGACCATCCAGGGTGATGCTGACATTTTCGGCAGAAATGCCCAGGCCAGAGTGAATTTCCATTAGTGCACCGCCCTCTTCGAACGCAGGAGCAGCCAGAAGAACAGCGGGCCACCGACAATCGAGGTGAGCATTCCCAGCGGCAGGTCCGCACCGGTGATCATGGTGCGGGCCGCGAGGTCGGCCAGCGTTGTGGCCAGCGCGCCGCCGAGGATGCATGCGGGAATCAGCGTGCGATGCGCTGGTCCCAGCAGCAGTCGTGCAGCGTGCGGCACGACCAGGCCGATGAAGACGATGATGCCGGAAAATGCCACTCCAGCCGCCACGACCAGGGACGTGCCAAAAATGATGGCGCGACGCAGCGTGACGACGTTAATACCCAGGTGGCGGGCTTGCGCTTCACCAAGACTCAGAATGTCCAGCTTGCGGTAGCTGACCCACATGGCAATCACGGCCGGAACTGTCACCAACGTAATAATGACAACCTGCGTCCAGGTGGCACTGGCAAACGAGCCCATCTGCCAGAACACAATGCGGTCGCGGGCAGCCGTGGAGGCTACGAATGTCAGGAGCGAAACCAGACCACCACAGATGGAGTTCACAGCCACACCGACCAGAATGATTCGAGCGATATCGCGGCCACCGTGCGCATTGGCGGCCACAATAGCCGTGGCTACCGCGCCACCAATAAAAGCTGAGACCGCAATGGCCCAGCTGCTGGCGAAGACACTCAACACTCCGCCGAGCACTCCGGAAAGCCCGGCGGCGGTGCCCAAAACTGTGGCGGTGGCAGCGCCGACCGCGGCGCCGGAGGAAACGCCGATGAGGCCGGGTTCGGCAAGCGGGTTGCCGAACACCGCTTGCAGCGCCACACCTGCGAGGGCGAGCCCCGCGCCAACGAGGCAGGCCAGCGCGATGCGCGGCAGTCGCACTTGCCACAGCACAGTGTCGATGGGCTCTGGCGCGTCACCGAGACCGCCATTGAACACTAGCCTCACCATTGAGCTCAGTGATTCGCCGACGGTAGCGCCGAACTGCCCCACGGAGGCCGACCAACCTATTGCCAGCACCAGCGCTAGGGCGAGTCCAATGAAAACGGCCACCTGTCTGAACGGACTAGTTTTGTTCGCGGTTGTCTGCATTGCTCAGCCAGTCACTTTCCCGCAGTCTTGTCAGCGCCATCACCAGCACCGCCACCGTAGAGAGCATCCGCAATGGCGCGAATCGCACGCGGCGACTGCGAGTCAAAGGACAGCAGCTGCGAATCGGGCACGTCCACAACGGACTCATTCTGGCCCGCCGGGGTCTGTGCGATGCCCGGGATTTCCTTCAAGCCTTCAATCCCGCCGACGGACTCCAGGCCACCAGACATAACCAGGATGGTGTCTGGAGCCGCAGCAATCAGGGACTCCGGAGTAATAGGCGTGAACGCACCCTCAATACCCACGCCCTCACCGGCATCGACACCGCCGAGACGAGTAATCAGAGAACGCCCACCAGAATCCGGTCCCGCAATCATGGCCACACCGGTTCCGCGCACATACAGGATCATCATCTTGCGGCCATCGGCCTTGGCCTGCGCGTACTCGGTCGCAGCCGCCAGCTCCTTGTCCAGGTGCTCCTTCACCGGGCGAACTTGGTCAGCCAGGCCGACTGCGCCCGCAACCTCGTCGATAAGCGTGTTGATGGTCTCGGGAGTGCGCTCGTCCGACACATGGACGACAGTGATTCCCGCCTTTTCAAACGTGTCGAAGACACGGCTAGGGCCAATCGTGCCATCGGTAATGATGAGCTCCGGCTTCAGCTTCATCACCGACTCAGCATTGACTGCATGTCCGCCAATGGTGAGGTTCGGCAGATCCTTTACCGCCGGGAAATCGGAGGTGGCGTCGCGCCCCACCAGACGGTCTCCGAGGCCAAGCGTGTAGACCGCTCGGCTGAGTGCTCCCGCCCGGTCAAGCGTGAGAATACGCTGGTAGTCCTTATCTTCTGCCGGCTTCGGGTCTTTCAGCAGCACTTCGGGGTTTTCCGAAGGTAGGTTCGCATGCGCGGCACCGTGAGCGGAAACGTTGTCGGCGCGCGGAACCGTCGTCACGCCAGCGCTTGACGACGATGCCCCCTCCCTCGCGGCATCATCGGAACCACAGGCGACTAGTCCTGCGACTAGGACAACACTCAGCAGTGTTCCGGCAAGACTGCGAACGCGACAGGCAGGCACGGTGAACATATTCCCCCTCTGTGAGCTGACACTGCACGGAGATAGACGACAAAAAGAATGACTAAATAACGACTAACACTAGTAACAAAGAGCTTAGAAAGGACTTTGCTCTACTCACCCAAAGAATCTTAGGCTATCTTTTAGTTCTAGGTTAGCCTACCCTTAAATAAAGATAGTAATTTCTACAGTTTTTCGGAAGGACGTTACCTCCTATGACTACTCGTACACTCCAGCGTCGCGCGGCTTTCCTGGCTGTTCCGGCCGTCGCCGCACTTCCACTTCTCGCCGCCTGTGGCACAGATGACGCGTCCGATGCCGCGCAGGATGCTGCCAACGCCTCGGAGACCACCAGCTCGGCTGCAGATCAAGAAACCGACGCCAGCGCCGGCGAAGTAACCATGGAGGCCGAGCCGGTCAACGACCTCTCCGAGGGCGATGTCATCTCCGTCGACCTGTCTGGTCTCGACCCCGACTACGGCTACTACGCCGCACTCTGCGCCGCCGAGAAGGCTCCAGGCAACCCCGTCCCGGACTGCACCGGTGACCGCAGTGCCGGCACCCAGTCGCAGCAGTGGATTACCAAGAAGTCCGGCGGCACCACCACCATCGCCGACGACAACACCGCACACTTCGAGCTCAGCGTTGTGCCCACCGGCGAGGCCGTGGACTGCACCCAGCAGGACTGCGTGCTGAAGCTCTTCGGTGACCACAGCGAGGGCTTCGAGGACATCACCGAGATCCCGGTTACTTTCGCTAAGTAGGCCAAACCACACACGCGCAGGCGTCGCAGTCCTAGGCTAAGAGCCATGGAAACCGACCAGCCTGCGACTGCTTTAGAAGCGGCACCGCGCCGCATCACACTCCTGCCCGGCGACGGCATCGGCCCTGAAATCACCGATGCCTGCCGAGGACTCATCGCCGATGTCTTCCCGCACTGGGAGCTGACAGAGGCACAAATTGGCTGGTCCCAGTGGTGCGCGCACGGCAATCCCGTCCCGCAGGAAACCTGGGAAACACTCGGACGCAGCGACGCCGCTCTGCTCGCGGCGATTACCTCGAAGCCTGCTCGCGAGGCCGAGGAAGAACTAGCACCGCATCTGCGCGATACCGGCCTGATCTACCGCTCCCCTGTTCTCCAGCTGCGCCAGCGCCTCGATCTCTTCACCAACATCCGCCCGGTCACCCTGCCCGGCGCGACTGCCGACTTCACCATCGTTCGCGAAAACACCGAGGGCCTCTACAGCCACGACTATCTCCTTCCGCCTCACGACGCCCCGGCCGACTCCCCGCACCACCACCTGTGGGCAGAGGTGGCAGAGGACTCGACGGTGGCCCGCGCCGTCGATAAGCGTGGCGACGTTGCGGTTTCTTTGCGCGTGACGACGTCCTTTGCGTGGCACCGCCTTGCGCGACAGGCGGCCAAGTTGGCTCTCGCGCGCCAGGCGGCAAACCCCGATTCGGAGGCCACGCCGACGGTGACGGTGGCGGACAAACCGAATATCCTGCGGGACTCTGCGCGTGTGATTCGCGGGGCAGTTGAGCAGGTGGCTGAGGAGTATTCGCAGGTCACATTCGATTTTGCCAATGCGGATGCCGTGGCAATGCAGCTAGTGACCGACCCAGCGCGCTTTGATGTCATCATCGCGGAAAACCTCATCGGTGACATCCTCAGTGACATCGGCGCAGGCCTGATTGGCGGGCTGGGGCTGGCGGCATCGGCGAATGTGGGCGACAACTTCGCGGTTTTCGAGCCGGTGCACGGTTCGGCACCGGACATTGCCGGGCGCGGCATTGCCAACCCGGCTGCGTTTTTGCTCTCTACGGCTATGTGCGCGGAGCACCTTGGGGCACCGACCTCAGAACTTGCGCCCGCTGCCAAGCTGCGCCAGGCCGTCTACGCCGCGACTCGCACCGCGCCGACGCTGGATCTCGGCGGCACCGCAACTACCAGCGACTTTGTGGCTGCGGTGCGGGCGGAGCTGGGGTTGTAGGCATTGACTCAATTAAGAAGCGCAATTAAAGTGGTTGCTATCAATCCCAGCCGTTGACCCTCCGCCGATAAGGAGAGCGCCGATGACTGGGATTACTCATAGGGGGAGGGCCAAGAAATATGAGTAGAAACAGATATAGTGCTGCGCGAGCTGTGCCTTTACGCGAGATCACTACAGCAGTGCTTGTTGATGGTGGCTTTTACCGCAAACGTGCGGCAACACTGTTTGGTCATAAGACCGCAGAGGATCGCGCTGATGAACTGGTCAAGTACTGCCATCGCCATATACGTGAATCGCGCGCTGGACTGTACCGAATCTTTTACTACGACTGCCCACCGTCACAGCGGGTTGTTTATCACCCATTGCTCCAGCAGCAAGTCAACCTTGGTAAAAGTGAACTTTTTACCTGGACCAATGACTTCTTCGCTGCATTGGCTAAAAAACGAAAGGTTGCGATTAGAAGAGGAGAGCCTCTTGAAACTCAAGGTGGGTACACCCTAAAAGAGGCTCCGCTCAAGAAGCTTTGCCGTGGCACTATCGATGTTTCACAGCTGACCGAAAATGATTTCACCCTTGATATTTCTCAGAAAGGAGTGGACATGCGAATCGGTCTCGACATCGCTTCTCTTGCTGAACAACGACATGTAAATCAAATCATCATGATTTCGGGCGACAGTGATTTCGTCCCTGCAGCCAAACATGCCCGCAGATCTGGGATAGATTTCATTCTCGACCCGATGTGGGCCCCGATTACCGATAGCCTTAGCGAACACATTGATGGCATTCGCGAGTGCGTAAGCAAACCACCCAAAAACGAAGACGATCCTTTACACGTTAACTACACCGGAAAACAGGACCCTGAGGACGACGAAGAAGAGCTCTAGCGCCTACTGGAACTGGCTGAGGTCAATGCCTTCCAGCGGGTCGGACTCGCGGATGTCCTCCTCCGGTGGCAGCGGCACCTCGCAGAGTACAACTGCCGCACCACACGGATCCTGCACGGTTGCCAGCGGGCCGAACTCGGTAGCCTGCGGGGCAACGAGCACGGAACCGCCCAGTTCCTCAGCCTTGGCGACAGCGGTGTCGATGTTCTCCACGCCAAGGTAGGCCAGCCAGCCAACGAAGCTCTTATCTGCCGCATCGGTCTGTGCAGCAACCGAGCTGGCTACCAAGCCAGCGAACGGCGCCCCGTCTTCCATCGCAACTGCGAAAGTGCCGTGCTCGTTCTTGTTGCGCACTGCGATTTCCCAGCCAAAGAAGTTGTGGTAGAAGTCCGCGACCTGCTCAAAGGTCTCCTCCGGGCCTGCGACCAGCTCGAACCACACCGGGGTGCCGGGCTCGCCCGCTGCAATGAAGGCCTGCTCACCCGGCTGTTCCAAAAGTCCAATGAGGCCACCGGCGGGGTCGGAAACGACGGCCATCGTGGATCCGTCGACAAGCGGGGTCGGTTCCTGGAAGACCTCGGCGCCGAGCTCACGCGCCTTCTCGACGGCACCAGCGGCGGAGTCGACATGGAAATTCACGCGCCACTGGTTGACGAAGGCATCCTCAGCGTCCTTATCGGCCTCAAGCAGCACCGACACCGGCATTCCGGACAGCATGGCAACGCGGCGACCAGCGGATGCCTCGCGGGCATCCTCATGGATTGGCGCGGTATTGCGATAAGCCCACCCAAGAACGCCGCGGTAGAAGCGCTCGGTCTTACGCGGTGCGGCGGAGAGCAGATCTACGCGCAGGGGCATGCCAAATTCGGCGGGAAATGCGGGCATGAGTTACAAGTTCCTCCACTTTTCAGGATCAAAGTCATCGTCGGCGGTGGCCTCATCAAAGTAGTCATCATCGACTTCATCGGCGGTGGCCACGCGTGCCGACATACCGGCAACAGAGACGACGTCCCCTGGACGCAGCACCTTGCCACGGCGAGTGTCGACCTCACCGTTCACGCTGACCTGGCCCTCGGCAATGAGTTCCTTGGCCAGACCGCCCGTTTCCACCAGGTTTGCCAACTTCAGGAATTGCCCGAGACGGATGGACTCATCCCGGATTGCGACATCGATAGGCTCCATGCCCTTAAGTGTGTCATATCCGGTGAAAATGGTCGGGGTTGGTTCGGGTCTGGTTCGGCTTTGGAGGCTTGGGAGACCTGGGAGCCACCCCATTTAAACTTCTATTTCGATAAAAACCTCGAACCGCGACGCGGATGAGGCAGCACACCCTAACATCGTTCTCATGTCTAATTCACGGTCCCCGAAGCGGCTCCGGATTGCCAGCGAAGCGCCACCTCGCCCTCCGCTGCGCCATATTATCGCCGCCTCGGTAGCCGTGAGCCTGCCGCTGATGACCCTGGCGCTCATCTCAACTTCTGTCTCTGACCTGCTATTTTTGCCCCCTATTGGCGCTGCCATGGCACTTATCGTCGGCGCACCGAACTTACCCCTGGCTCAGCCACGAAATGTCGTGGTCGGACACCTCATCGGCTGCACGACTGGCATCGCAACTCTGCACATGTTGGGTTCGACCATCATTGCTGCAGCGGTTGCCGCCGGCGTTGCCTTCGCGCTCATGCTTCTTGCTCGCGCGGCGCACTCCCCTGCCACCGCTACCGCTATGGTCACCGTGCTAATGCCACACGGCCATGGGCTTGCCAACGACTTCCGCTTCATAGGCTTCATTTTCGCTTCGTCAATCATGATCGTGGTGCTTGGCATCCTCGCAAATCGACTGCGCGGCCTTCGGTATCCCACCTACTGGTGGTAGGTGGATTCGGGGTCACGCACTCCGGCTAAATACGGCTATCAGTGGGATAATGACACTCATGCCAAAGCAGTGGATCAACAACGCGACAACCGAAAAGATTGTCATCGTCGGCGCTGGTGGTTTTGGGCGAAACGTGGTCAGCTTCATCAAGGACATCAACGACTACGCAGCAGCCAACGGCCTACCACCGCAGTGGGAAATCCTAGGCATTATTGATGATGGCACCCCAGATATGACCTTTTTCCACAAAATGGGTGTGCAACTCTTGGGCAAAACCGAAATCCTCGCGGACTTACCCGAGGGGGTCTACTACACAGTCGCAATCGGCAGCGGCGCAGCTCGACGTTCGATTGCGCAACGCGCAGATACCGAAGGGCTCGTGCCTGCGACTCTGGTCCACCCAGACACCAGCATCGGCGCGCTGGTCACGCTCGGCGAGGGCACCGTCATCTGCCCCGGAGCGCGCCTGACCTGCAATATTGAGGTAGGCAAGCACGCCCAAATCAATATGAATGTCACGATTGGCCACGATGCGGTGCTGCGGGACTACTGCACAATCTTCCCGCTCAATGCCGTGTCGGGCTTTGTCACGCTTGGCGAAGCCTGCACCCTAGGCGCCAACTCCGTAATCAACCCCGGCCTCACCGTTGGCGAGGGAGCGTACATCGGATCCGGAGCCGCAGTTACTAGCGATGTCGATGACTACACCGTTGTCGCCGGTGTTCCTGCAAGTGTGATTAAGAACCTGCGCTAGCCGAGACGTCCTTCTCCGACGAACCGGTGAACTCGGTCATAGTCACTTGCCCCTCTTCCGAGATCCCTTCGCGCTTGAGCACCACCAAGATCGTGTCGAGCAGAATCTTTGCATCGAGCAGGAGCGACCAATTATCCACGTACTGCACGTCGTACTCGAAACGTTCTTCCCAGGTGATGCCATTGCGGCCCGAGACCTGGGCAAGCCCCGTAATTCCCGGTGTCACCTCATGACGGCGTGCTTGGCGCGGCGAATAGCGCTCTAGGTACTTCATGCGCAGCGGGCGCGGGCCAACGAGGCTCATGTCTCCACGCAGAACGTTAAAGAGCTCCGGGAGTTCGTCCAAGCTTGTGGACCGAAGGAATTTTCCTACCTCCGTGAGGCGGGACGCATCGTCGACAAGCCCCTTTGCCGGATTGACGTGGTGCATCGTCCGAAACTTGAGGATATTAAACGGCTCACCATCCTGGCCCGGGCGTTCCTGGCGGAATAGGACTGGCTTTCCCATGGAAAGTCGCACTGCCAGAGCTGTAGCGCCCATAACTGGCGACAGCACAATCAAGCCTGCTGCAGATGCCGCGATGTCGACGCCACGCTTAATTACCCGTTGCGCGCGGATGCTCGGTGAATCCATTGGTCATCTCCTACTTTTCGTTGAACATTTCGCGCAAGAGCTTTTCAGCACGCGCATCGACTTCCGCATTGGAACGGTTCCTGACCAGCCATCCGATTGCACCCACTGCACCGGCCGCGGCAAACGACGCTGCCGCAACGCGCAGTTTCTTGTGGTCATTCTGGTTGTCAGGCGCACTTTGCTTGACGACGGCCACCGCTGGCTCCAGCTCCGGCACAACCGGCTCCGCGGTATCGGTGACCATGACTGGTTCGGGCTCGGCTGCGGGTTCTGGTTGCGGCTGCTCATCCAACTCTGGTTCTGCCGATGCTGTGTCCTGCGCGCGGCGCCGTAGGCTCAGCATTGTAAATGCTGCTGCAAAGCCAAATAGCCATAGCGAACGGGAATCGTAGTAGTAGCCGGAAAAAACCTGTGCCACAAGAACCGCTAACGCCACAGCTGCGGTCAGACCAGCTTGAAGAAACTTGAATAGGTGGCGACAGGCGATTGCCAGCACAACCAGCACAATCACAAACAGACCGATACCTATGACACCCGCTTCAGATCCGACTGTGTAGAAGATATTGTGCGGATGCTCCAATGGACGTGAAGACCTCGGTGTCGACAGCACAACGAAGCTATGCAGGCCTCCACCAAAGATGCGGTGTTCACCCATGATTCGGAAAGCTTCATCATGGAGATGACCGCGTCCGGAATCATGTTCTTTTTCGAAGGTCAACTGGATAAAGCGCGTCTTAAAGTACTCTTCAATCTCGGTACCTGCGATGAACCGCGAGTATCCATACGCGACCGTTGCGGCGACTGCGACGTAAAAAACAGTCGCCCACTTCCAACCCCAGTGAAAAAACACAGCTATAGCGGTAAAGAGGACTACCACGGTGGTAGCAACCAGTACACCGCGGCTTCCCGACGCAACGAGACCGTAAGCAAATGGTGCAGCGAACAAGAGAGCTGCCCACATGAACTTACGCCACAGCATGAAAAACACAGCTGCCGCGATGCCGTACAGCATGAAACGGGCAAAGACATTCGGTCCACCGCCGAACGCCGTCATGCGCCCGACATATTTCGGACCAGTAATGCCACCGTAGAGAAAAATAAGCGAGCAAATGGCTACTGCTAACCACAGCCATACCAGTGCCTGAGGATGCAAATAGAACAGTATTGCTGACATCGTGGCGATGAGCCCAAGCGTTATCAACGCAGTAACGACAGGAGCAACTTCGGCAGCTTCGGGGGCCCACAGTCCGGACAGCATCATCCAGAACAACCAGGCATAGAAAGCCACTAATGCCCACACGGCCATCGGCCACTGCTTTACATTGCCAGCGCCTTTCATCGCATTCAGCCAACTCTGGCGCTGCGCTTCTGGGGTGCCGATGGCTGTAAGGATTGCAACGATTACCAAAATCGGCAATGCAAGAGAGAGATCAGGAAGCGCCGAAGAGACGTCCTTCATCGTCGTGTCGCCAACGTAGAGAACACCAGCAAACATTCCCGCGGCCACCACAATAAACAGCGACTGCAGTATTGGTTTTCGCTGTTTTACAGCTTCTCCAGCTACCTCTGTAGGAGTCATCCCAGCACTTCCTTCAAAACACCAATCACCCGCGCGACGTCGTCATCGTCCAGCGCCGGACCACTAGGAAGAGTAATGCCGCGGGAGAAAAGATTCTCAGCAGTGCCGTTGATGGTCGCCCGCGCGCCCTCATACACCGGCTGCAGGTGCATCGGCTTCCACAGGTGACGAGCCTCAATTTTGGCCTCACCAAGTGCTGCAATCACGCTGTCCGGGGTCAGCACGCCCTTGTCGACGGCCTCCTGTGGCAGCACAATCGAGGTCAGCCAGCAGTTCTCGGTGAAACGCTCGTCGGAGTCAGAGAGCAAGCGGGTACCTTTACCAGGGGCATCGTCGTCAAGCGAGGAGAGCAGATCGATGTACGCATCGCGAATCTGGCGGCGGCGAGCAATCATGCCGTCCAGACGCGAGTGCTGCGCCCGCCCCAGTGCGGCAAGGAGATTGGAAAGCCGGTAGTTGTAGCCGATTTCGGTGTGCTCGTACCAAGCGACGGGCTGACGCGCCTGGGTGGACAGGTAGCGCGCGCGAGCGATGAGATCGGCATCGTTGGACAGCAGCATGCCACCGCCGGAGGTGGTCATAATCTTGTTGCCGTTGAAAGACAGCGCGGCGGCACGGCCGAAACTGCCGGCCGGCTGACCATCGACACTGGCACCGAGCGCCTCGGCGGCGTCCTCGATGAGCGCGATGCCGAGTTCTTCCAGGCGTGGCGCGAAGGCCGGGTAATCGGCGCAGCGGCCAAAGAGGTCCACAATCATCACGGCGGGAACGCTCTTGCCCTCGGCAAGCAGCTCATCGACGGTGCGGAGCAGCAGTTCAGGGTCGATGTTTCCGTCCTCTGCCGCATCGACAAACACCGGCGTAGCGCCAACGTAAGCGATGGCGTTGGTCGTGGCCGCGAAGGTCATGGTGGAAACCGGAATGTAGTCGCCTTCACCGATCCCCAGCGCAAGCAGCGCCAAGTGCAGACCAGCGGTACCGGAAGACAGCGCGAGCGCGTGCTCAACACCGCAGCGCTTGGCAATCTCCGCTTCAAACGCGTCTACCTCGGGTCCCAACGGAGCCACCCAACCAGAGTGGAGTGCGCGAACGACGGCCTGCTCTTCTGCTTCGGTGACTGTCGCGAGCGAAAGAAAGATCCGCTCATTGGGCTTGTTAGCGTCGGCGTTAGTCATTACTTCTGCACCTTTCGGACGCGGTTGAGCACCTCGATGAGCTGGTTGTACAGGCTGTCACGAGCGAAACGCTTCTCACCCAGTTCGCGGTTGCGCTGTCCAGCTGCACGCAGCTCATCGCGGTCGGAGATGATCTCAGCGAATCGCTTGGCCGCGGTCGGAATATCGCGCGAGAGACGCCAACCGGCATCGTGCTCGGTTGCAGCTTCCTCCAGCCAGCCACCGTGGTTGAACACCACCGGACGCGATGCGGCCATGGCATCGAAGACCTTGTTCAGGGAGTTGCCCTCCAGGCAGGGGTCATCACGCAGCGGCGATAGCGCGATATCGGCGGCAGACACGTACTTGGCGACATCTTCCTTCGGCTGACGGCCAAGGAACATCGCATCGGCATTGAGGCCAGCGTTCTCGGCGCGCTGGTACAACGCGTCCGAGTCGCTTCCCTGCCCCAGCAGGACAAAACGCACATTCTCCACGCCATCACGACGCAGCTGCGCCACCAAATCCACAAGCCACTCCAGCTGGTAGGACATGCCAAAACCACCGGCATAGACAGCTACCACGTCATCGCCCCAGCCCTGCTCCTTTCGGAAAGCAGCACGCTGCTCGGCCGGGACATCAAAACGCTCAAAGTCCGACGCATTCGGAATCACGGTCACGCGCTTCTTCGGAGCGACCTCTTTGACGCCATCGGCCATCGACGGCGACAGCGCCACGACCTCGCTCGATGCCGCATAAAATGCCTTCTCCAGCTGCTTGGCCAGGAAAATTGCCACCGGATTATTGAGGTAGCCCAACTTGATCGGCACCTCTGGCCACAGGTCACGAATTTCCGCCACCAACGGCGTACGCTGGGTAAACTTCGCCACAATTCCCGGAACCGCCACAGTCAGCGGGGTCGAGGACGCGTAGATCACGTCGGCAGGCACACGGGCAGCGACCGCGGAGGCGCGCACCAGGAAGTTCAAGAAACTGACGATACGCTCGCGCTTCGACATTTCATTGCGGTACGGAATCGCTAGACGACGCACGTGGATACCATCAACAGTTTTATCCATGGCCTCATCGCGACCACAGATCATTGTCACCTCGTGGCCTGCGGCGGCCATTCGGCGCGCAAACTCGTAGGGTCGGGAACCACCCGGCTCACCGGGGAGAACAAAGTGCTGGTGGATATAAGTGATTCGCATTGTTTAGGCTTCCTCGATTACGTCGACGGGGAGTTCTTCGGTGGTAGTTGATGGATTCTTCTGGCCTTCGCTTGGCCGCATTAGCGCCACTACCGCGACCACGGCTGCTGCAAAATAGACAACTGCGCTGGTCCACGCGAGACCGAGGGCATCTCCGAGAAGAATGCCAATCGGGTAACAAATGACAGCGATGACGGCGGAAATAAGTTCCACTCGGCCAATTCGACGGGGATTGTCACTGCCGAGAATTTCACCGCACAGGTGTCGGTAGCAGCCGAGCACCACGGCCGCGATAGTCAGTGGCAGCACCAACTCCCGGGCAGGCTCAAACTCATGGCCGAATACCGGCACGATAAGGAAGTAGAGTGCCACCCCACCGAGCGCACCAAGTGCTCCGTACGCTGCAGTGACTATGCCAAGGTGTCGGAGCACACGAGATGGGGTGAGTTCGCGACCCCTCTGGTCGCTGGTGCGCTGATCGGCGACTGACTGCGCGATCCAGTACAGCGGTTCCGTCGCCGTCGCCACGACTACAAAAAGACCTAACGACGCCGGTGAGGCCAGCGCCGGCAGCAAAACGCGACCCAAGCGTGTGGTCGTCAACGGCCCCAGACCCGATGCGATGAATGGGGCATTTGTTCGTGCCGTCTCTACCACTCCGCCAACACGAGAATCGGTGTGTTTGCGTGACTTCGCTAGCGACCAGATTGCCAGTGGCAGTGCCGGGAAGATATAGGCCGCAGCCCACCAGCGCCAGTCCTCGACTCCGGCGAAATAGAGCGCAGCGCTTATTAGCAGTACTGAGCCCTGAAAACCGACGAATACTGCGACGAAGAAGGACACTCGATGGCGGCTGATAGCCATGGCACGGACCATGGAAAATGACACGGTAACCAAGGCGACGACGCCGGCCATTGCCGTCCACGGTCCGTAGACGACTCCTGCGATGGCACAGGCAATCAGAGCGACCACAGTCATGGCGAAACCACTCGGAATGAGACCGTGGTCGTAATCATCGCGGCGCAGCAAAAGCCGATCGGCCCCAAATCCGACGAATGGCGCCACAATATAGGCGAACTGCAAAACGGTAGCGACCTCGCCTCGACCGGCGGGCCCCAGCACTCGCGCGGAAAGAATACTGACCACAAAGGCGACGACTGCGGCGAGCGCTGAAGCTGCCGAAATCGTCGCAACTGTTCGAACTCTTTGCGCCAGCTGCCCGGAGTTAGAGGAGCTGGTGGTTGTCACGGTGGGGAGTCATCCTAACTATTTTGCTTTCGAGCTAGCGGTTGCAAGTGATTGTGCACCGGTGGGATGCGCCTCAATACTGCTTTGCGCCCCACCGTGCTCTGCAAGCCAACGACGTGCAGCATCGTGATTATGTGTGCACGGGAGAATCCGCGAATTCAGCCGTTCCGGCTCAACACGTACCTCAGTGATTAGCGGATGACGATCACCGATCTTGGGAACCTCGCGGTCATCAACCAAGTCCTCGGAGATTTTCTCACCGTCACGAAGACCCGTGTAGACAATCTCTACGTCTGCGTCATGGAGCCTAATGAGGTTCTCCGCCAGCTCAGCAATCTTGACCGGCTTACCCATCTCCAGCACCAGAGTCTCACCGGACTCTGCAATAACGGTAGCCTGCAGCACCAGCTGCGATGCCTCCGGAATGGTCATGAAGTAGCGCTGAACGTCAGGATGCGTCACCGTCACCGGGCCGCCCTCTTCAATCTGACGCTGGAAAGTCGTAATGACCGAACCGCGCGAGCCAAACACGTTACCGAAGCGGACAGATGCCCAGACACCTTCGTGAGTTTTCCCCATGTGCGCAGTCAGACGTTCCGCAGCGCGCTTGGATTCACCCAGAATCGAGGCCGGGTTCGCAGCCTTGTCCGTGGAAATATTAATAACGGTTGAAACGTTAGCCGCAGCCGCTGCATCCAGGACGTTCTGGGTTCCGATTACATTGGTTTGCACTGCTTCTGCGGGATAGCTCTCCAGCAGTGGCAGGTGCTTGAGAGCTGCAGCATGGTAGACAACATCGGGCTTGCGCTCGGTGAAGATCTGCGTCAGCATTTCCGCGTCACGGATATCAGCCAGGACGGTATCGGAGCCGTCGAGAAGCGCCGAACCCGTCAGCGACAGCTGCGTGGCATGCAAGCCGCCCTCATCGCGATCCAGCATGATCAGTTCTGCCGGCTCAAAGCGGTGAACCTGTCGGCAGATTTCGGAACCGATAGAACCTCCAGCGCCGGTGACCAGCACCTTCTTACCGCGGATTATGGAAGCGACCTTGGATTCATCCAGGTGCAGAGGCTGACGGCCAATGAGGTCGGCGATGTTAATTTCGCGCACCTGCGAGGTAGCGACAGCACCACGGTGGCGCGAGTACTCTTCCACCGGCGGCAGAATGAGCAGGCGCAGCGACGATTCCTCACAAATGTGGTTGAGGACGTTGATGCACTCAGTGGACAGTGGCTCATCAGTCGCAATGATGACCGACTGCGCCGAAGTACGCGATGCGAGCTCACCCAGCTGATCAATTCCACGAATCACGCGGAGACCATGGATACGAGAAATATGGTTCTCGCCGCTTTCTTTGGGATCGACGATTCCAACCAAGTGGAAGCGGTTCTCACGGGAGATACCGGAATCCGTAAGGCTGTTAATAAAGAATTTGGCTCGACGGCCTGCACCGAGAACAATCAAGCGATCATCCGTCTGACGGGAGCCAAAGTTGTTGGTAATCCAGCGAGCGAGAGTTCGGGTATAGATACTTGCCAAAGTTGCGACACAGCCGCCTGCGAACGGAACGTACCACGCAATTTCCGGGAAGGTCTTCAGGATTTGAGCTAACCCAGTGGCTGCGGTAGCGCCGCCCATGCTGATGCTCAGCAGAACAATATCTTCAGTTCGACTGCCGGGCCATACGCGTTGTGGGTTGGTGTACTCCCCGAGCAGCAGGCCGAGCAGGACGATGACGGCCACGGCGACAGCGACAACCAAAAAATTAGTGCCTGATATTTCAGAGAAAGATACCAATTCACCGCGGACGATTCCGTTAGCGGCGGACAGCGCAATCAGCCAGGCGAGTACGTCAAATACGCACCAGGCGAGCTGCTTCCAGTCTCGGATAAACATTCTTATGCCTTTTACTGCTGGTTAAATTTTCTTACGCACAATGCGTTCCACAGGCTTGGCATACTATGCGATATGAACTACATTTACAGCCCCCTACTACAAAGGGCTACCCCATCGTTCGGGTAGCCAAAAAGCCACCTTTACCACTCATCATTCTCCCTGGTAAAACAACGTTTCACCAACTGCTTACTGAAGCTTCAATCTGTTTACATTCATCTAACTAGCTGTACAAACTAGCTTCTAACGTAACCACTTCCTGACGATTGCAATTAATGCACAATCACCCCTTTATTGAGATGTTTATTCAAGGAAGTATTTGCGTGAATACTCAAACAATCTTTTTTGACAAAAGGGTTACACTTCCCCGTGAGCACATCATCAACGCGTCGGGCACGCGCTTTCATCACCCGGAAGCCCTTCCTTACTACCCTGATGCTGATTCAAAACCGGATGGGTCAGACACAGAAGACCACATAGTTCTGGCAGGCCCACAAAAACGGCGAAGACCCGACCAAATAAAAGCACTCTTACATGCGCCCATATTAAATGCGCACCCAGTATGCGTATTATTGATATATGTCGTCGCACGCCACACCAGAACCCCAATCCCCCACAACCAAACCGCCTACTAAGCCTGGCAAGAAGCGCCGCATGTCCTGGCATCGCAAGGCCGGTGTGCCAGTGCGCTGGTGGTTCGCCTCCATCATTGTGGCAGCACTCATTCACCCTTTCGTCACCGATGGCCGTTGGCTGTTGGTGCATCTCTTTACCCTCGGCGCCGTCACCAACTCCATCCTCATCTGGGGCCGCCACTTCACCGAAAAGCTACTGAAAATCGACGTGCCCGTTGGCAATCGGAAGATTCAGTTGGCAAATATTTACCTGCTCAACGTAGGTATTGTCGCAACGGTCGTCGGCAAGCTCGGTGACTGGTGGCCAGTGACCATCGTCGGCGCGGCGGTCGTCGGCGTCGCCGTCGCATGGCATGCGATTTCCCTCGGACGCGACCTGGTAGCGAAGCGCGATCGGCCATTCGCCATCTCCGTTGCGCACTACGTCGCGTCGGCATGCCTACTGCCCATCGGCGCTGCACTCGGCGCCATCCTCGCATCTCCGAAGGGCAAAGCGCTTCACGACGACCTCCTATTGGCACACGAAGCCGTCAACCTCATTGGCTTCCTCGGGCTCGCGGCCTGCGGCACGCTCGTCACCATGTTCCCAGCGCTGTGGCGAACCCAGATGTCGCCGCATTCCCGCCCGAAGCTGGCACTAGCAATACAGCTCATAGGTATCGCGATTACCGCGATCGGTGCACTGACCAGCATCAACTGGATCGCCTCGGTCGGCCTTGGCATCATCACTATCGGCTGGGTCATAGCCGCCATCCCGTGGGCGCACAACGTCATGACCGTCGCTAAAGACCCCCGCGACCGCCTCAGCTACCCGGCGCTGTCTGTCGCGGCCGCCATCGTATGGCTAATCGGCACACTCGCAGTCGCCACAGTCAAGGCGCTTGACGACGGCTTCGTAATCTCATCCCTCACGCTGCCGCTGGTAATCGGTTTCGGTGCACAACTGCTAATCGGCATGATGAGCCAACTCCTGCCCGCAACCATCGGCGGAGGTGCTGGTCCAGTCTCAGCCGGTATGAAGGAACTTGACCGCGCGGGCGCATTCCGCTGGTCGACCATCAATATTGGTCTGGCACTGTGGTTGCTACCACTGCCGTCGTGGACCAAGGTGGCGGTCTCCGCGCTGGTCTCCCTCGCATTAGTGTCCTACCTACCGCTTGTCGGCCGGGCCGCAAAGGCACAGATTGGTGCCCTGAAGGAACGCCAGAAGGCACGAGCTAACAAGGAAGCATCGCCGAAGCTGGTCGAGCTGCAAGCAACCGCGCGTCGTCTCGGTGCTCAAACTACCGCTGCTCTGGCTGTATTAGGCCTGGTAGTAACCGTCGGCGTTGCGCTGAGCGGTAGCGGTGGTGGTACGAGCAGCATTGAAACCACCGGTGATGTTGCGCCCACCGGAGAAACCGTCGAGGTCACGGTCACTGCCAACGATATGACCTATACCCCGAACGTCATTGAGGCGAACCCCGGCGACCGCCTGGTCATCACCATGGTCAACGCGGATTCCCAAGTCCACGATCTGCGCTTGGCCACCGGCGAGGACACCGGCCGAGTCTCCCCCGGCGACTCCGCCACCATCGAAGTGCCGGTCGTCCCTGGCGACATTGACGGTTGGTGCACCATTGCTGGCCACCGCCAGATGGGCATGACGCTCACAGTTAATGCAGGTGGTTCGGATCATTCACACCGCACCGAGCACGGCAGCCACTCCGGCCATGCCACGCCAGGCGCACTCGGGAATGTCGGCGAGCTACCCGGCCCGGATTCCCCCACCATCAACCCGCTATTAGAACCCGCCGAGGACGCCACGGTTCACCACGTCACGCTGCGGGCCAGCGAATTCACTGGCTACGCTGCCCCTGGCGTCGAGCAGCAGCACTGGGTCTACAACGGCAAACCGCTGGGGCCAACTTTGCGCGGCAAGGTGGGCGACGAGTTCGTCGTCACGCTCATTAATGACGGCACCATGAGTCACTCCATCGACTTTCACGCCGGCATTGTTTCGCCGGACGAGCCAATGCGCGACATCGCCCCTGGTGAGAAGCTTGAGTACCGCTTCCGTGCTGACCGCGCGGGCATCTGGATGTACCACTGCGCAACCATGCCCATGTCCATGCACATCGCTGCCGGTATGCACGGTGCCGTCATCATCGACCCACCGAATCTCACTGATGTTGACCACGAGGTTCTTCTGGTGCAGTCGGAAAGCTACTGGGGCGAGGACGGCCCCGACGCCGACAAGACCATGGCCGAGGACCCCGATATCTACAAGTTCAACGGCTACCCCGACCAGTATCTCACCCACCCAATTCGCATTCGCGCAGGTGAGACGGTACGTTTCTGGGTACTTGCCGCCGGCCCCAACAAGGGCACGAGCTTCCATATCGTCGGCACGCAGTTCCATCGCGTGTACAAGGAGGGCGCGCTTTTGCTTGACGACGGCGTGGGCGGTGCCCAAGCCCTTGACCTCGGTGCCGCGCAGGGTGGTTATGTTGAGGCCGAATTCCCGGAGCCAGGCACGTACCGCTTTGTCGACCACCAGATGGTGCATGCCGAAATGGGGGCACGCGGCAACATAGTGGTGAACTAAACCAGGGCTTACAACTTAATTGGAGCATCCTCCGGCTCGACAGCGCGCGGCAGATTGGACTCGCCCATCAAGTACTGGTCCACAGCCTCGGCGCAGGCGCGGCCTTCGGCGATAGCCCACACAATCAAACTGGCCCCGCGGCCATTGTCACCGGCCACGAACACCGGACCGTCGAAGTTCTGCTCGATGTCGCTGCGCACGGCGAGGTAGTCGTCGTCACGCATCATCACACCGCGATCGTTGAACTGAATCCCCAGCTCATGGGGCAGACCTCCGCGCTCCGGACCGGAGAAGCCCAGCGCGATGAGAACTAGGTCGGCATCGAGTTCGAAATCCGTATCCTCCATGGGCACGCGCTTGCCATCGATGACCTCGACCTCGTTGGCGGACAGGCCGGTCACGTGACCGTCCTCGCCGTGGAAGGAGACGGTGTTGACGTTGAAGACGCGCTTGCCCAGGGTCTCGCCGGTGACGCGAGCGTTAAGGCCGAGCGCCTCGGTAACCTCTGGCGGTTCGGAACCGGTGATGGTGTACTCACCTTCTTCGTGAGCAGTCGCTACGCGCCAGACCAGCGGGTACATCGGCCACGGAGTCGACGCCGCACGGGACTTCGGTGCACGGGGGCGAATATCGAACTGCGTGACGGACGCCGCTCCCTGGCGCAGCGCGGTACCGAAGCAGTCGATGCCGGTGTCGCCACCACCGATGACGACAACCTTCTTACCTTTGGCATCAATCGGCGGGATGTCGAGCTCGCCTGCGGCAACGCGGTTGGCTCCCGGCAGGTACTCCATAGCCTGGTGAATACCTTCCAGATCACGGCCATCGACGGGCAGGTCGCGAGCCAGCGACGCGCCGGTAGCTAGGACCACTGCATCGAAATCGGCCAGGTCAGCAGCCGTCGGTGAGATGTTGGTGCGGAACTCAGTGCCCTCGATTTCCATCTGCTCGAGACGGCGGTCGAGGAAACGCTGCTCCATCTTGTAGTCCGGCACACCGTAGCGCATCAGGCCACCAATCTTGTCGTCGCGCTCGAAGACCGTGACATCATGCCCGGCGCGAGTAAGCTGCTGTGCTGCAGCAAGGCCCGCTGGCCCGGAGCCGATGACAGCGATGTTTTGGCCCGTGTCGAAAGTCGGCACAATCGGCTGCACCCAGCCCTCATCGAAGCCGCGTTCAACGATGGCCAGCTCGATGTTCTTAATGGTCACCGCATCGTCGTTGATGCCGAGCACGCAACCGCCCTCGCACGGAGCCGGGCACAGACGACCGGTCCACTCTGGAAAGTTGTTGGTGGCGTGCAAGCGCTCGAAAGCCTCGTGCCAGCGGTTCTGACGAACCAAGTCATTCCACTCCGGAATGATGTTGCCCAGCGGGCAGGCCGAGTGACAAAACGGCACGCCACAGTCCATACAGCGGGTCGCCTGCTGTTGCACCTGCCCGTCGCTAGCCTCCTCATAGACCTCTTTCCAGTCCATCAGACGCAGCGGAACCGGGCGATGAGCAGGCTCTTCGCGCTGGAATTTCATGAACCCCTTCGGATCAGCCATTGGTTACTGCCTCCATGATTGCCTCGTTGATGTCAGCGTCGTTGTCCTTTGCCTTCGCGACTACGTCGAGAATTCGGGCGTAATCACGCGGCATGATTTTGATGAACTGTGCAGCCGGGAACCGAGTCTTAGAACCCGTGAGCTTGCGGTGCTTCGACAGCGTGGCCTCCAACCAGCTGATGTCCTCATCATCGAGCGGCACGATATCGACCAACTCGGTGTTGATGTTCGCCCGCGTCGCCTCGTTATCCAGCAGGTAGGCGATACCGCCACTCATACCGGCGCCGAAGTTGTGCCCAACCGGACCAGCCACCACGACGCGGCCACCGGTCATGTACTCACAACCGTGGTTACCGATGCCCTCGACCACGGCCGTAGCACCGGAGTTACGCACGCAGAAGCGCTCACCGACAGTGCCTCGGACGAAGATTTCACCGCTGGTGGCACCAAAACCAATGACATTGCCGGCAATGGTGTCGGTAGCCACATCCGCGGTCGGCGGGGCCGAACGTGAAGGTCGAACCACAATCTTGCCGCCGCACAGGCCCTTGCCGACGAAGTCGTTGGCATCGCCCTCCAGCTTGATGGTCACACCGGCCGGCAGGAACGCGCCCAGCGAGTTACCGGCGGAACCGAGCAGGTTGACGACGATGGAGTCGTCGGCAAGCCCCTGCTTACCTGCGACTTTGGTGACTTCATACCCCAGGCGCGTGCCCACGGAACGGTTCACATTGCTGATGGCGTGGTGCAGCGATACCGGTGTCGGCGCCAGCCCATTCGCGCGCGCCGTACGCAGCGCGGGCTGCGCTTCGTCGATGAGGCGCTCATCCAACGCGCCCTCAAGGCCGTGGTCCTGCGCCTTCGTGCAGTAGGAATCCTGGTCCGCAAAGAAGGGGCTCTCGGCAACGTGCAGGATTCGCTCCAGGTCAAGCTTTGCGACGCGCGGAAGGTTGCCCAGATCCTTGCGCGGACGCAGGCACTCGGCATGTCCGACCGCTTCATCGATGGTACGGAATCCCAGCTCAGCGAGGTATTCACGGACCTGTTGGGCGATGAAGGTGAAGAAGTTGACCACGTGCTCGGCACGGCCGGTGAACTTGCTCCGCAACTTCGGATTCTGGGTGGCAATACCGACTGGGCAGGTGTCCAGGTGGCAGACGCGCATCATGATGCAGCCCTCAACCACCAGCGGAGCGGTGGCAAAACCAAACTCTTCAGCGCCCAGCAACATCGCGACCACGACATCACGACCGGTCTTGAGCTGGCCATCGCACTGCACGCGGATGCGGTCGCGCAGCCCGTTGAGCATCAGGGTCTGCTGGGTTTCAGCGAGCCCCAGCTCCCACGGACCGCCAGCATGCTTGAGACTGGTCAGTGGCGAGGCACCAGTGCCGCCATCGTGGCCGGAGATCAGCACGACGTCGGCATGCGCCTTCGAGACACCAGCGGCGACGGTGCCCACGCCCTGCTCGGAGACGAGCTTGACGTGAATGCGGGCGCGCGGATTGGCGTTCTTGAGGTCGTAGATGAGCTGTGCCAGATCCTCGATTGAGTAGATGTCGTGGTGCGGTGGCGGCGAGATTAGCCCCACGCCCGGGGTGGTGATGCGGACTTCCGCGATCCACGGGTAGACCTTGTTCGGTGGCAACTGGCCACCCTCGCCGGGCTTTGCACCCTGGGCCATCTTGATCTGGATGTCGGTGCAGTTGGACAGGTAGTGGCTGGTCACACCGAAGCGGCCCGATGCGACCTGCTTGATGGCAGAGCGTTTCCAGTCGCCGTTGGCCTCCATTTCGAAACGGTCTGGGTCCTCGCCGCCCTCGCCGGAGTTGGACATGGCGCCCAGGCGATTCATAGCGATGGCCAGCGTCTCATGTGCCTCCGCAGAGATGGAGCCATAGCTCATTGCGCCGGTGGAGAAACGCTTGACGATGCTCGAGACCGGTTCGACCTCATCAATGTCGATTGGCTCGCGGTCCGAGGCGAACTCGAGCATGCCGCGCAGAGTTGCCAGCTGCTTGGTCTGCTCATCAACCTTGTTGGTGTAGTCGCGGAAGACCGCGTACTGACCAGTGCGGGTCGCATGCTGCAGCGTGTAGATTGTCTCCGGGTTGAATAGGTGGTACTCGCCTTCGCGACGCCACTTGTACTCGCCGCCGAGATCCAGCTCACGGTGTGCCTGCTCTTCCGGACGCGGAAGGAATGCGCTGCGGTGACGGGCGGCAACATCTTCTGCGACCTCGTCGAGACCAATACCTTCCAGCGGAGAAACAGCGCCGGTGAAGTACTCGTCCAGGAACTCCTGCGACAGACCGACGGTGTCGGCCAGCTGAGCGCCACGGTAGGACTGCAGTGAGGCGATACCCATCTTGGACATGACCTTCAGCACGCCCTTGGAGGCAGCCTTGCAGTAGTTCGAGCAGGCCTGATCCAACGTCAGAGCTCCGAGCTGGTCCTTCATGCGCAGCTCATCGATGGTTTCGAAAGCCATGTATGGGTTAATGGCATCGGCACCAAAGCCCAGCAGCATGGCCATGTGGTGCACCTCGCGGGCGTCGCCAGCCTCAATGATGAGGCTGGCGCGCGTGCGAGTGCGCTCCTCCACCAGGTGGTGGTGAACCGCGGAGGTCAGCAGCAGCGACGGGATAGGGGCAAAGCGCTCATTGGACTCACGGTCAGACAGCACAATCAGTCGGGCACCACGGTCAATGGCCTCAGAGACCTCACGGCGAACACGACGGATAGCGTTGCGCAGGCCACGGCCACCGCGGGCGACCGGGTACAGGCCAGAGATGACCTCGGCGCGGAACTCGGAGTACTCCTCGTTCTTGCCCGCCTGGCACAGGGTGACAAAGTCGTGGTTGTCCAGGATTGGATGCTCAAGCCGGATGCGACGCGCGGCATCGGCAGTGGGCTCCAGGATGTTGGTCTCTGCCCCCAGCAACGTATTCATGCTGGTGATGGACTTTTCGCGCAGCGAGTCCAGCGGCGGGTTGGTCACCTGTGCAAACCGCTGCGAGAAGAAGTCGAACAGCATGCGGGGGCGGTTGGACAGTGCCGCGATTGGCGTGTCCGAACCCATCGAACCCAGGCCCTCCGCGCCGGTGAGTGCCATCGGGCGGATGATTAGGTCAACGTCTTCCTCGGTGATGCCGAAGACGCGCTGCCGCAACACCGCGCGGGCATGCGGCATGTACTGGTAGCGCTCTCGTGGCAGGTCGGTGATGTCGACCAGGCCCTCTTTGATCCATTCCTCGTATGGACCGGTAGCGGCCAGCGTGGACTTAATCTCCTTGTCCTCAATAATGCGACCGGCCTTCATGTCCACCAGGAACATGCGCCCCGGCTGCACGCGTGTGCGCTGCACAATCTGCTCCGGCGGGATATCCAGGACACCAGCTTCGGAGGCCATCACCACCAGGCCCTCGTCGGTCACCCAGATGCGCCCCGGGCGCAGACCATTGCGATCCAGGGTGGCACCGATGACCTGGCCGTCGGTAAAGCAGATGGCAGCGGGGCCGTCCCACGGCTCCATCAGGCAGGCGTGGTACTCGTAGAACGCGCGAACCTGCGGGCTGAGATTGTCGTCGTGCTCCCAGGACTGCGGAACCATCATCATGACCGCATGCGGGAGACTACGACCACCGAGATGCAGTAACTCCAGGGCCTCGTCGAAACGCGCAGTGTCAGAACCGTTGGGGTCGCACACCGGCAGCGCGCGGTCGATGTTGCCCAGCTTGCCAGAGCGAATTAGCGACTCGCGGGCGCGCATCCAGTTCTCGTTGCCGCGCACAGTGTTGATTTCACCATTGTGAGCGACGTAGCGGTACGGGTGTGCCAGCGGCCAGGACGGGAAAGTGTTCGTGGAAAAGCGCGAGTGCACGATGGCGAGCGCGGAAGTGACTTCCTTCTGCTGCAGGTCAAGGTAGAAATCCTTCAGCTGCGGAGTAGTCAGCATGCCCTTGTAGACGATCGTGCGGCTGGACAGCGACGGGAAATACACGGTGTCGCCACCAGAGCCCTCGCCGGCGCCCTGTTCACCCAGCTCACGCTCACAGCGCTTACGCAGGAAGAACATCTTGCGGTCGAGATCGATATCGCTGAGCTGGCGACCCTCGTAGTCCTTCGCGGTAACGAAGAGCTGACGCAGCACCGGCATAGCCTGGCGAGCCATCTGGCCAAGCCCGTCAGCGTTAATCGGCACATCGCGCCATGCCAAGATCTCGATGCCCTCTTCGGCGCAGATATCTTCAATAGCCCGGATGGCATCGAGGGTGGCCATGCGCGACTGCGGCAGGAACGCAATACCGGTGGCGTAGGTACCGGCCGGCGGCAAAATAACGCCTTCCTTGCTCAGCTCAGCACGGTAGTAGGCATCCGGAACCTGAATGAGAATGCCGGCACCGTCGCCGGTGGTCTTCTCAGCGCCGGCGGCACCGCGGTGGTCGAGGTTGACCAGTGCCTGAATGCCCTTTTCGACAATGCCATGGGTCTGGCGACCGTAAATGTCGGCAACAAAGGCCACGCCACACGCATCATGTTCGTTCGACGGGTGGTAGAGACCTTCCCTCTGAGGACCACGAGGCAATGTGGTCGCTGTTTCGGTCAGAGTCATGGCTGTCTTAGCTGTCATGGCTGTTTTCCCCTTGTAGGTGCAATGTGCCAATTGGGGGACACGGGTTATCTATATTTCCAACTGTTTTAACAATGCACTTTCATCTAGGCGTATTGCAATACGTATTTAGGGAACTGGCTATATTTACCCACCCCCGAAGGAGCTAGAATGCCCTTCCCGTTCGACTAAAATCGGGCTTTCACTACCTGCTTTAACGCCATAACCCCCTAATCGAGCTACCACCCCCGCTAACTACGCACAATTGTTCGATTCTTTAGCAAACCTCCCTCCATACCCAATCCGTCCCCACCGCTATGGTTAGCTCCATGCTCGCCAACCGTCGTTTCCGCTCGCCACTGCAGGGCCTCGCCCTCCTTATCGGCGCAGCGACAATCCTCAGCGGCTGCACGGCTCCCACAGCCCCCACTCCAGAGAGCCAGTCATACAGCCCGGCACCGGCACCCGCATTTACGCCCGAGCCAGAGGAACCCGCGCCCGAGATTCCCGAAGTGCCCCACGCCCCCGCCGCCCCGGACACCCCAGCGCCCGGCACATCGCCTATCGACGGCATCCGTAGCGCCCTCAACCAGCTGGAGGTAAAAGGGCGCGCACCGAAAACCGGCTATGCGCGCGATGAGTTCGGGCAACGTTGGAGCGACGACGTCTCTGCCGAGTTTGGGCACAACGGATGTGACACGCGAAACGATATTTTGAATCGTGACCTTATTAATAAGGAGTACAAACCAAATAGCCACGATTGCGTCGTGCTTTCAGGGCAATTACTGGATCCCTATACCGGCACGATGATTGAGTTCCAGCGTGGCCGCGATACCTCTTCTGCCGTTCAAATCGACCATGTCGTAGCCTTAAGCGACGCCTGGCAAAAGGGGGCACAGCAACTCCCGCCCGAGGTTCGGCAGGACTTTGCCAATGACCCCCTCAACCTCTTGGCCGTCGATGGCCCCGCCAATCAACAGAAGCGGGATAGCGATGCCGCATCCTGGGTACCCGCCAATAAGCCATTTCGCTGCCAGTATGTCGCTCGCCAGGTGGCAGTAAAACAGAAATACCACCTGTGGCTCACACAGGCGGAGTACGATGCCATCGACCGTTGGCTCTCTACCTGCACACCAGAGGATGAGCCCGCACTTGCCGCCCTAACCCTGAATTAGGGCAACTTCCTCCGGCGCTCACCGATGCCACACACCGAGGCTCAAGCCGGCGAATATGCCACCTATTCAGCTACGCGCTCGCAACCTCTTTCCTCTCCTAGTCGCGAACATTTCTATTTTTCAGAAGATTCCTAGCCCCCTAATTTCTGGGGGCGACCGCCATTCAGCCACTGCCCGCCCCGTCAAACAAACCAACCGAAAACCCCTGGGTTCATAGAGTTATATACGTCAATATCAGAATTGAATTCGTTACCACAGTGTTATCATTTCGTTATATTCACTGCTTCCTGTCGGTTTATAACTGTTTGATAACACTGTATCCTTGAGCCCGTACGCGAAAAGGTACCCATCGTAAAGCATTGCGCACGCCGACTGCGTATTTTTTACTTTTCTTCGTGGAAACTACTTTTTGACGCGGCACAGGTTTGTTAAAGTCTGGTTGTTACAAAATCGCACTACCGTGACTGATGGTGTCAGTGTGACTAAAGAGTCGCTTGGCGCTATTAATCGCTTGTCCATCATCTTGGAGGATTCTCACCCATGGCAGCTGAAATGAAGGCTCCGGAAGTACCACTTGGGCTCCAAATCAAGGCTTTTGCCCAGTCGATTCCACCACTCCTGCGTACTGGTGCCCTGTACATGACTCCGAAGACGGCGCCGAAGATTCTCGATTACCTGCGTCGCCTGAAGTTCTCCGTCGCCAGCCTGATTTCCATGAGTGCGCTGCGCTACCCGGATCGCCTCGCCCTTGTCGACGATGACGGTGAACTCACCTATTCTCAGCTGCTTGACAACTCTCACGCCCTGGCTCGCGCCTTGATGGACCGTGGCATGACCCAGAAGTCCAGCTTCGGCGTTATCGCACGCAACGGCCGCGGCATCATCCTGCCGATGGCCATCAAGGGATTCATCGGCTCCGAAATTATGCTGATGAACATCGGCTCCGGCCCGACTCAGATTCGCGGTGTCGTTGACCAGAATAAGGCCAAGTTCCTGTTCGTCGATGACGAGTTCCTGGGCAACCTGCCAGAAGACCTCGACGATGTCACCGTCGTTATTACCTCCGTGACCAAGCCGGAGACCCGCAAGAACGCGGGCAAGAACTTCGTGTTCATGGAAGACCTCATTGAAGAAGGTCGTACATCGAACGCCAAGCTAGATCCGAAGCCGGAGCAGGGACGCATCATCATCATGTCCTCCGGCACCACCGGCATCCCGAAGGGTGTCCTGCGCAATGAGCCCAAGACACCGGCAACCGTGGGTGCAATCGCCGATCGTATTCCGTGGCGCCGCAACATGGTCATTCACCAGTCCGCATCCATGTTCCACGCCTGGGGCTGGGCAAATGTGCTGATTGGCATGGCTACCGGCTCCACCATTGTCACCATGCGTGTCTTCGACCCGAAGAAGGCTGTTGACCAGTGTGAACAGTACGGCTGTAACGGCATGATTTCCGCGGCCTTCTTCCTGCGCCAGATCAAGGATGTTCTGGATGAGGAGCCGAACCGCAAGATTGGCCCGTTCCGCTTCATTGTCTCCTCTGGTAACGCCATCCCGGGCTGGCTCGTCTCCGCGCTGACTCACCGCTTCGGTCCGGTTATCTGTAACTTCTACGGCTCCACCGAGGCCGGCCTGTGCTCCATCGCATCCGGCGCGGACCTCGCAGCCCGCCCGGACTCCGCAGGTCGCCCGGCAATTGGCGCCAAGGTTCGCATCCTGGGTGACGACGGCAAGGAGGTCGAGCCGGGTGAGGTTGGCATGATCCACACCGCTCAGGAGCTCTCCTTCATCGGTTACCTGAACAAGAAGGACAAGTTCACCACCGTCGATGGCCTGTTCCAGATTGGTGACCTCGGCCGTATCGACCAGGACGGCTACCTGTACATCTGTGGTCGCTCCGACGACATGGTGATCAAGGGCGGCGAGAACGTCTTCCCACGCGAGGTCGAAGAAATTCTGGGCCCGGTGCCGGGCATCGCCGATGTCTTCTGCCACGGCAGCAACGAAAACGACGAGATTTTCGCTGACCTGTTCCTCTACGTTGTCCGCGAGGACAATGAGGCCGGCAAGAACCTCACCGAGGACATGCTGCGCGAGTACGTCCGCGAAACTCTGGCCGAGCACTCCACTCCGGACCGCGTCTTCTTCGTCGACTCCCTGCCGCGCAACGCCATCGGCAAGGTTGTCCCGCGCGAGGTCAAGGCAATGCACGAGCGCCTGAATCTGGACGCTCAGTAAGAAGCCTGCACACGAAAGTGTGCCCACCGGCTATCCGCCTGGTGGGCACACTTTTTGCTTGTCTCAGCTACCTTTTGCGCGGCTATCCGCGCGGGCGCACCTGGATTTCATCCACGTTGGCATCCGCTCCGGTATCAACGGCCAGACGTACTGCGGCTGCGATCGATTCAGGCCGCATGAACTTCGTTCCGTCGTAACGCCAATCCGCATCATCACGGTGCCAATTCGACTGCAGCTGAACCTGCATATCGGTATCGACGCGCCCGGGGTGCACGGAGCTGACTCGTACCGCGCCACGCTCTTCCTCGCGCAGCGCATCGGTGAAGGCCCGCAGCGCGAACTTCGACGCCGCATACGGCGAAGTACCAGCTGAAGCGCGAAATCCCGAGCCCGAGTTGATTGTCACCAGCGTGCCCTCCGCCTTGCGCAGCGCTGGCAACAGCTGGCGTGTCAGGTCGGCGACGGCGACGACGTTGATGTCCATAATTCGCGACCAGTCCGCACGCGAAACCTCCGCCACGTCCCCATCGACGTACACGCCCGCCGAGTGCACGAGCACATCCAGCCCGCGCCCACCGAGCGCCTCCAACAGCTTTGCCACTTCCGCGTTTACGGCGTCGGTATCACCCAGATCAGCAACGAATACGCTTGCCGACGGCAACTGCGACGCCACCTTCTCGGCAGACTCAGCACTGGTAGCGCCCACAATGACATGGTGATCACGGGAGAGATCCTTGGCGACCGCCAAGCCAATACCACGGCTTGCACCCGTGACCAGGGCAAACTTGGTATCAGCGGCAATATCGATGCTCATGTACGGCTCCTCTATGTAGTCGGTTTACTTCTTCGGCTTTGCGCCGCCCACCTGGTCGATGGGGGTCACCTGCAGGAAGTCAATGTTGACGCGCTTCGGACGGGTGGCCGCGAACACAATGATGTCGGCAACATCATCGGCGGTCAGCGACTCAACGCCGTCGTAGACCGCTGCGGCCTTGGTCTCGTCGCCGTCGAAACGCACGAGTGAGAAGTCGGTGTGGACGCGCCCCGGATCGATTTCGGTGACACGCACGCCATCGGCAGCAACCTCTTGACGCAGGACTTCCACCAGGGCGCGCTCAGCGTGCTTGGCTGCGTTGTAGCCTGCACCGCCGGTGTAGACCTGACGGCCGGCAATCGAGCCGACGGTGAGCACAATGCCGCTGGTGGACTTCAATGCGGTCAGCAGTGCGCGGGTGACGCGCAGGGTGCCCAGCACGTTGACCTCGTACATCCAGCGCCACTTTTCCTCGACAGCGCCTTCAACCGATTCCATGCCCCAGGCGCCACCGGCGTTGTTAACCAGCACGTCGACGCGCGGTTCGGCCTTAGCCAGCGCCGCCACATCGGCGTCAGAGGTGACGTCAACCTTGTAGACCGTCGCTTCACCACCGGCAGCACGAATCTCCTCCGCGACAGCCTCAAGCTTGTCCTCGCGGCGGGCTCCCAGCACGACGCGGAAACCTTCAGCTGCGAACTGCTTGGCAGTGGCTGCACCAATACCGGAAGAAGCACCGGTAACTACAGCTACTTTCTTGCCATTAGTTGAAGTTTCAGAGGTCATGGGGGCTTAACTCCTTGCTACATGCGTCTACTGATATTCCCGACTGTAGTCATACGACACCCTCCTGCGCCGAAGACTGCGCGTGCTTTACACCTGATGTTCCACGTGAAACGTATATAAAACTGTGCAGGAATTTTCCCGATTCACCTCATACGCAGCTGCTAAAACCGCGATACTGGTTGCATGTCTGACCAGCCTCACTTCCCACATCTTCTCTCCCCTCTCGACGTCGGTCCTCTAACTCTGCGCAATCGCATCATCATGGGCTCAATGCACTCCGGCCTGGAAGATCGCACCCGTGATATCCCCAAGCTGGCTGCCTACCTGGGTCGGCGCGCCGAAGGTGGCGTGGGGCTCATCGTCACCGGCGGTTATGCTCCCAACATCGAGGGTTGGCTGACTCCGGCCGGTTCGATGATGGCGTCGAAGCGCATGGCGGACAATCACCGCCGCGTTACTGACCTCGTGCACTCCCACGGCAGCCACATCGTGCTGCAGGTGCTGCACGCCGGTCGTTACAGCTACAGCCCGCTGGCTCGCTCCGCCAATACCGGTCAGTCGCCGATTAGCCCGTTTAAGGCTCATCGCCTCACCGGCTTTGATGTCTCGCGCACTATCGGCGCTTATGTCCGCGCCGCGAAGCTCGCGAAACGTGCTGGTTACGACGGCATCGAGGTTATGGGCTCCGAGGGTTACCTGCTCAACCAGTTCCTGGCCGAGCGCACTAACCACCGCTCGGACAACTGGGGCGGCAGCGCCGAGGCTCGCATGCGCCTGCCCATCGAAATTGTCCGTCGCATTCGCGCCGAGGTGGGCGAGGACTTCCTGCTGCAGTACCGCATTTCGCTGCTTGACCTGGTGGAAGACGGCCAGACTTGGTCAGAGACCACTGAACTCGCGCAGCGTCTGGTCGAGGCTGGCGTCGATGTCTTCAACACCGGTATCGGCTGGCACGAAGCACGCGTCCCCACCATCGTTACGTCCGTGCCGCGCGCCGCATTCACGGACCTGACGGGTCGTCTCCGTTCGCTTGTCGACGTCCCGGTGGCAGCCTCCAACCGAATCAACCGCCCCGAGGTTGCGGAGAAGATCCTCGCTGACGGCAATGCGGACCTGATTTCCATGGCCCGCCCACTGCTGGCTGACCCAGACTTCGCCATCAAGGCGGGCGATGGTCGAGCTGACCAGATCAACACCTGTATCGCCTGTAACCAGGCCTGCTTGGACCACACCTTCGCGGCCAAGCGCTCCACCTGTTTGGTCAACCCAAAGGCGGCTTACGAAACCGAGCTGGTATCCGTGCCGGTGTCAAAGGACAAGGCCAAGCGCGTCGCCGTCATCGGCGCTGGTGTGGCCGGACTCGCTTTCGCGGAAGCCGCAGCTCAGCGCGGTCACCACCCGGAAATCTTCGAAGCCGCCGACCAGATTGGTGGCCAGTTCAACCTCGCCGCAAAGATTCCGGGCAAGGAGGACTACGGCGAGACGCTGAAGTACTTCTCCCGTCGCCTGGAGGTGCTCGAAGTTCCGGTTCACCTGAACACGCGTGCCGACGTCGACGAGCTCAAGGCCAAGTTCGACCACGTGATTGTGGCCACGGGTGTTACCCCGCGTATCCCGGGCATTGACGGTATCGACCACGAGAAGGTCATTCGTTACGACGAACTGCTCTCGGGTGCGAAGCAGGCCGGCAACAAGGTGGCCGTCATCGGTGCTGGCGGTATCGGTGTGGACGTGTGTGAATACCTCACTCGCAAACCGAACCAGACCATCGAAGCCTGGAAGGACGCCTGGGGCGTCGGTGACCCTGCGGAGTTCCGCGCGGGTCTGACCAAGCCGGGCACGGTCTCTGGCGCAGCTGAGGAGTTTGAGGTCGAGCGCGAGGTGCACCTGCTGCAGCGCAAGACCTCCCGCATCGGTAAGGGCCTGGGCAAGACCACTGGTTGGGTTCACCGTGCGGAGATCAAGAAGGCCGGTGTCAAGCAGTACACCGGCGTCACCTACAACCGTATCGATGACGAGGGCCTGCACATCACCATCGATGAAAAACCACAGGTCATCGCAGTTGACAACGTGATTGTCTGTACTGGTCAGGTATCCAATCTGGACTGCCTGGGCGGCAAGGATCGCGAGAGCGTCACCGGCGATAACTCCAATGTCACCATCATCGGTGGCGCGGACGTGGCCGCTGAGCTGGACGCTAAGCGTGCCATCCGCCAGGCCGTCGAGGTAGCGCTCGCGCTGTAGGGCTAGGGCTGCTACGCCTCGTAGCGGTCGGTGTAGGCGCGCTGCTCGAACTCGAAACGTCCCGGGTGAGCCGGGAACTCACCCGGGACACCGATGGCCAGCAACAGCGCTACCGCCACATCGGTGTCACCAGCACCGATAGCTTCCTTGACCTTCTGCTCACTAAAGCCCGTCATCGGGGAGCTAGCCCAACCAAAGGCGCTGGCAGTGACCATAGCGAAAGAAGCGGCAATCATAGCGTCGCGGATTGCGAACTCGCGGGAGAGACCCTTTTCCTCGCGGGCCTTATGGAAGGAGGTCATCGAGGCTTCCCGATCGGCAGCGGCAACTTCGTCCCACAGGCCAGTCGCCTTGTTGGCCTCAACCAGGCGTGGAATACCGCGCTTCCAGCCGGTCGGCTCACCAATGAAGGCGAGCAGCAGCGGCGCATTGGCAACCTGCTTCTGACCACCGGCAGCTTCCACTACCTGCTGGCGCACCTCAGGGTCCTCGATGCGCACGATAGCCCGAGACTGAATGTTAAAGGCGCTGGGAGCTTCCAGAGATAGCTCCAGGAGGCGGCGCACGTCAGCGTCGTCAAGCGGTTCGTCAGCATAGACGCGCGTGGCACGGCGGTTGCGGATGATGTTCTCAAATTCGGTGGCGAACTGGTCACGCGGAGAATGCGAAGTCATGCATTAAAGAATAACTGTTTGCCAACCTTCGAGTTCGAGCAGCCAGCGCTTCATTTCGCGGCCGCCGGCATAAGATCCGAAAGACCCCGCTCCCCCACTGGCGGGCACCACGCGGTGACAGGGAATCAGAATGCCCAGCGGATTGGTGGCACAGGCCGAGCCGGCAGCTCTGGCGGCACGGGGTGAGCCGGCCATTTCAGCGAGCTCACCGTAGGTCACAACCTGGCCATACGGCACGTCGCGCAGTGCCGTCAGCGCACGAGCGCGGAAAGAATCCTGGGTGAATATGTCGCAGTCCAGCGGCAGCGCAAACTCGCGGCGCTGCCCGGCAAAGTACTCGCGGAACTGCTGCGCTGCCTGTTCCGCCACCGCCTGCGCTTCGGGGTCGGCGGCGCTGGGGTCGTCGTCAAGCACGGGGCCTAAGAGATTGACTTCGACGACCCCGCGAGCGGAGGTGGCGATTCCAAGCGCCCCGAAGGGCGTTTCTACCTGGGCAACCGCCATGAAACCTCCTACTTAGCCCTTGTTGGCCTGGAACCAGGCCAGCAGCTCGTCCCATTCCTTCTCGTGACCGGAGCGGAAGTAACCACCGTAGCCCACGCCCTTGCCACCAGCCGGCTGAGCCTGGCGCTTTTCAATCTTTTCAGCAGAGCTCATCACATTGGTAATCAGGTCTGCCGAGGACTCCTCAGTCCAGTAATCATCTGGAACGCGGATGGACAGGAACGGCTGCGGAGCCTTGGAGAAGCGGTTAGCGAAGTCGAACTCGGAATCGTCGAAGAAGTAGCCTTCCTTGCGAGCCCAATGAGCCCACTGACGCATGACACCGTTCGGCGGCTCAACAGCCAGACGCCACGCCGACGCCGGAATGTGGCCGGTAATGAAACCGCTAATCGGGCCGAGAATATTGAAGATGAAGAATGCGCGGACCTTGCCCGCCACTGACGGCACCTTGGAAATACGCATACCGCGGCAGTTGACCAACGCCGCTGCGTCATAGGTGCCCTCGGAGCCGGCGTAGACGATGCCGTGACCACCAACCGCGTGGCCGACAGCGAAGTGCGGCACGTCCGGGTAGGTCTCCTTGGCCCACTCGATCACACCCGGAATATCCTTGGTAATCCAGTCCGACATCCGGATGTCTTCATTGTTCTGGTCAGTCTTCAGAGCGGACTGGCCGATTCCGCGGTAGTCATAGGTGATAACGCCGTAGCCCTTTTCTGCCACGGTCTCAGCGAAACGGTGGTAGAAACCCTGCGGCACACCGGTACCGGAGTGAACGGTGATGATGCCGTTGGGAATGTTCTCTGGGTTCTCCTTCGGGCGGAACATGGTTCCGCGCAGCAGGACGCGGTCATTAGCCGGAATAATGATGTCCTGCCGAGGGCACGGCTCCGGCAACTTCGGGCTCTTCGCGGAAAAACGGCTATCCCCAGTGGAAGTGGTTGAGGCTTCGGAGGTCATTTATGCAGTTCCTTCGAGTGGACTTAAACAGTGCATGATTTTGTATACACAATCTTAAAGTGTAAGGCTCATCACTTTCAGCGCTTTCGTGGAATTTGCCTCACTCGCGCTACAACTGCACATCCCCATAGGCGCGTTCGTCCTCAATTGGCTCCAGATGCGAGGAGATATGCACACCTGGAAAACGCTCCCGCAGCTCATTTTCCATCGCGGTAAGCACATCGTGACCGCGCTCCACGCTCCACGCGCCCGGCACCAGCACATGGAACTCAATGAACTTCTGATGCCCCGACTCGCGAGTGCGGATTTCGTGGACGTCAATGCCACGACTCCGGTCACGGTGCGAGGCCAAAATCTCATCCACCGCCACGCGGTCGTCGCCCTCCATGGCCTTGTCCATCAGGCCGTTACCGGAATCGCGCAGCAGCTTGTAGCCAGCGACCAGGATGTTTACAGCCACGGCCAGCGCGATAATCGGGTCGAGCCACCACAGGTCGGTAGCCCACACCAGCGCCACACCCGCCAGAACGCCGGCGGAGGTCCACACGTCGGTCATAAGATGCTTGCCGTCGGCGGTCAGAGCCAGGGAGTTGTGTTGGCGCCCGGCCTTAAGCAGAATCAGCGCCACCGCACCATTGATCACCGAGGCAATCACGGTCACGATGAGGCCCAGGCCAATCTGCTCAATCGGCTGCGGGTTCACCAACCGCTCGATGGAGACATAAATAATGGCCGCCGCCGCCACGAAGATCATGGCACCTTCCAGCCCGGCCGAGAAGTACTCTGCCTTGGAATGGCCGAACTCATGGTCGCGGTCTGCGGGCCGCGCGATAACCTTGAGCACGATAATTGCGACAACTGCCGCAACCAGATTGACAATCGACTCCGTCGCGTCGGAAAGCAGGCCCACCGATCCGGTCAGAGTGTAGCCCCAAAACTTCAGCGCGATGGTGACGACCGCCGCCCCCACTGAAAGCCAACCAAAACGAGATAAGTCCTGCATATGCAGGCATTTTACCCGCCTTTCCGGAGTTACTACCAGTTCTATGAGCACCGATTTCCAGTTCAATTTGCAGAACATTTCTGCAGGCCTGCCGTTCGCGTCGCAGCTCGCCTCGCTTGCCGACGCCGTGCGCGACCACGACGTAGTAGTCCAGGCCCCACCGGGTACCGGCAAGACCACTTTGGTTCCACCGGCGGTGGCCAACACCCTGGGCGGCCGCATTGTGGTCACGGCTCCCCGGCGCGTGGCGGTGCGCTCGGCGGCGCGACGGTTGGCGCAGTTGTCGGGCACCAAGCTCGGTGAGGAAGTTGGCTACTCGGTGCGTGGCGACGCAAAAGTTTCCCGCGCCACCCGCGTGGAGTTTGTCACTCCCGGTGTGCTGCTGCGCCGACTGCTGCGCGACAGCGACGTGGATGCCAGCGCGGTGCTCATCGACGAGGTGCACGAGCGCGGCTTGGACACCGACCTGGTGTTGGCGATGGTGCGCGACTTGCGGGATATCCGCGATGACCTGCGCCTTGTCGCTATGTCGGCGACGGTGGACGCGCCGAAGTTCTCGGCCTTGCTCGGCGCCTCCACCCCGGCCCCCATTGTGGCGGCGGAGGCGGAGATCTTTCCGCTGGACATCCGCTACGCGCCCTTTCCGCAGCGGCTGGATGCACGCGGTGTGACCGACGACTTCCTGCAGCACGTTGCCGCCCAGGCCAGCACACTCGCGGAAGAAGCCGCCGGTGATGTGCTGGTTTTCCTCCCCGGCATCCGCGAGGTGGAACGCTGCGCAGGCTATATCGCGGATTCCTCGGAGGTGGCGGTGCTGACGCTGCACGGCCAGCAGAGCTCCGAGGAGCAGGACCGCGTGTTCCGTCGGCAAGCGGATGGTAGACGCGTAATTGTGTCCACCGCGATTGCGGAATCATCCGTGACCGTGCCGGGCGTGCGCGCCGTTGTCGACGCCTGCCTCGCGCGCGGACCGCGACTCGACATCGCGCGTGGCTTCTCCGGCCTGGTCACCAGCTCGTGTGCGCAGTCCTCGGCGAACCAGCGCGCAGGCCGAGCGGGACGTGAGGGCCCGGGCATAGTGGTGCGCTGCGTCTCCCAGTCGGAATTCGCGTCCTTTCCCGCCTGGCCCGCGCCGGAAATCGAGGTCGCCGACCTGACCCAAGCGCTCCTCGACGCCGCCGCGTGGGGCACGCCTGGGATGCAGGGACTGAAGCTTCTCGACGCCCCACCACCCCACCACGCGGAGGTCGCAAACCGCATTCTGGCTGGTCTGGGCGCTGTTGATGAGGACGGTGACATCACGGAACTCGGCCGTACTCTGGCTACCCTGCCGGTGCATCCGCGCATGGGACGCGCGCTGCTGACGGCTACGGCCATGATGCCGGAGCACGCGGGCGCGGTCGCACGCGCGGTGGAGAAACTCACCGATGCCCGCGGCTTGGCCAAGCAGGTGCGCCGCATTGAGCTGGATACTGAGGCCCCCGCCAACCTGCTGCCCTCGGACATCCCCGCGCTGGTCACGGCCCTGGCGTGGCCGGATTTCATCGGGCGACGCCGCAGTGCGAACTCCGACGAATACCTCTTCACCGGCGGCACCGCTGCGGAACTCGCCCGCGGTTCTGACCTGCGCGGCCACGAGTGGATTGCGGCCGCCGACATCTCGCGGCTCTCCCACGGGCGCGCGCTCATCCGCGACGGCGAGGCAATTGACCTGGAAATCGCCATGCTCGCCGCCGGCCACCTCGCCCACACGGAAACCACGGCGCGCGTCGAACAGGGCCGCGTTCGTGCCCGCGAGCGCGACCTGCTCGGCGCCATCGAACTGTCCTCCCGCCAGGTCTCCCCGACGCCCGAGCAGTGCATCGCCGCCAACTCCGCCTGGCTTGCCGGCACGCTTGCCGACGCCTCCCCCAACCTCGACCGCGACACCGAACAGCTCCGCCGCCGCATGGCCTTTCTCCACGCTCATCGCGGTGCTCCGTGGCCGGATGTCTCCCCCGCAGGGCTCGCGGCCCAGACAGAGCTTCTCTTCGCTGGTGAGCTGGACCGTCCGACCCCACCCAAGCTAGATGCCGAGCACCTCCGCCGCCTGCTGCCCTGGCCGGAGGCCTCGGACTTCGACCGGCTGGTGCCCGAACGCCTGGAGGTCCCCTCCGGTTCGAAGATTCGCCTAGAGTACCCGGAGGACCCCACGGACCCTGAGGCAAAGATTGTGCTCGCCGTGAAGTTGCAGGAGTGCTTCGGCCTGGCGGAGACCCCGCAGGTATTGGAAAAGCCGGTGACAATGCATTTGCTGTCACCGGCTCAGCGACCACTCGCGGTCACTGGAGACTTGGAAAGTTTCTGGAATGGCGCCTACGCACAGGTTCGCTCCGAGATGCGGGGCCGTTACCCCAAGCACCCGTGGCCGGAGAACCCGTGGGAGGAGCAGGCTACTGCGAGAACGAAGCGTCGTCGTTAAGCAAGCCCGTCGTTAAGCAGCTGCCTGTGCCCGCACGCGACTGGGCTTGCGCCAGAGGTAGATTGCGTAGCCCAGGCAGGTGAAGAAGAGCACGCCGCCCATGATTCCCTGCATGTTGCCGTAGAACCACTGCCCCACATTGGCAGCGTGGCCGAAGTCATTGCCCACGAACACCTTGTACGGTGCCCACCAGTTGGCAATCATGAACAGGGTGCCGACAATAATGTGCCCGATCTCGCGGACGAAGAGCACCAGCGGCACGAAAACCATGACGATCGACCAGTGGTGACTGACCGCATATGGCCCGGCGAAGCTGACCGCCAGCGCAGCGAAACCAAGGGCTGCGACATCATAACCATTGCGGTGGTAGATCCACGCCACGAAGGCGGCGGCGATGGCACCGATGAGGAAGAAACCGTAGATGCCAACATCGAGCGCGGTACCCTCCACCCCGGCGCGGGCGAGCAGACCACTGAACGCCTGGTTGGCCTCATAGGTCGGGGCGCCACCGCGGTTGCCGGCGAAGAACTCATCGGTCCAGAAGTAGATGGACTCCTTAAAGCGCACGGCGAAACCAATAGCGACGGTCGCCAGGAACCAGCAGAAGCTCTTGGCCACGGCCGCAAAGTCACGGCGCATGAGGAACACCAGCGCATATGCCGCGGGGGTGATCTTAATACCCGCCGCGATACCCACGCCCAGTCCACGCAGTTTCTTGGGCAAAAAGCCCAGCACATCGGAGACCACCAGCAGCGCGAGGAAGACGTTGATCTGCCCAAAGAGCACGTTGGCGCGCAACGGGTCGAGTAGCATCACAACACCGAGCACGCAGGTAGCCATCAGCTTCGGACGCTCAGAGCCGAGACGAGTGAAGACCATCCACAGCATCGCCCACACCGCCGCCACCGTGGCGAATGTCCAGATGATCTGCAGGGTCACCGGCCCCGCCCAGGTCAGCGGGTAAAACAGCAGCGCCGCAAACGGTGGGTAGATGAAGCGGAAACCTGATCTAGTGGGAAACTCTGGTGAGTAGAGATCCTGGTCTCGTCGTAGTGCCCAGCCGGCGTCTTGGAAGACCTCGAGATCCATCATGTAGGCAGTTGCCGCAAGATAGATGAGGTCGATGACAACGACCAGCGACACCAGCCCAAATACAATTGCCAAGATCCGTCTCTGCATGACGGAAAGCGTCGAGAGTCTGTCCATGAGCATGATTCGACACTACCGCACAGTTCTTCCTACTCAGGCCTTAGAGTGGGAGGTATGTTCGTGGAAAACTATCGCAAGGTTCGCTCCGAGATCGACGACGCTTGCCGACGAGCTGGGCGCCAGCCCTCCGAGGTCCGCCTGCTGCCCGTCAGCAAGACTGTGCCTGTCGACGCCCTGGTGGAATCCTGGCCGGAGCTCGCAGCAGCCGGCTGCGCTGGCCTGGCGGAAAACCGCGTCCAGGAAGCGGTGGCCAAGGCGGAGGCATTCCGGGAGGCCTTCGGCGACAAGGCACCACATATGGCCATCATTGGTCCACTGCAGACGAATAAGGCCGGCCACTTGGTCAGTTGTGCTGATGAGTTTCAGGCTCTGGACCGCCCGAAGGTGGCCGGAGCACTGCAGCGTCGCTTGGCCGATTCCGAGCGCACGCTCGATGTGCTGATTCAGGTCAATGCCTCCCGCGAGCCGCAGAAGTCGGGTCTGGCGCCGAGCCACGCGGCGGAGTTTGTCCGCATGTTTGGCCCCGATGGCGAATACCCGAACCTGCGTCTGCGCGGGTTTATGACCATCGCGGCCCAGAATGATCCGAATGTGCGCGAGACCTTCGCGGAGCTGCGGGAGCTGCGGGACAGTCTGCTCGGGGATTTGCCGGAGGGTGTCAGCCTCAACGAACTGTCAATGGGTATGTCCGGCGACTACCGCGAAGCCATCGCCGAGGGGGCGACCACCGTGCGTGTGGGACGCGCCATCTTCGGTGAGCGCTCCTATCAGAAATAAAGGTCGCGAAATAGAGGTAATCTCAATGCCATGAGTTCTGATGTCTCCCCGTGCTCCCGTCGTCGTTTCCTCCTGGGAACTGCCGCCACTGCCGCTGGCGCACTCGTAGCCGCTTGTGCACCAAAGTCTGCGGTGGAGAAGGTTGACGCTGCCGACATTCCGGTTGGCGGCGGTGTGGTGATCGGCAATTACGTCGTCACGCAGCCGGAGGAAGGCAAGTTCGCCGCTTTCTCCAGCTCGTGCCCGCACCAGAATGGCCGTATCACCGAGGTCAGCAATGGTGTGATGATTTGCCCGAACCACAACTCTCACTTTGACATTGCTACTGGTGAGGTTGTTTCTGGCCCGTCGCGTAAGCCCGCTGGCCAGGCATCGCTTTCAGCCGAAGGCACTGAGCTGATTGTGGGCCAGAAGTAGGTTCCGGAAGCAGATTAGTGTTCGGTGGGTTCAAGGCCTAGAAGGTCTACGCCAGCCGGCGCCAGCTGGAATCGCAGCGGGCGACGGCTCGTCGGCGTTGCCAGTCCTTGAGCCTCTAACTCGGCGAGATACTTTCGCGCTGTCCGCTTCTCCTTGCCGATGGTGTCGGCGACGTGTTCGAGCTTGATTCCATAATCAGGTCCGAACAACCGAACCTGTGCCAGGACAAACAGCGTCCCGATTTCGTTGTCTGTCAGTGACACGGACAGTGCCTGCTCGGGCGAGTTGGTTAGCTCAGCTACCCGCTGTTCAAGCTTCTCGCACTGGTGGGACTTCATCTGCAGCTCTTCCAGCAAATACTGCTGAGCATTCAGAATGACATCAGCCATCACCTCGACGAAGAACGTGACTTCGCCCCGGTTCATTGGGTCTTCCGTAGTGGTAAAAGCCTTGTAATACTTCGCTTTATCCTCAGCGAGTTGGCGAGAAATAGTCAGCGCTGTGGCAGGTGAGAGTGTCTCCCGCAAAGCCACTGACAGCAGAAAACGCCCCATCCGACCATTGCCGTCATAAAACGGGTGAACGAACTCGAACATGAAATGGCTTGCCAGGATTCGAATAAGCCGATTGTCCTCTGAGGAATTCACCGTTTCCAGGAACTCATTGAGAAGTTGGTGAATGGCAGCTTCACTTTCAACACCGCGATGAATCTGTCGTTGCCCATCGGTAATCGTGACCGTTGATGCTCTAAAGAGTTCACCGTCTAACTCATCCTCGCTGGCAATTTCATCGCCGAGAAGTTGATCGTACTGCTGCCGGATCCCTGTGAGCGTTGTCGGAAACTCAATCCGCTCATCGTTTGCCAGCCGGAAATAGAGCTGACTGAACTCATGAAAGCGCTTGTGCTGGGTTCCCGAAGTGTTGTCCAACGCCTCGGCGACTTCTCGCCGTGTGGAGTGAATCCCCTCAATCTCATTGGTGGCTACCACCTCGGCCAGGAGCAGATTGAAGAGATAGTGAGTCCGCGCGGCACCCGGCAGACGATTCCACAACTGTGAAATCTGCAGCTCTAGAGACAGAATCTTTTCAACCCTGGCTGCGAGATCGCTTGTAATGCAGCAAAAGAGTGGCCACTGCCCCAGCGGAAAGTGCCACTGAATCGTCGACGGGGAGTCTTTGCGTGACTGGTACTCGCTCTCCACTGCCTGTTCCGCATCGTGTGCAGACATGTGGAAGATCCTCTTAAGCGGATAGTGCTTCACGGCGAGTCTCCCCCTTCTGTTTCCAATGCTTTTTACATGATGCTTTCTACATATAGTGCCCTAAAAACGAACCCTTAATGTAAAAAATCACCGTTTTTTACATTAAGGGTTCGTTTCTTGGTGTCTAAATGTACCTTGCTGGCGATTTTCCCCCTACCGCGTTACCCTTAGCGCCTCGGCTTCAACCCCGCTACGGCACACGCGCCCGCGATGAAGGACAGCGCCACCAGCCACGGAATCAGCCCTGCCCACTCAAAGCGGCTGAACACCATGCCGGATACCCAACCGACAATGGACGAGCCCGCGTAGTAGCTGAACAGATACATCGATGATGCCTCGGCGCGGTCGCGCTGCGCCACCAGCCCCACACCGGACGAGGACAGCGAGTGGGCCACGAAGAACGATGCCGTGAACACGAGCACGCCCACGATCAGCGCGGGCAGCCACGGCAGCAGCGCCAGCCCCAGGCCCATGCACGCCGCCAGAGTCGCAATGGCGATGAGGCGACGGCGGCTCACCGTCTTCGCCCACACACCCGCGCGTGCCGACGACCACGTGCCCGACAGGTAGAGAATAAATACGAACCCTGCCAGTGCCGGGGAGAGCCCGAACTTATCGCCCAGCCGGAAGCCCAGGTAGTTGTACAGGGAGACAAACGCTCCCATAAACAGGAACGCCAGGGCGCACAGCGCCAGGATGCGCGGGTCGCGCAAGTGTCGCGCAATGGCCTGCCCCTCCCCTGCAAACGACAGTTTCTTCGGCTTAAACCTGCGCTGTTGCGGCAGGAAGTACCAGGTCAGAATGGCGAAGATGAACGCCACCGTCGCCGAGACCGCAATCGCCACCCGCCAGGAGGCGAACTCCAGCACAATGGACGGAATGATACGGCCGAGCAGGCCACCGACCGTCGTGCCCGAGATATACAGCCCCATCACGCGACTGACGTGGTCGGCGTGGACTTCCTCACTGACATACGCCATAGCCACTGCGGGCACACCGGCAATAACAATGCCCTGCAATAGGCGCAGCGCAATCATCGAACCGATGCCCGGCGCGATTGACACCACGAGCCCCAGTAGCGTTGCCACAAATGCGCTGATGACGATGACGCGCCTGCGCCCAAAGCGTTCCGACAAAATGGACACCGGGATAATCGCACAGGCCAAGCCACCGGTGGTGGCGGATACCGTCAGCGCGGCGGTGGCGGGGTCGACCGATAGCTCGTCGGAAAGCGTGGGCAGTAGCGCCTGCGTTGCGTAGAGCGCTTGGAACGATGCCAGGCCAGCGAAAAGCACAGCAATAAGCGCGCGGCGGAATCCGGGATCTTCTGGCCGCAGTCCTTCGATCTGTTCGGGGTTTTCGTTAGCGCTAGTCACTTGTCCTACGTTAGCCCTCCCTCCAAACCCCTCGCTGAATACACGGATTCAGAAAACCTTTTTAATTCGCCCGCGGTATCGCTTTCGTTTTATTAGTTTCGTAGGCATGACTACTTCTTCCGCACAGCCACAGAGTCGCAATCACGACCGCGAGTACGACATCGTCGTCTACGGTGCCACGGGTTTCGTGGGCCGTTTGATTGTGGACTATCTGGCTAAACACGCCGGTCAGACGAAGGTGGCGCTCGCAGGCAGGAACGCCCAGAAGCTTGCCGACGTCGCGGAGAACGCAGGCGTATTGGACTGGCCGGTCATTGTTGCGGATGCTGCCGACCAGCCGGCGGTGGCTGAGCTTGCGGCCAGTACAAAGGTGGTGCTGACCGTTGTGGGACCGTACGCGAAGTACGGTCGCACCCTGGTGGCCGAGTGCGCCAAGGCCGGTACTCACTACGTCGACCTGTGTGGCGAGGTGCTGTTCGTCCACGACTCCATCGCGAATAACCACGAGGTAGCGCAGCAGACCGGAGCGAAGATTGTCCACTCCTGCGGCTTCGACTCGATTCCTTCCGACGTCGCTGTCCGCGAGCTCCACGAGGCGGCCCACACCAAGCTCGGTGAGACAACCCTGCTGTTCAAGCACGTCAAGGGCGGTGTCTCCGGTGGCACCATCGATTCGGTCCGTGTCCAGCTTGCACAGGCCAAGAAGGACCCCAAGCTGCGTCGCATCATCGCCGATCAGTACGCCCTGGCTGAGCCGGGTCCCGACCAAGGTAAGTTCCGGCGTCGACCTGCGCCCGGCGCGCTTCCGCCGCCATTGGCGAGCACCCTTCTTCATGTCGCCGTTCAACACCCGCATTGTTCAGCGCTCGGCGATGCTGGCGGATTACGGTGATTCCTTCCGCTACCGCGAGCTACTCAATGTCGGCCATGGTCCGAGAGCTTTCGTGCGCGCAAATATTTTCGCGGCTGTCTGCAGGTTGGCGCTGGCGGCGATGGCATTTGAGCCGACGGCCAAGCTCATTGATAAGAAGCTGCCGAAGCCGGGTGAGGGCCCGAGCGCTGAAGAACAGGCCGAGGGACGCTTCACCATCGAGGCCTACACCGTCGATACTTCCGGTATTCACTGGCGTTCCAAGGTGTCTCTCGAGGAAGACCCCGGGTACGCAGGCACCGCGATCATGATTTCCAGCGCCGCCCTCGCACTCGTCCACGACGATCTGCCGGACGCTACCGGCGTGCTCACTCCTACTGTCGCGCTTGGCGACGCCCTGTCCCGCCGTCTCCGCGCGGGCGGCATGACCATTGAGGCGGTGCAGGCTCGATGATTGGTGGCCTGACCGGTGCTTTTGCGAATCTCACCCGCGGACCGAAACTGCCGAGTGTAGGTGGCGGCCGTGCGTTAGTGACCGGCGCTTCCTCCGGCATCGGCTGGGCATGCGCGGAGGCACTGGTCGAGGCCGGTTTCGAGGTCGTTGGTACGTCCCGCAGGGGCGCGGAGGCGCCGCACCCCGAGGGCGTGCAGATGGTGGCGCTCGACATGTCCAGCGCCGACGACATCGCTGCTGTGGTCGCCCACGGGCCTTACGACGTCGTCGTCGCCAACGCCGGTGAGAGCCAGTCGGGCGCTTTCGAGGAGCTACCCCGCGAGGCGCTTGAGCGTCTCTTCCAAGTCAATGTTCTGGGGCAGGTGGAGCTGTTACAGCAGCTGCTGCCCGGCATGCGCGAGGCCGGTCGTGGCCGAATTGTGCTGGTTGGCTCGATGCTCGGCGGGTTGCCGCTGTCCTACCGTTCTTCTTACGTGGCGACGAAGGCCGCTATCCGCGGCTTCGGGCTTTCGTTGCGCGGTGAAGTCGCGCAGTTCGGTATTGGGGTGACGGTTGTCGAGCCGGGTGCCATCAACACGGGGATTTCTACACGTCGGACGACGTATGGCGATGAGGGCTCCGTTTACGCTGCTGATGTCCACTGCATGCTGACGAAGTTGAATGCCAATGAGGAAGATGGCATTCCCGCTTCTGAGATTGCTGAGGTGGTTATGCGCGAAGTGGCTGCCGAGCGACCTTTGGCTCTAGTGGCGCGGGGGTCGTCGGCAAGCGTTGCAGTGCCCTTCATGCGGCGAATCCCGACGCAAGCGATGTTGACCATCATGCGCCGGGTGCACGGCCTACGGTGAGTTAATCGGCGACGGCGCGCATCTCGACGGCCTGCGCACACGCCTCCGCGGCTTCGTGGGCTAGGTTAATGGCCTCTTGCTCGTCTGCGACTTGGACGATCCAAAAAGCTGACGGGAACGTCATCGCGTTGTAGTACGGCAGATCGCTATGTGAACCATCCGGCAGCACCGTCATGGCATCCTCCGGCGGAACCAGCCCGCCGGACATAACCCAGTGACCTTCGTCCTGGAGCTTCTGATTGAAGCGTCCAATCCGTTCAAAGGCAGCGTGCATTTCCTCATCAGAGTCATACGCGTTGATATCTCTGCGGCCATGGACCGTGAAAAAGTACTGCACACCAAGCTCCTGAGTTTCGTTTTGCTAAGTGTAACAGATTGAGCGGGCTGGAACCGGGAATTTGCGGGGAATTTAGAGCTTTGGTTGAGCGTTTTTGCGGCCAGGGTCTAGTTCTCCTGTTGCGCAGCGGCGGCTCGCTGTGCCCTAATCTCCGCTACCTGCTGCTTGCGGGTATTGAAACCCATGCGCCACGGGGCGGCTAGACCTGACTCGGGGGCATGCGGGTTATCGCGCCAAGATTTGCCCTCGTTATAGGCCTGCGCGCCCTCACGGTATGCGGCGGACTGCTCAGTAAAGGTTGGATACGGCTGTTCGGTGGTCTGCCTGGCCTGCGCACCGACCGATTTCATTCTCGCGCGCAGTTCCTTGACTTTGTTCTCAATCTTTTTGTTGTAGCGTTCCTGCTGCTCTGCGATCTCAGCGAGTGCCTGTTGCTCGGTGATGGGGTCGAACGAGTCTTGTCCTGCCTTGTCGTAGGCTTCCTTAGCACGCGGGGTGCGCTCCCAATCACGCAAAGACGGATTGTAAACGCACCAGTCTTCCTGGCCGTCGTCTTTGTGAATACTGCCGCTGTGATCCCAATACCTTGTCATGCGTTTACCCTCCTGAGTGTTTTTCATGGGTCTTACCACGCCGTTAGGTACAGGGAACCCGAAGGCGACAGAACCTACACTAACCTCTCCGCAGCTTCCGCCAGACCCAATCAACGATCACGAAGCCAACGAGAGTCACACCAAACAGTGGTGCAACCACCGAGTAGGCAATCAGCAATGCCACAACAGCCGCTGCAACTCCCGGGCGAATGTCCCGCCAACGCGTCGGCGCCGGGAGCCTGCCAGGTCGGCCACCTCGACCGCGCCCAAACCACATGGCGTATCCGCGCACAATCATCGCCAACAAAGCGACACCGATCAGTGCCAGGACCAGCTGATTCACCCACCCGAACAGGATGCCCATGTGCGCGTTAATCAGCCATTCGGTCAGTTTCGCCGGCAGCGGCCAGTCCGAAAAATGAATCCGATCGACCATCGCTCCGGTCGAGCCGTCAACGGTGACGGTCTCAATGCCCATCCGCCATTCCTCGCGGGCTTCCTTGGCCATCCACACCGTGCCAGCCTCCGGTGGTGTCAGTTCGACTTTCCCGGACAGGCCCTCGACACGTGCGAGGTTCATAACACTATCTGCCTCTGACCAGTCATAATTCGCTGGTGCAGTCGCAGTCATGGCTGGTTTCGGTGCGTACCAGTCCATCGTCTCGCGCAGCTTTGCGATGCCCGTTCCAGCCACCCACGACCACGTCAGGCCGGTGACGGTCAGGAACAGAAGTCCAACGCTAACCGCCACGCCAACATTCGCGTGACGACGCATATGATGCGCCCTCTTACTCGTTCCCTGTGTCCGCTTGCGACGCGAACGATCCCACCAGAGCCAGAGGCCACCAATGGCCAGTGCGCCCATCCAGGATGCTGCCGTCTCGGAGTAGAGGCGACCAAAGTTGCTATCAATCCAGAGTCTGCGGTGCCCTTCCGAGATCCACGCCCGCAGTGGCAGCGCCGCCGAGGAACCATATTGCACCAGGTCACCCTTGATGCTCAGGTCGCCTGGGTCAACGAACACCGCATGCCGGTAGGACTCCGACTTCAGCTGCTCGTCATTGAACATCACTCGCGTTGTCTGCCCCGGCTTTTCCGGGACCTGCACCGCGGTCACCGGCAGGTCAGGGTGCACGCGCTGCGCGACCTCAACCTGCTTTTCCAGTGGTTGTGCGGGAAGGCTCGATGTTGCAGTTAGTTCTTCGTGGTAAACCACCTTTTCTATGCTCGGGGCGAGGGCATACGCCACGCCTGTGATAGCTGCAATAACAAGTAGTGGCGCAACGAGGATGCCTGCAACGACATGGATTCGGTGCAGTAATGCTCGTGGCCCACCATTTTTCTGAGTCTGTGCGACGGGGTTTGCGGCTGGCGTTCCAGCGGCATCGCCTGTGGCTATTGAAGTCATGCCTTATTAGTCGGACGAATTGCCTCAGTTGTTCCCCAGCAAGCTCACTTTTATTACTTCCAGGGGTAGCCATTCGGCCACGCGCCTCGTTGTCGGCCACCTTGTGCGCAACTACCCGTCGTTAAGCACGCGTACCCTCGTAGACATGGCTTACCCAGACGTGTACCGCGCCGATGAAAACCGCTATGAGACGATGCCGTACAACCGCTCCGGCAGTACAGGGCTGAAGCTTCCAGCCATTACACTGGGACTTTGGCATAACTTTGGTGATGACCGACCGCTCGAGACGCAGCGTGAAATCCTGCGCACCGCGTTCGACCACGGCGTCACGCACTTCGACCTCGCCAACAATTACGGCCCACCGCAGGGCTCTGCGGAGGCGAATTTCGGTCGCATCATGGCCAAGGATTTCGCTCCCTACCGCGATGAAATGATTATTTCCTCCAAGGCCGGTTGGTACATGCAGGATGGCCCCTACGGCTTCGGCGGCTCGCGGAAGTACCTCGTGGCCAGCTGCGATGCCTCGCTGAAGCGCATGGGCCTGGATTATGTGGACATTTTCTACCACCACCGCCCCGACCCGGATACGCCTATCGAGGAAACCGTCGCCGCCCTCGATTTCCTCGTCCGGTCGGGTCGCGCACTCTACGTCGGCGTGAGCTCCTACTCCCCCGAGCTCACTCGCCGCGCGCAGAAAATCGCCCGTGAGCTGGGCACACCGCTGACCATTCACCAGCCGAGCTACTCCATGTTCAACCGCTGGATCGAGGACGAGCTGCTGGCAACCTGCGCCGACGAAGGCATGGGCGTCATCGCCTTTTCCGCGCTTGCGCAGGGGCTTCTCACCGACCGCTACTTGGATGGCGTGCCGGAGTCCTCGCGTCTCGGGGCGCACAAGATGAACTCGGGGTTCCTCAACGACGACACGCTCACCGCCATCCGCGAGCTCAACGCCATTGCTTCACGACGAGGCCAGTCCCTGGCACAGATGGCCATCTCGTGGGTGCTCCGCCGTGACGAAGTGACCTCAGCCCTGATCGGTGCATCCTCGGTGAAGCAGCTGAAGAACAGCCTCGGCGCCCTGGACGCTGCACCGTTTAGCGATGAAGAACTCGCGGAGATCGACAAGTGGGCTGTCGACCGCGGGATTAATCAGTGGCAGGGCGCTACGGAGTCTGTGTAGGGAGCTCATCGAGCGCCGGCAGCACATACTCAATCAACTCATCAATCTGTTCTTCCGCATCCCGTTTAGAGGTACGGAAGTTGATGCTGACGTGATTAATACCGAGCTGGCGCTGGGATTGCAGCAGTTCAATGAGCTTGTTGCGGCCAAGGCGGTACCCGAAGTGGCCGCCCTGCGCGGGTGCGTCGGGGTCTTCGTGCAGGTCAATCCACAGTGATTCCAGGAAGGGTTTGAACACGTCCTCACCGCACTCCTGAGCCACCGCCTCCTGCCAGTTGGCGATGTTTTTCTTCTGCATCTCCAAACCCTTGTGGTACATGAACCAACCGTCGGTATGCGCGGCCTTCCACTCCAGGCTCTGCTGACAGGAGCCGGTGGCCAACAGCGGAACTCGGCGGGCCAGCGGCTTGGGCACCACATCGGATCCGCCCATCTTGCCCTCGGACCACCGGATAGGCCGGTAGCTGGTGCTGAGGGCCTTTTCATAGACCTCGATATGCTCGCGGAAACGCTCACCCCGCTTGCCTTTGTCCTGGTTAAAGGCGGGAAACTCCTCGGGTCGGTCACCGGTGGCGACGCCGAAGAGGAAACGGCCGTCGGAAAGCCTGTCCAGGGTGGCAGCGCGCTTGGCCATCACCAGCGGATGCTGGAAGGGCACGACGACTGCACCGGTGCCGAGCGCGATGTCGGTGGTGTGTGCGGCGATGTAGCTGAGGTACATCCAGGGGTCGTAGACCTGGCCGACGTCGCCGAATGTTTCCACGCGCAGCGGGATGTCGCGTGCCCACACCGCCGCGATGCCTGCGCGTTCGACTTTCTGAATCAGCCGAATCTGGTTGCTCAGCGCGTCCTTGGGCTCGGCTTCGGCATCCTGCTCGATGGGCAGGCTGAGCCCTACCGTGAGTCGGCCCGGCGCGAATGTGCGCTGGTAACCGGGTAGTTCGTCGATGGGCTTGTCCGAAAGGTCAAACAGCGAGCTCATGGTGCTCCACGGTAGTACAGCTCGAGGTGCGGCACTCGTCGTTAAGCTGGAAACATGCTTGAGGATGTCATCATCGTCGGTGGCGGCCAAGCTGCCCTCGCTACCGCCTATTACTTGCACAAACGCGGCATTGATCCGCTCATTCTGGACAATCAGCCCGCTCCCGGCGACTCCTGGCGCAATGTCTGGCCCTCACTGACGCTCTTTTCCACCCCGGACTTTTCCAACCTTCCGGGCATCCAGATGCCCAATTATGACGGTTTCCCGCCCGCTTCCCACGTGATTGAATACCTCAGCTCCTACGAAAAGCGCTACGAACTGCGCGTTCAGCGCCCGGTCACCGTCACGCACGTCTCCCATGACGGCATCTTCCACCTCACCAGCGATGCCGGCGACTTCGAATCCCGCCAGCTCATCGCCGCCACCGGCAACCGGCCCTTCGTCCCGTATTACCCCGGCACGACCACCGCGAAACAGTGGCATTCGACCAACTACCCAGGTCCCGAGCCATTCGAAGGCTCCCGCGTTGCCGTTGTCGGCGCGGCGAACTCCGGCGCACAAATAGCCTCTGAACTGGTACTTTCCAACATCGACACCACCTGGTTCACCCGCCACGAACCACGCTGGATGCCCGACGACGTCGACGGCCGCGTCCTGTTCAAACGCTACCGCCAGGGCTCCACCGACAGCATCGGCGACATCGTTGTCCTACCGCCCGTCCGCAAAGCCCGCGACTCCGGCGCACTCACCTGGACGCCCATGTTTTCTTCGCTTGACGACGTCCACGCGGACCACCTCATCTGGTGCACCGGTTTCCGCCCAGCGCTCGGCCCTTTCCGCAGCGTCAACTCTGACCTCATCGAGTTCGTCGGCTACGGCGACTGGGTTGGCCCCGGTGCCGCCACGATTATGGGCGTTGGCCCCTTCGCTAAGCGCGCGGCCGAGCGGGTGGCTGCCCGTCTGTCAGCATGACCTGCATTAGCATCATGTCCAACCAGCGCCCGTTCTTCGCCCCCACCTGCGGCAGCAGTCCAACACACTGGAAGCCATACTTTTTGTGCAGCGCTATCGATCCCTCGTTACTGCCTTCAATCGCCGCAACCAAGACATGCTTTCCCGCCTCGCAAGCAGCATCGATGGTCGCGCTTAACAGTGCGCCGCCAATCCCCCGACCCTGAAAGTTCGGATGCACGTAGATGGAGTTTTCCACCGTGTACCGAAACCCGTCGAAGTCACGGAAATCGCTAAAGGTGGCATACCCAGCGACTTCGTCGTCAAGCGTGGCGACGAAAACCGGGTAGCCCTTGTCCCAGTGCGCCTCCAGCCATGCGATGCGATTCTCCGCGCTGACGGTGTCATCGTTCCAGATGGCGACGGTGTTGATTACGGCTTCGTTGTAGATCTCCGCGATTGCCGCGGCATCGTCCCGCGTTGCGTGCCGGATGATCATGGTTTTACTCCCCGCTGTCTGCGCTGTTTCTGTGCTGTTTTCTACAGCTCCGCTTTTATGAAAGCGAGATTACCAAGCTTTCGTTTTCGAACGGGTGTTTTATTTGTATTTTGGTACGCCACCCCGCGAACAACCCACAAACACCCAGGTACAATGTGCTTTTATGGTCGACTAACCACCTTCGAAAACTCCTCAAAATTCTCTTTCATTTCTCTTTACAAGCCAGAAAAGCGTCTGTAAGATAGCAAGTAAGTTCGAAAGAAAACCGACAACCATTGGAGCACCAGGGGGATCCAATGAAGTCCGAACAAGTACCCGAACCATATTGGGCTCATGAGAATTCTGAAGATGAGCTCTCAGCACTCGCGCGGGCTACCAACCGCGCCCAACTTGAGTTAATTGAAGCCTGCTGCCCTGCAGGTGATGATGACGTTGAAAACCATGCCGCTCGCATCAGCGTTCGGTTGGGAATCACTCGCAGTGAGGCACTGCGTATCTGTGACATTGGCCTGTTGCTGGAGAAAATGCCACAGTTGGCGGAATATGCCCGGGAAAGCTGTGCATTGTCCATGCGACAACTCGGCATCATTGCACATGGCGTGGTCGGCATCGAGCCTGATCAAATACCCGATGCAGAGAAGAAGATTCTGGCATTGGTTACGCCACGGAAGCGTCGTCAAGCAATGATTGGTCCTCGCACGCTCACCACCAAAATTGGTGATATTGCTGCGGATTTGGATGACCGCGCTCGTGCCGACGGCACAATTCCCACCATCACCGATACGGAATCGGTGACTCTGGTGGAACGTCCCGACAGCTACTCCCAAATCATTCTCACCCTGCGGCCGGACCGCGCCTATTTTGCCATGTGCGCAATTGAAACGGTCTTCCGCGCGAATGAGGAAATGACGCAGGCGGATGCATTTGTGGAACTCATCCACCAGCGCACCAATGCGGAAGTTGTGCTCAATGTTTTCCGCGAGCCCCACAGTGATGATGCCTGGCTGGACGGCGCCGGCTGGCTTGGCGCGCTGGTCACGGAAGAGTGGATGCAAAAGGTGACGCATGTCCGCCTCTCAGCAGACAGCGCCACCAATGGTTACCGTCCAACTCCAGCGCAGGTCGCCCGCGTCCACGGTCGCGACGGCACGTGTCGCTTCCCCGGCTGCGAAGTCCCAGCATATAAGTGCGATATTGACCATATCGCGCCGTACAACCAGGAAGCCCCCGAAGCCGGTGGCCCCACCGACACGCAGAATCTGCACTGCCTATGCAGGAAGCACCACAACCTGAAAACCCACAAGCTCTGGGATATCACCGCTTATGAGGACGGCTCAGAGGTGTGGTCCTCTGCCGACGGCGTTACCGCGGCGACCGTCCCGGCCGGACCATTAGCCGGGTTCGGCCGACAGACTTTTGACAAACGCGCTACTCAGAAGACGAAAGCACGCCATGACCACTACATGAAGTGGTGGCTGTCATTCGCGGCTGTGCCAGATCTGGTCTTTGATGATGGGGAGGATTAACCCAGCGGACCACCGCAGTTCGGCCATGCGCCAGCACCCTGGGAGGCAAGCACGCGCTCGCCAATCTCAATCTGCTGCTCCTTAGTGGCCTGGTCAGCCGTCGGTGCGTACTGGTCACCGCCGTGGCCACTCCAGGTCTGCTGCGAGAACTGCAGTCCGCCGTAGTAGCCGTTACCGGTATTGGTCTGCCAATTTCCGCCGGACTCACAAGCCGCAACCTGATCCCAGGCGCTGACTGATGCAGCGTTAGCGGCGGCGGTCGGGGCAGCAATCATGCCTGCTGCCACAGCGGCGGATGCGATGAACTTACCGGAAAAACGCATAAAGAGAGAACACTCCTAAAGGGTTGACTTTTCTCTTGGGCGACCAACCTACGCGCACCCTCCCCCGTCCTGTCAACCCGTATCCTGGAAAGCATGTCCGTGGCAGATGTCGTCCGCAAGACCGAAAGAAGGATCAACGCGCTGGCCGCCAAGCGTTCCAAAAACGCTGGTTGGGAACCGGAAATCATCGGTTTCACCGGGTACGGAAATGCAGAGCGCGTTCGCGTATTCGGCCGTGTCCTCCTGAAGGATCCGGCCAATAAACGAGACGAAGAACGAAACAAAAAACGCGGATTTTGGCAGTTCTTTACCGTCGAACTCGCGGACTTTCCCGTCACCATCACTGCCGGCAATCGCACCGTGGAAACCACCACGGATAGCAACGGCTACATCGAGGTGCTGATTCGGAATCACGGCCTGGAACCCGGCTGGCACGAAATCACCATCAACGACACTCCTGCAGAGGTCCTCATCCTCTCCCCGGAGACCAAATACGGCATCGTCTCCGATATTGATGACACCGTGTTGGTCACCATGCTGCCGCGCGCCCTCATCGCCGCCTACAACTCCTGGGTCAAGGAGACAGACGAGCGCAAGGCCGTCGCTGGCTTCAGCGAGTTTTATGCGCAACTCCGTCGTCGTTACGCGAGCAAAACCGACGAGGACACGGACGTTCCCGTCATCTATCTCTCCACCGGAGCGTGGAACACCTTCAGCACCCTAAAAAAGTTCCTGCACCGCAACAACCTGCCGAAGGGCCCACTGCTTCTCACCGATTGGGGGCCAACGCCCACCGGCCTGTTCCGCTCGGGCAAGGAACACAAGAAGGTGCGACTTCGCGACCTGTTTATTGACTTCCCCGAAATCAACTGGATTCTCGTCGGCGATGATGGCCAGTACGACCCGCTCATCTACGGCACGGCCGCGGCGGAGCATCCCGACAAGGTCGCGGCCATCGCAATCCGCAACCTCACTCCCAGCGAGCACGTGCTCTCTCACGGCACGGCGGTGCCAATTGAAAAACTGGAGAACAAGGAGGTCCCGTTCATCGAGGGCGCCGACGGCTATGAACTGCTCAAACAGATTGACCAGCTGCCGCAACCATGATCTATCTCCGTCATGCCCGTATTCACGATGATGCCGAGCTCCCGGCGTACGTCGTAAAGCTCGCGCTGCCCTTCCCCATGACCTTCACCACGCCGATTACCATCCTGACCGGCGAAAACGGCAAGGGAAAGTCGACGGTGCTGGAGGCGTTGGCGTCGGCGATGGGTGTCGATACGGACGGCGGCTCGCGGTACAAGACGCAAGAGCGCACCTCCCCGGTCCCGCTGGCGCTGACCAGGCGCAATCCCCCGGACACGTTCTTCTTTCGCGGCGACGCGCATCTGAACCTCGCGCGCTATTACGAGTCGCTTGGGCAGCTACCAGGTGGCAGAGAAATGGCCGACCTCACCCAAATGAGCCATGGCCAATCCATCATGGCGCTAGCCGAACGCCGCCTCAGCCCCGAATCACTGATCTTCCTCGACGAACCCGAAGCCGGCCTGTCGGTACTGCGCCAGCTGGAACTCCTCGGCCGCCTCGGCGCGCTCGCGGAAGCCGGCGCACAAATCATCATGGCGACGCATTCCCCCATCCTGCTCGCCGCGCCAGAAGCAACGATTATTTCGCTTGACGACGCCGACACCACCCACTTCGAAGACACCCTCGCGGTACGGGCAACCAGGGATTTCCTAGCCGATCCCGTCGGCATCGCGGACTACATGGTGGAGCGTTTTACTTCGGATTCTTAAGCCCCAGCGCCGCCACGACACCCAGGGCCGACAGTGCCACCGGCAACCACATCGCGTCACTCATGGCGGTGGTGAAGTCGCCACGGTTGCTGCTGAGAGCTGCGGCCATGACGGTAGCAATCAGCGCGCTGCCCAGCACACTGCCAATCTGGCGGATGGTGTTGTACACACCGGAGGCGGCACCAGCGAGGGACGGGTCGATGTTGCGGGTGGCAGCCGTCGACAGCGTGCCCCAAATAAACGCGTTTGCCACACCGAATGCGGCGCCCGGCAGCAGCAGCCACAGCACGGAGAGGTCCTCGTGGATGAGGTAGTGGAACCCAAGCATGCCCACCAGCGAGGACCCAAAACCAATCAGCGCGAACTCGCGGAACTCCAGCCGGTCCAGCATTCGCCCAGTCCACGGTGCCATGACACCGGAAATGACCGCCTGCGGCACGAGCAGTAGTGAGGCCTGGATGGTCGATAGGTCGCGAGCATTCTGGGCGAAGAGGATGATTGGGAAACCAACCGCGACCACCAGCGCCCCCGTCACAGCAATCGCCAGCGAGGAGATGGTGAAGTTGCGATCCTTAAAAAGGGACAGTGGCATCAACGGTTCGGCCGTGGTCTTGGCCTCCCACGCGGTGAATAGTCCAAGAACCACCACGCCACCGGCAATCAGTGCCCAGATCCAACCGGACCAGCCGGCACTCTCCCCCTCCTGAATGCCGAAGACCAGCAGGAACATACCAATCGCGCTGAGTACAACACCGAGATAATCAATCTTGTTGCGGTGTGTCTCAAATGTCGGCAGATAGCGGAACGCAAAGACGAGCCCGATCAGCCCAATCGGCACATTAATGAGGAAAATCCAGCGCCAACTCAGCAGCTCAATCAACACGCCACCGGCCAGCGGCCCCGTCAGCGAGGCAATTCCGGCCGCCGCACCCCACAGGCCCATCGCCGCGCCACGATGCGCCGGCGGAAACATCTGCGTAATCAGCGCCATCGTCTGCGGCGTCAGCAGCGCGGCCCCCAGTCCCTGCACCACGCGGGCAATGATCAGCATGCTTAACGACGGCGCCAACCCACACGCCAGCGACGCCAACACGAAGATAACCAGGCCCGCTACATAGGTGTGCTTGACTCCCCAGAGGTCACCGAGCCTGCCAGTAATGAGCAACGGCACGGCATAGGCCAGCAGATAACCACTGGTCACCCACATGACCTGGTTGAGCTCACCGCCCAGTTCATGCTGGATGGTGTTGATACCAACGGTGACAATGGTGGCGTCGACCAGAATCATGAAGAAGCCGAGCAAAACGGTCCATAGCGCTGGCCACGCCTTTTTGGGATCAAACTGAGTATTCAAATCTGTAGCCACTCGGAGTCATGTTAGTTGATGGCTCGGCTATTAGTTGAGGGCACAGTAAAATCCAAGGCATGGCTGTTCAGCATATGACCGAAGAAACCATCGCCGAGTTCTTCGCCGATCACCTCTCGCGGGTAGATGATGACACGCAGCGCGCTGTCGCTCTCGAGGTCCTGGAATGGGTCCATGAAAAGTACCCGGAACTGGGCGTTCGCATTGCTTGGAATCAGCCGATGTTCACGCTCGATGGCACTTTTATCATCGGTTTCTCCTACGCCAAGAAACACATGGCGATCGCCCCGGAACGCGACGGCATTGAAAAGTTCTCCGACGACTTCGATGCCCGCGGCCTCTCCTACGGAAAAATGATGGTCCGTTTCCCCTGGCCAAAAGATGGCAAGGCCGAGTCGATGCCGCTGGACCTGCTGGCCAAGATGATTGAGTTCAACATCGAGGACAAGCGCGGGATGACCAAGTTTTGGCGATAGGCCGGGATTGATTACCAGACCTGGAAGCTGCCAAGCATTTAATGAGCATTCCTTTCCTCAGCGAGATTGCGGAGGAATGCGTCTTTGTCGTCGCAGTAAATCTCAATCGAGAAAACGGTCATTAGCCCCTTGTAAAGATCTTCTGCCACGACTTGCGAATCCACTTCTAATCTGACGTTCACTTCACTCAAAACAGGCACCCTGAGATTGCCGTCCTCGTCAATTGCTATGTCCCCTCCTTCACCTGCCGTTACGGAGCTCGCATGACGTAACTGTGACCACGGAATTTCGCAAATAAGCCTTCGCCCATTTCGCAGTACGAGTCCTTGCGGTGTTATGAGATGCGGATGGTCCCGAACAGTTACGTAAAATCCAGATAGAAGAACTACGGCATAAACACTAATTACCAGCAATAAATATCGCCAAAGTGCATTAGAAATGGCAAAATGCACAATGCTGATTTCTACAACGCTTAGCGCCAGTATCATAAAAACAACAGTTCGAAGGTTTCTATGTACAGTGAAGGCTCTGACTTCACTGTCGACATTTTTCTGAGGCCTAAAGAATGCGAAAGCAGCTATCAGTGAACCAACTTCCGAAACGAGTAGCGCTAGTATTTTTCGAGGTACACCAAATTTCTTCGCCGTCTCGGACAGTGAAGCAGCCCATGACCTGCCATTTCTGAGATAGTCTTGCCACATACCCCCAAACAGCAAGAGAAAAGCCGCAACCATCACCACCAGCGGCAACAGGAATACCCAACCCGGCAAACCAGATACCACATTCATAAGAAGGAAAAGAACTCCTTCAAAAATAATTGCGGTAAACAGTATTGCTCTAAATACACTTTTCACGCTTGCCCTCCGATTATGAATTGTCAGGTTTTCCCCGGAAGAAGATTCCTCACCATGCAAGCTCTCTTAATACTTCTTACACATTCTTGGGTTGATTTTTCACGATATAAACAGGTACCAAATGATCGTCAAAATATGACCGTGAATCAATTTCATGACTGAACATCGCTATATCAATGCCCCAGATGGGGATGCGCACCGCATTACAGCCAGCTAAGAGATAGGGCCGACTACCCTCGTGCACATCTCAAAACTATTCAAGTTTTCTACTGCTTTCAATACAAAATCAGTTTTTGAGGTTTTTGCTCCTCTTCTCGCGAGCTGGCTGCGATGCTAGCTGGCCGACGCATCCGACGACTTATGG